>JACPFL010000186.1 GCA_016183025.1 Deltaproteobacteria bacterium | reverse complement strand
GAGACAATGTCCCGGGCCGAGCTGGAGGCCCTGCAGCTCCGGCGGCTGCGTCGCTCCCTGAGCCGGATCGCCCACCTGAGCCCGGCCTACTACGACCGGCTGGGCCGGCCCTCGCCCCGGGCCCTGCAGTCCCCGGCCGACCTCCGGAGGCTCCCCTGTCTGGAGAAGGATGACCTCCGGCAGGCGTACCCGTTCGCGTATGCCTGCGGCAAGCGGACCGAGTTCCTCCGCTTCCACATGAGCTCGGGGACCACGGGCACGCCCATCGTCAACCCGTACACCCGCGCGGACATCCGGCAGTGGGCAGAGATCATGGCCCGCTGCTACCGCGCCGCGGGCGTGGGCCGGGAGGACGTCATCCAGATCACCCCGTCCTTCGGCCTGTTCACGGGTGGCTTCGGCTTCCACTACGGGGCGGAGGCCATCGGGGCCATGGTCATCCCGATCGGCGCCGGCCGCACCCTGCTGCAGCTCCAGCTCATGCGGGACATGGGGGCCACCGTCATCGCCGCGATCGCCTCGTACCCGCTGCGCATCATGGAGGTGGCCCGGCAGGAGGGGTTCGACTTCAAGGAGACCAGGCTCCGGGTCGGGATCTTCGGCTCGGAGATCTGGAGCGACGAGCTGCGCCGCCGGATCGAGCAGGGGATGGGGATCGAGACCTTCGACATCATCGGGATGACGGAGACCGGCGGGCCGGGCCTGGGGATCGACTGCCAGGCCCACCAGGGGATCCACGTCTGGGAGGACCACTACCTGGTCGAGGTTCTCGACCCGAAGACCGGGCAGGTCGTCGAGGACGGACAGGAAGGGGAGCTGGCCGTGACCACCCTCACCCGGCAGGGGCTGCCGCTCGTCCGGTACCGGACCAAGGACATCACCCGCGTCCTCTCCCGGAAGCGCTGTGCCTGCGGCCGGACGCACCTGCGGATCGACCGGCTCAAGGGACGCGTGGACGACATGATCATCTACCACGGGGTCAACTTCTACCCCTCGCAGGTCGAGCAGCTCCTCATGCGCCACGATGGGGTGGCCAACGACTACCAGCTCGTGCTGGACCGGTCACCCGGAGGTGTGGACCAGCTCAGCCTGGCGGTGGAGGCGCGGCCCGGGCTCACCGCTGAGACGCACGACCGCATTCGCCGCGAGCTGCGGGACTTCCTGGGATTCTCCATGGAGGTCACGTTCGTGCCGGAGGGGGAGCTGGAGCGCCCCCAGGGGAAGGCCGTGCGGGTGGTGGACCGGCGGAGAGCCCGTTGAGGCGTCGGGGCAGGACGGAGGAATCATGATCGGGAGCTTCCGCGAGTACCTGGAGCGACTGGAGCAGGACGGGGAGATCGCCCACGTCACCCGGGAGGTGGAACGGGAGTGGGAGATCCCGGCCGTGACCCGGAAGGTCCTGCAGATGCCTTCGGCCCGGCGCCCGGCCCTCATCTTCGACCGGGTCAAGGGGTTCCAGATGCCGCTCTGCGTGGGGCTGTACACCAACCGCCGCCGCTACGCCAAGGCGCTGGACGTCAAGGAGGAGCAGATCCTGGCGCGCTGGGATGCCGCCTTCACCCACCCGATCCCGCCTGAGCGGGTCACGGAGGCCCCCTGCCAGGAGGTGGTCCTGACCGGCGAGCAGGCGAGCCTCGACCGGCTCCCCCTGCCCGTCTGGACGCCGGGACGGGATGCGGCCCCGTATGTCACCGCCCCCTGCGTCATCGTCCGGGACCCGGAGACGGGCTTCGTGAACCTCGGGACCTACCGGATGATGTACAAGTCGCCGAGGACCACCGGGCTCTTCGTCAACCCCCTGCAGCACGTCGGCATGGTCTTCGCCAAGTTCCGGGAGAAGGGGGCCATGGACGTGGCCGTGGCCCTGGGCCCCGAGCCGGTCTGCTCCTTCGCCGCGGTCTCGAAGGTCCCCTACGGGATGAGCGAGCTGGAGGTCGCGGGCGGGCTCAAGGGCGGGCCGATCCAGCTCGTGCGGGGGAAGACGGTGGATCTGGACGTGCCGGCCACGGCCGAGATCGTCCTCGAGGGGGAGATCCACCCAGGGGAGACCGAGCGGGAGGGGCCCTTCGGCGAGTTCCTGGGCTACATGTCCACGACCTACGACATGCCGGTCTTCCACCTCAAGGCGATCACCCACCGGCGGGACCCGATCTACCACTGCTTCGTGAGCCAGAAGCCGCCGAGCGAGTCGAGCATGCTCCGGAGCATCGGCAATGCCTGCCTGGCCATGCGCGAGCTGAAGGCCATGGGGGTCCCCGGGGTGGTGGACGTGCACATCACCGAGGCGGGCTGCGCCTGGTACCACTTCGTGGTGGCGATCCGGAAGATCCACCCCGCCCACCCCAAGATGGTCATGAACGCCATCTGGGCGACCAAGGCCCAGCTCGCCAAGCAGGTCATCGTGGTCGACGACGACGTCGACGTCTACAACCCCTTCGAGGTCGAGTGGGCGGTGGCCACCCGGGTGCAGCCCCAGCGCGACGTCATCATCCTGCCGGACTACGTCGGGCAGCTCGAGGACCTCTCCCAGCCCGAGGGGGAGCGCCACATGGCTTCGAAGATGGGCATTGATGCGACGCGGAAGTTCCCCTACCCGGCGCTCGCCTATCCGGACCGGCCCTGGCTGGCCGAGGTGGAGCGGCGGTGGGAGAGCTACGGCGTCCGGGAGCTGGACTTCTAACTGGAGGGTGCGGCGATGAGGTGCATGGGCAGAGCGATGGTGGGGGTGGTGATCCTGGCCGTGGCCCTGGGCGGCACCGCGGTGGTGGCCTCGGCTCAGCCGGTGCCCCTGCGCTTCGGGGGCGGCTTCGCGGCCGAGGACAACCTGTGGATCATGCAGGCCCGACCGGAGCTGACCCCCAATCAGGGCAGGGCCTACACGCTCCAGGTCACCCGGTTCCGCGCCAACCTGGACCGGCTCAACGCCTTCCAGGCCGGGCAGCTCGACTGCGGCACGGTCCCCTCCGGGACCGCGATCCTCGCCCGGGCCCAGGGGGTGAAGCTCAAGGGCGTGGCCAGCCTGGTCATCGAGAGCCCGCAGGGGTTCAGCACCTCGTACCTGGTCCTGGCTGACGCCGGGATCAACGCGGTCCGTGACCTCAGGGGCAAGACGATCGGGATCGTGGATTACAAGTCGGCCACGGACCTGTGGGCGCGCATGGCGCTGGTCAAGCACGGCCTGGACCCCGACCGGGACGCCAAGCTCGTGGTCGTCCCGTTCCCGGCCATGGGGAACGCCCTCCGGACCAAGAAGATCGACGCCGGAGTCTTCCCTCAGCCGTTCTACGCCGCGGAGATGCAGAAGGGCGGGGTGAAGCTCCTGTTCAACGCGAAGGAGGGGGTCCCCTACGAGGAGGAGCTGCTGCTGATCTTCTGCTCCGAGACGTACTTGGCCCGGCAGGCCCAGGCGGTGCGGGCCTTCCTCAGCGACTTCGTGAAGGCGACCGGCTACTACCTGGACCGCACGCGGGAGAGCCGACAGGCCATCCTGGAGGCGAAGCTGGTGCAGATCCCCGCGCCCCTGTACCTCGGCCTGCAGGACTACGCCCGGCGGCGCGACGCGCGGATCAGCTCGGAGGCCATGGAGAAGCAGCAGGAGCTGCTCGTCCAGCTCGGCTGGATGGAGAAGGAGCGCCGGATCCGGATGGAGGAGCTGGTGGACAACAGCTACCTCCCCCGCTGACCCCGGCTCCGCCGCAGCTAGGGAGGGAATGGCGGAGTTCCAGGTCATCGGACGCCGGGTGCCCAAGCTCGACGCCTGGGACAAGGCGACGGGCGCGGCCCAGTACGTCCACGACCTCGTCCTGCCCCGGATGCTCCATGCCCGGATCCTCCGGAGCCGGCTCCCCCACGCCGAGATTCTGCACATCGACACGAGCCGGGCCAAGCGCCTCGCGGGGGTGCGGGCGGTCCTGACCGGGGCGGACCTCCCGGGGCTGCGCTTCGGCTTCCGGAAGGACAACCTCCCCCTGAAGGTGGACCGGGTCCGCTGCCTGGGCGACGAGGTGGCGGCCGTGGTCGCGGTGGACGAGGAGACGGCCGAGGAGGCCCTGGAGCAGATCCGGGTTGACTACCGGGAGCTCCCCCCGGTCTTCGACATCGAGGCCGCCCTGCGACCGGACGCCCCTCGGATCCACGAGGAGCTGGAGTCCAACCTCGTCCAGCTCTCCTACCCCTTCGAGCACGGCGACGTGGAGCAGGCCTTCGCCGAAGCCGACGTGGTGGTGGAGCGGGCCTACACGCTCCGCTACGTCACGCACGCCTGCCTGGAGACGATGGGGTGCGTGGCGAGCTGGGACCCTCAAGGAGGGCTGACGATCTGGAGCACCACCCAGGTCCCCTTCCTCTACCAGAAGGACCTGTCCGAGGCCCTGGGCGTGCCCGGGGATCGGATCCGCGTGATCCAGCCGAAGCTCGGGGGCGGCTTCGGGCGCGGGCTCGATATCTATTCGATGGACATCCTGTGCGCCTTGCTGGCCCGGCAGATCGGCCGTCCGGTGAAGATGGTGTATGAGCGGGAGGAGGAGTTCGTCGCCTGCCCGACCCGCCAGCCCGTCCAGTTCTCCGTGAAGAGCGGGGCCAGGAAGGATGGGGCGCTGCTGGCCCGGGAGGCCCGCGTCCTGCTGGATGTCGGGGCCTACGTCTCCTGGGGGGCCACCACCCCCTACGTGATGATGGCGACGGTGACGGGGCTCTACCGGATCCCTCACGTGAAGTTCGACAGCCTCATGGTGTACACGAATAACCCGTCCACGGCGGCCATGCGCGGGTATGGGAACCTGCAGGCGACCTTCGCCGTCGAGTCCCAGATGGACGAGCTGGCCCGCGAGCTGGGGATGGACCCGCTGGAGTTCCGCCTGCGCAACGCCAACCGCCCCGGGGACCTGACCCCCCAGGCCATGACCATCACGAGTTGCGGGCTCCGGGAGTGTCTGGAGACCGCCGCCCGGGAGATGGGCTGGGCCGGCCCGGCAGCCCGGCGGGGCGATGGCCGGCGGCTGCGCGGCATCGGGTTCGCCTCGCTCTTCCACGTCGCGGGGGGCGCCAGGGTCTACAAGTCGGATGGCTGCGGGGCCATCGTGAAGATCGACGACTTCGGCAAGGTGACGCTCCTGACGGGCGCCTCCGAGATCGGGCAGGGGGCGGAGACGGCCCTGGCGCAGATCACCGCCGAGGAGCTGGGGGTCCCGCTGGAGCGCGTCCAGGTGGTGAACGACGACACCGCCATCACCCCCTGGGACGTGGGGGTCCATGCCAGCCGGACCACGTTCATCGCCGGGAACGCCGCCCGCCTGGCCGCGGCCGACGCGAAGGCGCAGCTCCTGCAGATCGCCGCGCGGGTCCTGAACGAGCCTGTGGAGCGCCTGGTGGTCCAGGAGGGAGTGGTGCGCTCGGTCACGGACCCGCGCAAAGAGCTCCCCTATGACAAGGCTATCCGGGCGGGCCACTTCAAGGAGCACGGGGAGATGATCGTAGGGCAAGCCTTCTACGACCCCCCCACCGAGATGCAGGACAAGCGGTTCATCGGGAACATCTCCACCACCTACACCTTCGGCACCCAGGCCGCCGAGGTGGAGGTGGACATCGAGACCGGCGAGGTCCAGGTTCTCCGCGTGGTGGCGGCCCACGATGTGGGACGGGCCATCAACCCCCTCGGGGCCGAGGGACAGATCGAAGGAGGGCTGGCCATGGCCCTAGGGTACGCGCTGACCGAGGAGCTGGTCGTGCGCCAGGGGGCCATCCTCAACCCGAACTTCGTGGACTACCGTCTGATCACCGGCGCAGACATGCCCAGGACCACGGTCATCCTGATCGAGACCGACGACCCGGCCGGCCCGTTCGGCGCCAAGGGGATCGGCGAGGCCGGCGCGATCTGCACCGCGCCCGCCGTGGCCAACGCCATCTACGATGCGATCGGGGTGCGGGTCACGGAGCTGCCGATCACGCCCGAGCGTCTGCTGAGGGCCATCCGCCAGGCCGGCCACGGCTGAGCATGCCTTCCCTCGACGCCCTCTTCACGCCGCGCAGCGTGGCCGTGGTGGGCGCCTCCCGCGACCCGCGCAAGCTGGGCCACGTCCTGCTCAGGAACCTCCTGGAGTACGGCTACACCGGCCAGGTGGCCGTCGTGCATCCCGCCGAGCCCGAGCTGCTCGGCGTGGCCGCCAGCCGGCGCTTGACGGAGCTGGCCGCGCCCCCGGAGCTGGTGCTCGTGAGCGTGCCCGGGGACCGGGTCCTCGGGGTGGTCCGGGAAGCCGCGGCGGCCGGGGCCCGGGCCCTGGTGGTCCTGGCCTCCGGGTTCGGGGAAACGGGGGAGGCCGGTCAAGCGGCCGAGCTGGAGCTCCGGGCCGTGGCCAGGTCCAGCGGGATGCGCCTCGTCGGGCCGAACTGCATGGGGGTGTACAACAGCCACCGGTGCCTGAATGGGTCCTACTTCTGGGACCTCCCCCGGATCCCGGGCGGGATCAGCTTCGTCTCGCAGAGCGGGGCCTATGGGGGGCTCCTCTTCGAGGAGGCGCGCCGCCGCCGCTTCGGCGTGGCCAAGTTCCTGAGCCTGGGCAACCAGGTGGACCTCACCCACGCGGAGGTCGTGGCGTACCTGGCCGAGGACGTCGAGACGACGGTGGTGGCGCTCTTCATCGAGGGGGTGCCCGATGGCCCGGCGCTGCGCGCGGCGGTGCAGCGGACGGCGGCGCGCAAGCCAGTGGTGGTGCTCAAGGCCGGGCGCACGCCGGCCGGGCGACGCGCGTCCCGCTCGCACACCGGGGCCCTCGCTGGGGATGCCGAGGTGTTCCGGGCCCTGCTGACGCAGGCCGGGGCCGTCGTGCCCCGCGAGACGGAGGAGTTCTTCGACCTGTGTCTCGCCCTGGCGAGCTACCCCACGGGGATCCCGGGCCCGGAAGGGCTCGCGCTCCTGACCATCTCCGGCGGCCCGTGCGTGATCGCGAGCGACGCCTGCGAGGAGCTGGGCCTGGGCGTGCCCCCGCTGCGGGAGGAGACCCGGGCCCGGGTGCGGGCCCTGATCCCGCCGTTCGGGGCCTCCGGCAACCCGGTGGACATGACGCCCCAGATGGAGCCGGAGCGGTTCGGCGCCTGCGTGGACGCCGTGCTGGGGGACGAGGCGATCACCGGGGCCCTGGCGATCAACGTGGGGCTTGATGAGCCGGAGTTTGCTCAGGCATTCGTGGAGGCGCGCCGCCGGTCCGGGAAGCCGATCCTCGCGTGCGTGGCCGCGGTCCCCCAGATCCAGCAGGTGTTCGAGGCGCAGGGGATCCCGATCTTTCCGTCGCCCGAGCGGGCGGCCCGCGCCTACGCGGCGCTCGTCCGGTACGCCCGGGCGCGGCTGGCCTGCGCGCCTGCCCCGGAACCGGCGGACGCGGCCCGGACCCCCCGGCGCTCGCGGCTCCTGGCCAGCAGGGGCCGGGAGCCGCGCGTGCTGGACGAGGTGCAGGCCAAGGCCCTGCTGGCCGAGTACGGGGTCGCGGTGGTGGCCGAGCGCGCCGCCCCCACGGCCGACCAGGCGGTGGAGGCCGCCGCGGCCCTGGGGTTTCCGGTCGCGGTCAAGGCGCTCCGGCCCGGGCTCCTGCACAAGAGCGACCGGGGCGGCGTCTGGCTCGACGTGCCGGATGCGCCCGGCGTGCGGAGCGCCTGCGGGGCCATCCGGGAGCGCTTCGGCCCGGAGGTGGGTTTCGTCGTCCAGGCCATGGCCCGGGGGCGAGTGGAGCTGATCCTGGGTGGCCGCCGTGACCCGAGCTTCGGCCCGGTGGTGCTGGCCGGGCTGGGCGGGATCCATGCGGAGGTCTACCGGGATGTGGCCCTCCGCCCGGCGCCCCTGAACGCCGGGCAGGCGCGGGCGATGCTCCGGGAGCTGAGCGCGGCAAAGCTGCTCGGGGCCTATCGCGGGTCGCCCCCCCTGAACGAGACGGCCCTCGTGGAGCAGATCGTGCGGGTCGGGGAGCTCCTGGTGGCCAACCCTGAAGTGCGGGAGCTGGATGTGAACCCCCTGATCGCAGGCCCCGACGGATGTGTGGCGGTGGATGCGGTGGTCCTGCTGGAGGATGAGACGGCACAGGGCGCGGCCGCGGCTCCGCGGGGCCACGGTGGTGAAAAGGCGCTTGAAATGGCCGAGGCATGAGGGTACGAGAAGAAAGGCCACCTCGCGTGTGGGGTCCGGGCTGTCGTGGGATCGCGTCCGGCCCGGCGGAGAGCGAGCAGCAGGGGCCAGCACGGGTGCGGACGCCGGGTCCGCAGGGAGGGACGAGACCATGGAGACGAGGCGAGAGCACGGGCGCACGATCAGCCGTCGGGCCTTTCTGAAGGGCGCCTCCGTCCTGGGCGCGTCGCTGGCGGGCGCAGGGCTGGGACCGGCCTGGGTCCCCCCGGCCTGGGGGCAGCGGCCGAAGGTCCGGCTGGCGTACCTGCAGCTCGGCTGGACCGCCACCGAGATCATCCACCAGGAGGATCTGCTGGGGAAGCTTGGCTGGGACGCCGAGTACACGGCCGTGGGCGGCTCGCCGGCGGGGCTGGTGAACACCTACGCGGCCGGCAAGGTGGACTCGATCGACATGAGCTTCGCCCTGGCGGCCAAGATGTTCGAGCAGGGGGTGCCCCTGCGGGTGGTCGGGGTGGCCACGGCGGTGCTCGGCGCGATCGTCGTGCCCAAGGGGTCGCCCATCAAGGCCGTCGAGGAGCTGAAGGGGCGGAAGCTCGCCTCCATCGTGGGGACCACGACCCACAACGACATCGTGGCGCTGGTCAAGAAGGGGTACGGCTTCGACCTGGTCAAGGAGAACCGGATCGTGACAGCGGGCGGGCCGCCGGACCTGGTCAACCTCCTGAACAAGGGGGAGGTGGAGGGGATCGTGGGCTGGCAGCCTATGACCGATCAGCTCGTGCTGACCGGCCGCCACGTCTACCTGACCAAGCAGATCGACCTGTGGCGCAAGGCCACCGGCCGCAATGACTACGCCGTCCACGTCTGCTACCTGGCCCACCCGGAGTTCCTGCGGCAGCACCCGAAGTTCGCCGCGGACCTCAACAAGGCCCAGGAGCAGGCGGTGCAGATCTGGTACAACGACCGGCCCCGGGCCATCCGCCACGTCATGGCCATCACCAAGCTCCCCCAGAATGTGGTGGAGTTCGCCCACGGCCAGACCGTGCGCATGATGGCCGGGCTCACGGACGAGCACATCGAGACCCTGCTGGTCCAGCTCCGCCTGAACAAGGAGTCGGGCTACCTGACCTCGCCTATCTGGGAGAGCCCCGACCGCGTCCGGCGGGAGTTCTTCTGGCGGGGCTAGGCGCGGGCGGCCAGGGGGCACCATGGCCAGGGAGGCGGCGCTCGGGGGGCCGGCAGCCAAGGGGAGAGGGGCGGCCTCCGACCTCTCCCGGCTGGCCGAGCGCCTGCACGTCTCCACCATTGTCGTCTTCGTCCTCGTCCTGCTGGTCTGGAGGGCCCTGTCAAGCGCCTTCGGCAGCTACGTGATGCCGCCACCGGGTGCCGTCGTGGCCGGGCTCAGGCGGGTGCTCGTCTCGGGGGAGCTCTGGAAGCACGCCGGCGCCACCTTCTACCGGATCGTCGTGGGATTCGGCCTGGCCCTGGTCGCGGCCATCACCATGGGGCTGCTGGCCTCCGCCTGGCGGCAGGCGCGGATCGCGGTCCACGACGTCATCGCGGTGCTCAACAGCACGTCGGTCTTCGTCTGGATCGTGGTCTCGCTCATCTGGTTCGGCCTCACGGACATGGCCCCCATGTTCACCACCCTGATGATCACCCTGCCGGTGCTGGCCTCGAACGTGGTCGAGGGGGTGGAGAACGTGGACCCGCGGCACCTCGAGATGGCCAGGGTCTACCGGCTCGGCGAGTGGGAGCGGTTCCGGAGCATCGTCATCCCGTCCACCATCCCGTACCTGGTCGCCGGGATGAAGGTCGGGTTCGGCCTGGCCCTGAAGGTGAGCGTGGTAGCGGAGATCTTCGGGGTGACCTCCGGGGTCGGCTACATCATGAACTACAGCCGCGAGATCCTGGCCACCGACATGGTGTTCGTCTGGGCGGCCGTGATGATCCTCATCATGATGCTCACCGACAAGCTCGTCTTCGAGGCGCTCTCCCGGAGGGTCCAGCGGTGGCGGTGAAGGTGGAGGTCCGGGCGGTGTCCAAGGACTACCTGATCCCCGTCCTGGACCGCATCAGCTTCAGCGTGGCGGAGGGGGAGTTCCTCTGCATCCTCGGGCCCAACGGCTGCGGGAAGACCACGCTGCTCCGGATCATCGGGTGCATGGAGGAGCCCACGGCGGGGGAGGTCCTCATCGAGGGCAAGCCTCTGGACTTCGCCCACCTGCCGGAGCACCGGATCGGGTTCGTCTTCCAGGAGGACCGGCTGCTCCCGTGGAAGACGCTGCGGGAGAACGTGGCCCTGGTGCTCAAGCCCCTGGGGGGGGAGGGGGAGCGAGGGCGGAAGGTCGCCACGGACTACCTGCGCTTCGTCGGGCTGGCCGGGTTCGAGGACTACTTCCCGAACAGGGTGAGCGGCGGGATGCGGCAGCGGGCCGCCATCGCCCGGGCGCTGGCCGTCGAGCCGGAGATCCTGCTCATGGACGAGCCGTTCGGGGGCCTGGACGCCCAGAACCGGCGGATCATGCAGGGCGAGGTGCAGCGGATCTGGCGGGAGACCAAGAAGACGATCCTCTTCGTGACGCACAGCATCGAGGAGGCGACGCTGATCGGGACGAAGCTCGTGATGATGTCGGCCCGCCCCGCCGCCGTGCGCGAGATCATCGAGAACGACGGGGGCGCGGACCGCCACGCCATCGTGGAGCGCCTTAACAGGATGATCACGGAGGAGGTGATCCGGCAGCAGGGACTCGACTACGGCTTCGGGGGCGCGACGCCCGGCGAGCGGCCGATGGGGGCGGGATAGTCCCGGTGGGTGCGGCCGTGGCTGCGGGAACAGGAGCGGCGCGGTCGGCGAGCGGCAGCGGACACCAGAGGGTAGGGCTTGTGAATGGCGACGCCGGTGGTGGCCCCCATGGAGGGGAAGGTCCTGCAGGTGAAGGTGCGGGTGGGAGACCGGGTGCGCGAGGATGATCCGGTCGTCGTGATCGAGGCCATGAAGATGGAGATCCCGATCGTGGCCCCGGAGGACGGGACCGTGAGGGAGATCCGGGTCGAGGTGGGACAGGCGGTGCACCCGGATATGGTCCTGGCGGTGCTGGAGTGATCGGGAGCGAGCTGACCCTGGGCCTCACGCTGGCCGTGATCGGCATGGGCGGGACGCTGCTCAGCCTGTGGCTCCTGAGCCTTCTGATCGTGCTGCTGAAGCGCCTCTTCCCGCTGGACAAGGAAGGGGCCGCGGGGCCGGGGTAGTGGACCTCGCGACGGCCGTCGAGGCCGGGGCGCGCGGGCTGCTCCTGGGGGTGGGCGCCCTCACTCCCGGGCATGTCCTCATGCTCGCCATCGGCTGCCTCCTGCTCTTCCTGGGGATCCGGAAGGGGTTCGAGCCGCTGCTCCTGGTCCCCATCGGCTTCGGGGCCATCCTGGTCAACATCCCCCTGGCCGGCCTCATGGAGCCGGGCGGCGTGCTGCGCACCTTCTACGACGCCGGCGTCCTCACCGAGATCTTCCCCATCCTCATCTTCATCGGGATCGGGGCCATGACGGACTTCGGGCCGCTCCTCGAGAACCCCCGGATCCTGCTCCTGGGCGCGGCCGGGCAGTTCGGGATCTTCCTCACTTTGCTCCTGGCCCTGCTGCTGAAGTTCTCCCTGGTCGAGGCCGTGGCCATCGGGATCATCGGCGCGTGCGACGGCCCCACCGCCATCTACGTCGCCTCGAAGTACGCCCCGCACCTGCTGGGCGCCGTCTCGGTGGCGGCCTACTCCTACATGTCGCTCGTCCCCCTGATCCAGCCCCCCATCATGCGGGCCCTCACCACCGAGTCGGAGAAGCGGGTGGTGATGGGGAGCGTGCAGCGGTCCGCGGCGCCGACGGCGAAGCTCGTCTTCCCCATCGCCACCACCATCGTCACCTCCATCATCGCCCCCCTGGGGACGCCGCTCATGGGGATGGTCATGCTCGGGAACCTCCTGAAGGAGGCCGGGGCGGTCGAGCGCCTGAGGCTCGCCTCGCAGAACGAGATCGCCAACATCGTGACCCTGCTCCTGGGGATCAGCATCGGGGCGACTATGGGGGCGGACAGGTTCCTGCGGGTGGAGACCCTCATGGTCCTGGCCCTGGGCTTCATCGCCATCGGGCTGGACACGGCGACAGGAGTGCTCTTCGGCAAGCTCATGTGCGCGCTGCCCGTGTGGCCCAGGTTGAGGGGCAGCGCTACAACAAGAAGAACCACCTCCTCATGCACGCCATGGGCGCCAACACCGGGGGGCAGGTCGGCTCGATCATGGCCGCGGCCATCATGCTCTCGGTCCTGAAGGGCCTGGGGATCGGGTGATGTCGCGATCAGGGTGAGGACAGGGGAGCCATGCCACGGAGTCGGGAGGAGATCACGAAGCGGCTGCTGGCCCTGGAGGAGCGGGTCCTGCGCGGTGACGAGCGGGCCATCGCCAAACAGCACGCCGAGGGGAAGCTCACCGCCCGGGAGCGGATCGAGCGGCTGCTGGACCCGGACTCCTTTGTCGAGGAGTTCATGCTGGCCGAGACCCAGTGCCGGGAGTTCGGCATGGCGGAGCGCCGGCAGCCCACCGACGGCGTGGTCACCGGACACGGGCGGATCGACGGCCGGCCGGTCTACGTCTTCGCCCAGGACCGCACGGTCCTGGCCGGGGCGGTCGGGAGCGTCCACGCCGAGAAGATCAGCTACGCCATCGACACGGCCGCCCGGCTCGGGGTCCCCGTCATCGGCCTGTTCGACTCGGTCGGGGCCCGGACCCCGGAGGGGCTCGACGTCACGAAGGCGATCGGGAAGATCTTCTTCAGCAACACCCAGGCCTCCGGCGTGATCCCCCAGATCTCGGCGATCATGGGGCCGTGCATCGGCGTGGCCTCCTACTCGCCGGCCCTGACGGACATCATCCTGATGGTGCGCGGGACGAGCCAGATGTTCATCACCGGCCCCCCCGTGATCAAGGAGGTCCTGGGCGAGGAGGTCACCATGGAGGAGCTGGGGGGGGCCAAGGTCCACTCCGAGGTCTCCGGCGTGGCCGACCTCGTCGCGAAGAGTGACGAGGAGTGCCTCGGGCAGATCCGGCGCCTGCTGGGGTTCCTCCCGGCGAGCTTCCGCGAGGGGCCGCCCCGGGCCGAGCCCGGCGACGACCCGGACCGGCTGGTCGAGGACCTCGATCAGGTCGTCCCCGAGGACATGCGCAAACCCTACAGCATGCTCGAGGTCATCGCGCGCCTGGTGGACCGCGGGGAGTTCCTGGAGCTGAAGCCGCGTTTCGCCCGCAACCTCGTTATCGGCCTCGCCCGGATGGACGGCCGGCCCCTCGGGATCGTGGCGAACCAGCCGATGTTCCTGGGCGGGAGCCTGGACGCGGACTGCTCGGACAAGGCGGCCCGCTTCATCCGGTTCTGCGACGCCTTCAACCTCCCGATCCTGACCCTCGTGGACGTGCCGGGGTTCTTCCCCGGGACCCGTCAGGAGAAGATGGGGATCATCCGGCACGGGGCGAAGATGCTCTACGCGTACTCGGAGTCCACGGTCCCGAAGATCACCGTGGTGCTGCGCAAGGGGTACGGTGGGGCGAAGCAGGCGATGTGCACCCGGGAGACCGGGGCCGATCAGGTCTTCGTCTGGCCGGGCGTGGAGCTGGCCGTCATGGGGGCCGGCGGGGCGGTGAACGTGCTGTACCGGAAGGAGATCGAGGCTGCCCCCGACCCCGACACGGTCCGCCAGCAGAAGATCGAGGAGTACGAGGAGCGGTTCACCGGCCCGTTCGACGCGATCTCGAAGCAGTACGCGCAGGCGGCCATCCTGCCCGCGCAGACGCGGCGGCGCGTCATCCGGGCCCTGCGCGTGCTGGAGACCAAGCAGCAGGATCGCCCGGCGAAGAAGCACGGGCTCATGCCCGTCTGACGGGCGCGGAGGGGACGATGGGCGGGATCACGATGCGCGGCTGGAAGGTGGTGCTGGCGACGGCGGGGGCGGTCGGGCTCGGCCTGCTCGCCGCTGGGGGAGCCGACCTCGGGGCACGCCCCGCGGGCGCGCAGGAGCTGAAGGAGGTCCGGATGGGCTACCTCCCTCTCGTCTCCTGGGCCCCCTACTTCCTCGCCATCGAGAAGGGCTACTACCGGGAGCAGGGCCTCCGGGTGGAGCTGAGCCGCTTCAGGACGGCGGCCGACATGTACGGGGCCCTCAAGACCGCTACGCTGGAAGTAGGGACCGGCAGCGTGGCCGCCGGCCACTTCAACTCTGTGGCCAAGGGGGTCCGGATGAAGATCGTCGGGGACAAGGGGACCCTCGGCCCCGGGTGCGGCTACTCCTATTTCCTCGTGCGCAAGGACCTGGCCGGCGAGATCACCTCGCCCAGGGACCTGAAGGGCCGGCGGATCATGCTGAACGCGCCGGCCGGCGCGCCTGTCTACCTGCTGGCCAGGCTGTTGGAGCGGGCAGGCCTCACGTACAAGGACGTGAAGCTCGTCTACCTCGGCTTCCCGCAGATGCCCGTCGCCTTCCGGCAGAAGGCCATTGACGTGGCCCACATCGTGGACCCCCAGGGGGTGCGGGCCATCGAGGCGGGGGACGCCGAGCCGTTCCTGAATTCCCGGGAGGTCCCCATCGTCAACGGGGCCAACGTCGGGATGATGTTCTACGCCGAGCACTTCATGACCCAGCGCCGGGACCAGGCCGTGGGGTTCATGGTGGCCTACGTCAAGGGAATCCGGGACTACCTGAAGGCCCCCCAGGGGGAGGAGGTGGTCCGGGTGGTGAGCAAGTACACGCAGGTGTCTCCCGAGATCGTGGCGAAGAGCCAGAAGATGTGCATCGACCCGACGGGCCGGGTCCCGGTGGAGAACATCATGGAGCAGCAGGAGTTCTGGTACGCCCGCGGGGAGGTCGAGCGCCGCCTGACGGCCGAGGACCTGATCACGCAGGCCTTCGCCGAGGCGGCCGAGCGGCGCCTCCGCTAGCGCGCCCGCAGCCGCTGGCGCCCGGGCCGCCCCGATCTTCCATTCCGTGCTGGCGCGCTACCTCTCCCGCCGCAGGCTGCTCGAGGAGGGGATGGCGGGCCTCGTGCTCGCATTGGCCGGCCCGCCGCCCTGCTCGCGCGCTCAGGCGGCGGGCTCCCCCGGATTTGCGGCCCTGACCCACTCCACGGAAGACAGGCTGCTCGTGCCAGCCGGATACGCGTACTCCGTGGTGGTCCGGTGGGGCGATCCCGTGATCCCCGGCGCGCCAGGGCTTGACCCCAGGACCCAGACTCCGCGAAAGCAGGCGCTCCAGTTCGGGTACAACTGCGACTGCGTCGGCTTCCTGCCGCTTCCCCGCGGCGCTCGAAGCTCGGCCCGCGGGCTCCTGGTGGTCAACCACGAATACACGAACCCCGGGCTGATGTTTCCGCGCTGGGACGGCAGGATCGAGCGCAAGACGCGCGAGATGGTGGAGATCGAGCTTGCCGCCCACGGCGTCTCAGTGGTCGAGGCTCAGCGAGAGGCCAGCGGGGCATGGCGCTACGTCAGGCGCTCCCCCTACAACCGCCGGCTGACCGGGGAGACGCGCATGGCCATCAGCGGGCCCGCGGCCGGGCATCCGTGGCTGAAGAGCTCATACGACTCCGCCGGGACCCTCGTCCGCGGCACGCTGAACAACTGCTCGGGGGGCACCACCCCGTGGGGGACCGTCCTGACGTGTGAGGAGAACTTTCATTTCTACTTCGGGGGAACGGTGGAGGGCGTGACGGACCAGTCGATACGGGCCGTCCACAGGCGGTACGGCGTGCAGGACCTGTACGGCTGGGCCCGCCACCATACCCGATTCGACATGTCGAGGGAACCCCATGAACCGTTGCGGTTCGGGTGGGTCGTCGAGGTGGACCCGTACGATCCGAGTTCGGTCCCGGTGAAGCGCACGGCCCTCGGGCGGTTCAAGCACGAGGCGGCCACCGTCGTGCTCGCCCGGCGCGGCCACGTGGTCGTGTACTCCGGTGACGACGAGCCGTTCGAGTATCTCTACAAGTTCGTCAGCGCGGGCCGGTACGACCCGGCCAACCGGGCGGGCAACCTGAGGCTTCTGGACGCCGGCACGCTCTACGTGGCCAGATTCCGAGACGACGGCACGGGGGAGTGGCTGCCGCTGCGGTTCGGGCAGGGCCCGCTGATCCCGGCCAATGGGTTCGCCTCCCAGGCTGAGGTGCTGATCAACGCCCGGCGCGCCGCGGACCTCTTGGGGGCCACGAAGATGGATCGCCCCGAGGATGTGGCGGTCCACCCCCAGACGGGGAAGGTCTACGCCGTGATGACCAACAACATCGCGCGGGGGGCCGATCAGGTGGATCGGGCCAATCCCCGCCCCGACAACAGGTTCGGGCACATCATCGAGTTGAGCGAGGAGGCCGGGGAGCACACCGCCACGAGGTTCCGCTGGGGGATCTTCATCGCCTGCGGCAACCCGAACAACCCCCACCATCGGGCATACTACCAGGGGCACAAGGACGTGAGCTGGCTCGCGACCCCTGACAACGTGGCCTTTGACGCAGCCGGGCGGCTATGGATCACCACGGATGGGCAGCCTGCCGCCATCAAGGCCAACGACGGGGTCTATGTAGTGGAGACCGAGGGACCGGGGCGCGGCCTGGCCAGGATGTTCCTCAGCGGGCCGGTGGGGTGCGAGGTCTGCGGGCCGGCGTTCACTCCGGACAACCGGACGTTCTTCGTGGCCATCCAGCATCCCGGCGAGGCGCCGTACGAGGAGAGTGGCAGGGGGAAGGCTTCGACCTTTGCGAATCCGATCAGCCGGTTCCCCGACTACCGGGCGGACATGCCGCCGCGGCCCAGCGTCGTGGCCATCTACCGCCAGGACGGCGGCAAGGTAGGGAGCTGACCGCCCGCCTCCTGCCGGCCGTGCCGGCCCCCCGAGGCCGTCGCGGGAGCTCCGGGTGATAGAAGCATCATAGCGTTGCCAGTGGCAAGCGGGAGGAGTAGGTTAGATTTTAACGGACTCATATAGGCGAGAGTGGCGGAACCAGGCAGACGCGCTGGACTTAGGATCCAGTGGGTTTCCACCCTTGGGGGTTCGAGTCCCCCCTCTCGCACCACTGAACGCTAGCCCAGGCACTCCTGCAGGGCGTGATCGAGCTGGGCGATGGAGAAGGGCTTCCTGAGCAGGGGGGTGCCGGTCTCGCGGAGAAAGCGCTCGAGCCGCTCGGACACGAGCCCGCCCGTGATGAAAAGGAAACGGGAGGCCAGCTCAGGCTGCTGTACGACCGCCTGCCGGTAGAGCTCGGTCGCGTCGATCCCGGGCAGACGAAGATCGCAGATCACCAGGTCGGGCGGGCGCCGGCTGAGAACCTGCAGGGCATCCTCGCCGTTCGCCGCGGCCTCGATCGCGTATCCCTCCGATTGGAGATACTCCCGGAGGAGCTCCCGGATCTGCGCCTCGTCCTCCACCACCAGCACCTGACGGCCCGCAACGGGTCGCTTCGCGGGGATGGGCGCGGGCCCGGGGGGCAGCTCGGTGGGCTCCCCAACCGGGAGGTCGATTGTGAAGGCGGTCTTCTCTCCCGGGACGCTCGTGACGCTGAGGGTCCCTCCGTGCTCCTGGACGATCCCATAGGAGATGCTCAGGCCCAGCCCGGTGCCTCTACCCTTCGTGGTGAAGAAGGGGTCGAAGACCCGTGGCAGGTGCTCGGCCGCAATCCCCGGGCCCGAGTCCTCCACGACCAGGCGCACAGAGTTCGGGGGCAGCCGCGTGCCGACCAGGCGCAGCCGCCCTCCCTGGGGCTGGCCCGCCATGGCCTGGTGGGCGTTGTTGATGAGGTTGAGCAGGACCTGATGGATTTGGCCCCCATCGACCCAGACGGCAGGCAGGTCCGGGGCGAGGTCGAGCTCCACGGCGATGTGGCTGAGCTGGAGATCGGCGGCCTTCAGGGTCAGGACCTCCTGGACGAGGGCGGGCAGGTTCCAGCACCGGCGCTCCGGCGTCTGCCGTCGGGCAAAGGTCAAGAGGGCCTCGACGATCCGGCCCGCGCGGTTGCCCGCCTCCAGGATCCGGGTGAGCGAAGCACGGAGGGGCTCGGGGACCTGCGGGGCCAGCAGCTCGGCCGCGCCGATGACGACCGCCAGGGGGTTGTTGATCTCATGCGCGACGCCCGCCACGAGCTCCCCCAGCGCGGCGAGCTTCTCGGCCTGCAGGACCTGCTGCTCGGCCAGGGTGAGCTGGCCCTGCTGCTCCTCCACCACCCGGCCGAGCCGCGTGGCCGCCTGCCGGGCTTCCTCCAGCAGCCGGGCGTTTTCGATGGCGAACCCGATATGGGCGAGCAGGGTGTTCAAGAACTGCAGGTCGCTGGGGCTGAAGGAGCCGCGGTCGCCTTTCTTGGCCAGGTTGATCACGCCGATCACGCGCTCCTTCACCCGGACCGGCAGGCAGAGGAAGGAACCGCCGCCGTACTTCGGGTCGTTGGCGCGGGCGAACCGGGAATCCTGCTCGATGTCGTCCACCAGGAGCGGCTCGCCCTGCTGGACGACCCAGCCCGCGATCCCCTCGCCGACGCGCAGCACGGTCTCCGCGGCGACGGACTCCTCGAGCCCCCGGGAGGCGGTGATGCGCAGGGTCTGGCCGTCCGCCTCGACCAGCATGATCGAGCCGATCGTGGCGTTGACGGTCCGCATGGCCCGCTCGAGCACCAGGCCCAGGAGCTCCCCGATGTTCGGGATGCGGGAGGCCAGCTCGGTGAGCTCGCTCAGCGTCGCCAGTTTGTAGACCAGGTTCTCGAGCTCCCTGGTCGTCCCCCGCAGCTCCTCAAGGAGCCGGTTGAACGCCTCGAGGATCTGGCCCATCTCGGCGACCTCGGCGGCTCCCACCACGAGGGGCGTCACCGCGGCCCCGATCTGCACCTCGCCCATCGCGCGGGCCAGCCGTGCGATCCGGACCATGACCTGCTGGAAGGCGAAGAAACCCAGAATGGCCACGAACAGGGCCGCCAGCAGGGTGAACTGGCTCTCGGACTGATCGAGCAGGCCGTAGCGGTAGAGCATGTACAGGAACAGGAGCAGGGGCAGGACCGCCGTGAGGGCGAAGATGACGGAGGCGATCTCCCTCAGGTTCCGGGCTCGTCTGGGGGAACGGCTCATCGGCAGACGGCTGATTCAGGGATGGTCAGGTGCCTTCCAGGGGCCTTGTAGCATGGAGTCCGAATCCCGTCAATCGACAGGCCGGTACCGCCGCAGTTTCTCGGCGTCACGGCAGGCCTCCGCTTGACCGCGCGTGAGCCCGAATGGTAGGGTCCGACGACACGAGCGCATACGATGAAGGTCCAGGTCGAGGAGCTGAGTCCGGTCCGGCGCCGGCTCGTCATCGAGATTCCGGCTGAGGTCCTCCGGGAGGGGATCGAGCGGGCCTACCGGGATCTGCAGCGCCGCGTGCGGGTCCCGGGGTTCCGCCCGGGGAAGGTGCCCCGCCCCCTGCTCGAGCGGCGGTACGGCGCCTCGGTGGCGGAGGAGGCCAGCCGGGAGGTCATCGGCCGCTCCCTCCGGCAGGCGCTCGAGGAGCACGGGATCCAGGCCGTGTCCGAGCCGCTGGTGGAGCGCGAGTCGCCCGTCGGGGAGCCGCTCCGCTTCACCGCCACGGTCGAGGTCAAGCCGCGGATTGAGGCGCTCGACTATCGCGAGCTGCCGGTCGAGCGGGGCCGGGCGGCGGTGACCGAGGAGGAGGTTTCCAGGGAGCTGCGGCGCCTCCAGGAAGAGCATGCCAAGCTCATCGTGCCAGCGGAGGGGCACCGGATCGAGGCCGGGGACTTCGTCATCCTCGACTACGAGGCCACGGGCGAGGGGCGCGCGCTGAGCAAGCGGGCGGACCTCTGGATCGAGGTGGGGGCCGGCCGCTTCGTCAAGGAGGTGGAGGAGGCCCTGGTCGGGCTGTGCGCGGGGGCGCGGGGTGAGGTCACGGTGACGTATGCGCCGGACGCCCCGAACGAGGCCCTGCGGGGGAAGGCGGTCCGGTTCGCCTTCGAGGTGAAGGAGGTCAAGGTCAAGGCCGTCCCGGCCCTGGACGATGAGTTCGCCCGTGATCTGGGCCAGGCGGACCTGGCGGCCCTCCGGGCGACGGTGCAGGAGGAGCTGCGGCGCCGCGCGGAGGAGCGGGTGGAGGAGGAGGCCCGGGAGCAGCTGGTGGACCGCCTCATCGAGCGCAACCCGATCGAGGTCCCCCTGGCCATGGTGGAGGCCAAGCTTCACTCGATGCTCCAGCGCACGGACTCCCGCCTCCGGGCCCAGGGCTACAGCCTGGAGCAGCTCGGGGTGGACGTGGAGAAGATGCGCCGGGAGTACGAGCCCGGGGCGGCGCGCCTGGTGAAGGCGGACCTCCTGCTCGAGGGGATCGCCGCGCAGGAGGCCGTCACCGTCTCGGCCGAGGAGGTGGAGGCCCGCCTGCGGGAGATCGCTCGTCGGAGCAACCGGCCCCTCGAGGCGACGAAGGCCCTGTACGACTCGAAGGGGCTCCTGTCAAGTCTCCGCACGGAGCTCCAGCAGGAAAAGGTCCTTGATTTTCTCATGCGATCCGCTAAAATAAAAGCATCCCAGTGAGGCCGCCTCCCGAGAGCAACGAGACTTCATGAATGAACGCCTGAACTACCTCATCCCGATCGTCGTGGAGCAGACCCCCCGCGGCGAGCGGGCCTACGACATCTACTCGCGCCTCCTCAAAGACCGCATCGTCTTCCTGGGCACGCCGATCAACGATGACGTCGCCAACGTCATCATCGCGCAGCTCCTCTTCCTGGAGTCCGAGGATCCGGACAAGGACATCCACCTCTACATCAACTCTCCGGGCGGCCTCGTGACCTCCGGGCTGGCCATCTACGACACGATGCAGTACATCAAACCGAAGATCTCGACGCTGTGCATGGGCCTGGCGGCGAGCATGGGGGCGCTGCTCCTGGCGGCCGGCGAGCCGGGGAAGCGCTTCGCCCTGCCCCACTCCCGAATCCTCATCCACCAGCCGAGCGGGGGGTTCCAGGGCCAGGCCACCGACATCGACATCCATGCCAAGGAGATCCTCCGGCTGCGGGAGCGGCTCAACATGATCCTGGCCCAGCACACGGGCCAGCCGATGGAGCGGATCCAGGCGGACACCGAGCGGGACTTCTTCATGAGCGGCGAGGACGCGAAGGCCTACGGCCTCATCGACGAGGTCATCGCCAAGAAGACCCCGGTCAAGACCTGACACGCCGGGCTGGCTGGCCCCGGCGCTCCCGGGGGGTTCTCCCCGTCCATCGCACCGGTCGGCGCGGCCCTGAATTGGGGGGATATCGAGGTGAGCAGGAAAGGCGGCGGCTCCGGCAATCTGGTCTGCTCCTTCTGCGGCAAGTCCCAGGACGAGGTCCGCAAGCTGATCGCGGGGCCGACCGTCTACATCTGCGACGAGTGCGTCGAGCTCTGCAACGACATCATCGCCGAGGAGTACGAAAGCGAGGAGCTGCAGGCCCGCCGCTCCAGCATCCCCAAGCCCGTCGAGATCAAGAAGGTCCTGGACGAGTACGTCATCGGGCAGGAGCGCGCCAAGAAGATCCTGGCCGTCGCGGTCCACAACCACTACAAGCGGATCGACGCCAAGCTCGGGTCCGATGAGGTCGAGCTGCAGAAGAGCAACATCCTGCTGCTGGGGCCCACGGGCTCGGGCAAGACCCTGCTCGCCCAGACCCTCGCCAAGATCCTGAACGTCCCCTTCACGATCGCGGATGCGACGAGCCTCACCGAGGCGGGCTATGTCGGCGAGGACGTCGAGAACATCATCCTCAACCTCCTGCAGGCCGCCGACTACGACATCGAGCGGTGCACGAAG
>JACPFL010000026.1:48562-50329 GCA_016183025.1 Deltaproteobacteria bacterium | reverse complement strand
GCCCTGATGGTCGCTGTCGGGCTGGCCGGTGGCGTAGGGCCAGAGGAGAGCCATGCCGGTCAGCCGCCATCGACTCCGGTCACGATCGGGTACGCCTCCATCGGGGGCGCCATGGCCGGGGTGTGGGTGGCCAAGGAGGCCGGCCTGTTTGCCCAGGAGCATCTGCGCGCGGATCTCGTGTTCATGTCCGGGACCCTGGCCATGCAGGCCCTGGTCAGCCGAGAGGTGGGCTTCACCCTCGCTGACGGCTCCATGGGCGTCCGGGCTCGCCTGTCGGGGGCGGACGTGGCCCTGCTGGCCACGGCGGTCAACAGCATGATCTTCTCAGTGGTCGCCAGGCCAGGGGTCCGGCGCCTGGACGACCTCCGGGGGAAGCGGGTGGCGGTGAGCCGCCTGGGCGCGGCCGCAGATTACAATCTGCGCTACGTGCTGAAGCTGCACGGCATCCGCCCTGACCGCGACGTGGCGATCCTGCAGTTCGGCAGCATCCCGAACAACCTGGCGGCCCTCGAACAGGGGGGCGTCGAGGCGGCGGTGACCTCGTATCCGACCACGGCGCGGGCCAAGCGGGCGGGGTTCGTGGAGGTGGCGGATTTCGCGGCTTTGAACGTGCCCTTCCAGCACACGGGGCTGTGGAGCTCTCGGGAACAGATGCGCGCCAGCCCGGAACTGGTCCGCGCCGTGCTGCGGGCCTACGTGGGAGGGGTCCGGCGCTTCAAAGCCGAGCGGGAGCTGGGGATGGCCGCGCTCGGGAAGTACACGCGCCTGACCGACCGCGTCATCCTGGAGCAGACCTACGACTACTACGCCCCGCGCTTTCCTGACCCGCCGTATCCCAGCCTGGAGGGGCTCAAGCTCGTCCTGGAGGACCTGACCGCGTCCGACCCGCGGGCAGCCACGGCCAGGCCCGCGCAGTTCGTGGAGCTGGCGCCGCTCCAGCAGGTCCTGCGCGAGGTGCCACCCCGCTGAGCCCGTCCCGGCGGGCCGGGCGCAGGCGCGGGCAGGCCAGCGCCGGCCGGGGCACCGGCCTCTACGCCAGGTTGAACACGACCATCTTGATGTTCGTCATCTCCTCGATGGCGTAGCGCACGCCTTCCCGGCCGATCCCGCTGCGCCGGTTCCCGCCGTAGGGCATGTGGTCCACCCGGAAGGCGGAGGTCTCGTTCACCATGACGCCACCGAAGTTCAGGCGCTTGATCGCGCGGAAGGCCTTCTTGAGGTCCCGGGTGAAGATCGCGGCCTGCAGGCCGTACTCCGTGTCGTCCGCCATGGTGAGGGCCTCCTCCAGGTCGTCGTAGGGGATCAGGGAGACGACCGGGGCGAAGACCTCGTTGCAGACCACCTTCATCGCCTTGGTCACGTCCGTCAAGACCGTCGGGTGGAGGACCGCTCCCTCCCGCTTGCCGCCGCAGAGCAGCCGCGCGCCCTGGCGGATGGCCTCGTTGACCCACTCCTCGGCCCGGATGGCCTCCCGCTCGTCGATCATCGGCCCGACGTCCACCTGCTCGTCCAGGGGGTCGCCGACCTTGAGGGCCTGGGTAGCCCTCACGAAGCGCTCGGTGAAGGTCCGCTCCAGGCTCCGGTGCACGTAGATCCGCTGCACCGAAAGGCAGACCTGGCCCGAGTTGTAGAAGGCCCCGACCGCGCACTTCGGCACGGCCAGGTCCAGGTCCCCATCCGCCTCGATGATCGTCGGGGAGGTGTTCCCCAGCTCCATCGTCACCTTCTTCAGCCCCGCCTGGCGCACGATCTGCTCCCCGACCGAGG
>JACPFL010000026.1:14858-48528 GCA_016183025.1 Deltaproteobacteria bacterium | reverse complement strand
CGCTCCCGGTGAAGGTGATCTTCGCCACCCGTGGGTCCGTGACCAGCCACTCCCCCACGGTCCCGCCGTCCCCGAAGATGAGGTTGAAGGCCCCGGGCGGGCAGCCGGCCTCCAGGAGGATCTCGCCCAGCTTCACCGCGGTGAGCGGGGTCCACGTGGCCGGCTTGAGCACGAGGGTGTTGCCGGCGGCCAGGGCCGGGGCCACCTTGTGGGCGACCAGATTCAGCGGGAAGTTGAACGGGCTGATGGCCACGACCACGCCCACCGGCACGCGGAGATAGAAGCCGGCGTGGGTCGTCCCGGCCGGGCTGGCGTCCGTGGGGACCGTCTCGCCGTGGATCCGCTTGGCCTCCTCCCCGGCGAACTTGAAGGTCTGGATCCCCCGGTCCACCTCGATCCGGGCGAACTTCATCGCCTTGCCCGCCTCGGCAGCGATGACCCGGGCGACCTCGTCCCGGCGTGCCTCGAGGAGGGCCGCGGTCTTCTCCAGGATCTGGCCGCGCCGGTGGGCCGGCATGTCGGCCATGGCCGGGAACGCCTTCTCGGCCTCGAAGATGGCCGTCTCGACATCGGCCCGCTGCGCCAGCGGGATCGTGCCGAGCACGCTCCCGTCGTACTTGTTCTTCACCTCACGGGTGGCCCTGCCCGCCACCCACTTGCCGCCGATCAGCATGCGGTATTCCGGGGCCATGGCAAACCCTCCTTCAACCCCATCCCGGGGCGGATGGCTCAGGGGGGAGGATTTGAACCTCCATTCCCAGATCCAAAGTCTGGTGTCCTGCCGTTGGACGACCCCTGACCAGCTCCATCCTACACGAACGCCGCCGCTCCCCGCATCTCCGGGCCGCGATCCGGCTCTCTCAGCGGCGCGGCCCCAGGTACCGGCGCAGACCGTCCTGGAAGCGCTCGAACTTCACCCCGAAGACCCGCTCGGTCTCGGTCGGGTCCACCCGCTCCTCCATCAGGATGAAGTCGATGGCTGCCGGCGTGAGCGGGGGGTTGGGGAGATACTGCAGGATCGAGGCCACCGCCTTCATGAACCCGACCGGGTGGTGGACCAGGGGGCGTCGCTTGCCCAGGACCCGGAGCACGGTCTGCAGGATCTGGTTCATCGTGAGCGCCTCCGGGCCGCCCGCCTCGAAGATCCGGTTCGTCGCCTCCGGCAGGTCCACGGCCAGGGTCACGACCCGGGCGACGTCGAGGACCGAGACCGGCTGCACCTTCCCCTCGCCATCGCCGATGACCGGCATGAACGGGAGGAGCCGGGCCATCTTCACGAACTTGTTCACGCTGCGGTCACCGGGGCCGTACACCCACGAGGGGCGGATGATGACGTAGGGCAGGCCGCTCCTCTGGATCGCCTCCTCGGCCATGGCCTTGGCCTGGAACCAGGGCTCGGTCCGGCCCGGGCGCACGCCGGCCCCGCTCAGGTAGATGAAACGCTGCACCCCGACCTTCCGGCACGCCGCTACCATGTTCACCGTGCCGCGGCCATCAACCTCCAGGTAGGTCCACCCCTTCCGCGGGTTCTCCACCGGATGATTGGGGAACTGGACCGCGTGGATCACCACGTCCATCCCCCGGACCGCCTGCGCCAGCGACGCCGGGTCCCCGACATCGCCCCGGACCCTGCGGACGTGGGCGGACAGGGGATGCGGCCGCCCGGGATCCCGGGTCAGGACGTGGAGCCGCTCGCTGGGCCGCGTGGCCAGGAGCTCCCGCAGCACATGGGAGCCAATCAGCCCTGTCCCGCCCGCCACCAGGATATTCATGGCCCCCCTCCTTCCCCGGGCTCGGGGCCCTGCTGACTCGGCCGGCATCATAGCCTGCCGGCGGCTGCCTTGCCAACCCGCGGCTCCGGGATCGACGCGGGCACTGCCGCCTGGACGAGAGCGCGCAAGGCGCCGGGGAGGGCCCGGAAAGCTACAGGGAGAGGCGCTCCAGACCGTCCATGTACGGGCGCAGCGCCTCGGGGATGAGCACGCTGCCGTCGGCTTGCTGGTAGTTCTCCAGGATGGCGACGACCGTGCGCCCGATGGCCAGCCCGGAGCCATTCAGGGTGTGCACGAAGCGCGGCTTGCCTCGGCCGGCCGGGCGGTACCGGATGTTCGCCCGGCGTGCCTGGAAGTCCTCGAAGTTCGAGCAGGAGGAGATCTCGCGGTAGTCGCCCTGCCCGGGCAGCCAGACCTCCAGGTCGTAGGTCTTGGCGGAGGCGAACCCCAGGTCCCCTGTGCAGAGCGCCACGACGCGGTAGGCGAGCCCCAGCCGCTGGAGCACGGCCTCGGCCTCCCGGGTCAGCGCCTCCAGCTCATCATACGAGGTCTCCGGCATGACGAACTTGACCAGCTCGACCTTGTTGAACTGGTGCAGGCGGATCAGCCCGCGCACGTCCTTCCCGTACGAGCCGGCCTCCCGGCGGAAGCAGGGCGTCCAGGCGACATACCGGATGGGCAGGGCCGAGGCCTCCAGGAGCTCGTTCTGGTGGATGTTGGTGACGGGCACCTCGGCCGTGGGGATCAGGTAGAAATCCGAGTCCTCGACCTTGAACAGCTCCTCCTCGAACTTCGGGAGGTTCGCGGTCCCGTAGAAGCTCGTCCGGTTGGCCAGCAGCGGCGGCAGGACCTCCACGTAGCCATGCTCGCGGGTGTGCAGGTCCAGCATGAAGTTCATCAGGCCCCGCTCCAGCCGGGCGCCGGCGCCCCGGTACAGCGCGAAGCGGGCGCCGGCGATCTTGGCCGCCCGCTGCAGGTCGAGGATCCCCAGCGCTTCGCCCAGCTCCCAGTGGGGGCGGGGCGTGAAGGCGAACACGGGCGGCTCCCCCCAGCTCCGCACAACCTGATTGGCCGAGCCACCGACCCCGAGGGGGACGGAGGGGTGGGGCATGTTGGGGATGACCGCCAGCAGTCCCTCCAGCGCCTGCTCCTTTTCGGCCAGGGCCCCCTCCAGCTCCTTGACCTTCGCCGAGACCTCCCGCATCTCGGCCACCTGGGAGTCCACGGGCTCCCCCCGCTTCTTCAGGTCCGCGATCCGCTCCGAGACGAGGTTGCGCGTCGCGCGGAGCTGCTCCACCTCGCGCAGGACCTCGCGGTGCTCCGCGTCCAGCCGGACGAACTCGTCCAGGTCCAGGGCGAGGCCCCGCCGGGCGAGCATCTCGCGCACGTCCGGCAGGTGCTGGCGGACGAACCGCAGGTCCAGCATCAGAAGAGGACCTCCAGGGCATCCTTCACGGCGGAGACCCCTACCAGGTCAATGGCCGAGGTGAGGGTCAGCCGGCCGAGGTTGCGCTCCGGCAGCAGGGCCCGGGTGAAGCCGAGCTTCTCGGCCTCCCGGATCCGCACCTCCACCTGGGCCACGGCCCGGATCTCGCCCGCCAACCCCACCTCCCCCATCACCACGGTCCGCGCGTCCACGGGCCGCTCCAGAAAGCTCGAGGCCACCGCGACCACGATCCCCAGGTCCACGGCGGGCTCCACCAGCTTGATCCCGCCAGCCACGTTCACGAAGATGTCCTGGTTCAGCAGGTGCAGCCCCACCTTCTTCTCGAGGACCGCCACGAGCAGGCCCACCCGGTTGTGGTCCACCCCCATCGTCGTGCGGCGCGGCAGGGCGAGGCTCGATCCCGAGACCAGGGCCTGCAGCTCTACCAGGATCGGCCGGGTCCCCTCCAGGCTCGGGACCACCACCGAGCCCGAGACGCCCAGCGGGCGCTCCGACAGGAAGAGCTCGGAGGGGTTGGTGACCTCCTCCAGGCCGACCTCCTTCATGGCGAACACGCCCAGCTCGTTGGTGGAGCCGAAGCGGTTCTTCACCGCCCGGAGGATCCGATAGGGATGGCCGCGGTCCCCCTCGAAGTAGAGGACCGTGTCCACCATGTGCTCGAGGACCCGCGGGCCGGCGATGGCCCCCTCCTTGGTCACGTGGCCGATCAGGAAGGTCGAGATGCCCCGGCCCTTGGCCACCGTCATGAGCTTCCCGCAGGTCTCCCGCACCTGGCTCACGCTCCCGGGGGCGCTCTCGACCTCGGCGGTGTAGATCGTCTGGATGGAGTCGATCACCAGCACGGCCGGCGACAGGCGCT
Source organism: Deltaproteobacteria bacterium (assembly GCA_016183025.1). Taxonomy (GTDB): domain Bacteria; phylum Desulfobacterota; class JACPFL01; order JACPFL01; family JACPFL01; genus JACPFL01. The sequence continues at coordinate 44,450 of JACPFL010000026.1, read as the reverse complement.
CGACCTCCTCCAGCAGCCGCTCCAGGCAGGTCTCGGCCAGGACGTAGAGGGTCGGCGCGCCGACCCCCAGACGCTCGCCGCGGAGCTTGATCTGCTGGGGAGACTCCTCCCCCGAGACGTAGAGGACCGTGCGCCCGTCGCGGGCCAGCTGCTCCATGGCCTGCAGCAGCAGCGTGCTCTTCCCGATCCCCGGGTCCCCGCCGATCAGCACCAGGGAGCCCGGGACGATCCCGCCGCCCAGCACGCGGTCCAGCTCGCCGATCCCGGTGCGGACCCGGGCCTCGGCCTGGCTCTGGATCGCCCCGATCGGGAGCGGAGCCACGCGGGGGTCCTGTGCGGGCCTGGCACCGCGCCGTTCTCGGCCCGGCTCCACGACCCGTTCCTCGACCAGGGTGTTCCACTGGCCACAGTCCGGGCACCTCCCCAGCCATCGCGGGCTCTTGTAGCCACACCCCTGGCACGTGTAGACAGTCCGGATCCGGACCATGGGCCACCATCCTTCAGATCGGAGATGCGACGATCTCAGCGTCATTATAATGGCACCCGGTAGCCCGGGGAAGGGGCTCGATGTTGACGGGGATCACAGTGGCGGTGCAGGCCTGGCGCTACGCTTCTCAGCACGGGTGTGGAATTGACACAAGGGGGGATCACTCTATAATGCCTTCAGGATTTTCTTTGACGGCTCGCGAGGATGATAGAACGATGATCGCCCGCCCCGAGTCCCCCGGGGCCGCTGCCCGGAAGGCCGAGGACGCCCTGCTGGAGATCGCCAAGGCCCTGCGGGCCTGCAAGCTCTACCCCTCCACTCATCCTGCGCGGGGCGCCTCGCTCGAGCGGTGCGCGGCGACCATCCGGGCCCTGCTGCCGGGCGACGGGCTCCAGTTCAGCATCGGCGCCCGTGGCTTCGCCGTGCAGGGGGCCGCCCTGGCTCTGCAGAACGCCGTGCTCCGTGCCCTCGCGGAGGATCTCTTCCGCCGTCGGGCCCGTATCTTCGAGATGACCCCGCAGCTCACGGCCCAGGACCTCCTCCACCTGGTCGAGCTCTTGAGCCTCGAGGCCGAGGAGGTCCGGAAGCTCGGCGGCGCGGCCCAGATCCTGAGGGATCGCGGCGTCCAGCACATCCGGATCGAGGAGAGCGCGTTCGAGAAGCTGATCCAGCAGGAAGGGACCGCGAGCAGCGGAGAGGCCCCGGAGCAGGCCGGGTTCCAGGCGCGCGAGGAACGGGTCGAGGCCGAGGTCGGCGAGGTGGAGCCGCCGGCGGCGGAGGAGCTGACCAACCAGTTTGAGGGGGGCTTGGCCATGGAGGCCATGGAGCTGCAGGCCGAGCAGCCGCCCATGTCCTCCGAAGCCGAGGCGTCGCCGGAGGCGGGGAAGGAACCACCTTCCGCAGAGCCGGCTCCCAAGCTCCCCCCGTCCCAGTCGGCCCAGCTCGACCAGCTCCTCTCCCGGCTCGAGGCCGAGCAGGAACCCAGGCGGTACATGCCGCTGGCCGGCGAGGTCCTCTCCCTGGCCCAGTCGCTCTATGCCCTGACGGGGCTCGAGGCGATGCTCGGAGCCCCGGTCGCCTTCGCCCGCCATGCGAGCCCCGCGGTCAAGCCCGACGCGGAGATTCGGGCTCGGGCGGAGGAGGCCCTCCGGGCCCTGTGCGACCCGGCCGTGGTCGACGACCTCATCACGCGCGTGGCCCGAGGGCTCCGTGCCGAGGAGCAGCCGATCCTGCAGGTCCTGGCGGCGCTGGGGGATGCGCCGTTGCCGGCCATCGTGCGGCGCCTGCTCATCGGGGATCCTCTGCAGCGCTCCAAGCTGCTCCCGCTGGTGGCGGGCCGGACAGAAGCCCTGTTCCCCCTGCTCGCCGGCGCCTTGAGCGACCGGCGGTGGGAGATGGCCCAGAATGCGGCCGCGGTCATCACCGAACTGGGGGGCCCGGGGGCGGTCCAGTGCCTGCGCCCGGGGCTCGCGCACCCCGACATTCGGGTCAAGCGGGCAGCGGTCCGGGGCCTGGGCAGGATCGGCACCCGGGAGGCCAGTCGCCTGCTCACCGCCTGCCTGGGCGCCCGTGACCATCAGCTCTGCCTGGAGGCCATCGCGGCCCTGGGGGCCATGGGCGACCGCGCCGCGGCGCCAGCCCTGCTCCGGCTCGTGGGTCCGCGCTCGACGCGTTCCTGGAAGTTCCAGGTCCGCCGGGAGGCGATCCGCGCCCTGGGGCGGATCGGCGGGGAGGAGGTGGTGGAGCCCCTGGCCAAGGTGCTCCGCAGCCGCTCCTGGCTCCGGCGGGTGCGGGTCAACGAGCTGCGCGTCGCCGCGGCCGCCGCCCTGGCGGAGATCGGGAGCTTCCCGGCGCTCCGGGCGCTGGAGGCCGCCGCCACCGACCGTCACGCGCCGGTCCGGGAGATCTGCCAGCGCGCCCTGCGTGCGGCCAAGATGCAGCCGGGAGGCCGGTCCTAGGGACCGGACGCGGGGCCCAGGAGAGAGGTGCGGCAGAGGGACGCCACGTGCCAGAAGTGAGCCAGGTCCACGATAAGCTGGAAGGGATCCTGAAGGGGCTGAACCGCGCCGTGCGGGGCCGGAGCCTCTACCCTGCCGGCCATCCGGCCATCGTCCAGCCGGTCCGGGAGTCACACCTGCTGCTGACCGGCCTGCTCGCCAGCAAGCCCCGGCTCGTCCTCGGCATGGTCGAGGGGCTGCTCGTGTTCGAGGAGGAGACCTTCTACGACACCGATGGGAAGTTCCCCGAGCTCGCGGCCCGATTCGCCCAGCACAACCTCCAGAAGGTGAGCTTCCTGCCAGGGGTCACCGTGGAGGAGCTGGGCGTCCTCGTGACCGCGCTGGCCCGGGGGGGGAGCGAGGGCAAGGACGCGCTGGCCGGCGTCATGGCGGCCGCCGGCGTGCGCCACATCGAGGTGGGCCAGATCGCCGCGGGCCCCGAGGAGCTCCCCCCCCCTCGCCAGGTCTACGCCGACGCCCTCCAGACGGTCATCGATGCCTTTCGGGACGTGCGACTGGGCAAGATCCCCCGGGCCGACCGCGCCCGCCGCGTCGTGCAGGACATGGCCGACTACGTGCTCCGCGACCGGAGCAGCATGCTCGGCCTGGCGATGCTCAAGAGCTACGACGAGTACACCTTCAACCACTCCGTGAACGTCTGCATCATCTCGCTCGCCATGGGCGAGGCCCTCAAGCTCAAGGGGGCGCAGCTCGCCGAGCTCGGCATGGGGGCGCTGCTCCACGACATCGGCAAGACCCTGGTCGCCCTCGACCTCATCCGGAAACCGGCCCGGCTCGCGCCGCAGGAGTTCGAGGAGGTGAAGCGACACCCCATCACGGGGGCCGAGATCGTGGCGAAGATGGAGGGGGTCACCGAGCCCTCGGTCCAGGCGGTCCTGGAGCACCACGCCCAGTACAACCTCCAGGGCTACCCCTCGCTCACCGAAGTCGACCGCCCCAGCCTGTTCGGGATGATCGTGGCCCTGGGCGACTGCTACGACGCGCTCACGACCCTGCGCTGTTACCAGCGTCGCTACTCCCCGTACGAGGCCGTGGAGATCATCCGCGGCCTGGCGGGGACGAACTTCGACCCGGACCTCGCCCGCATCTTCATCGACATGATGGGGATGCACCCCATCGGGAGCCTGGTCCGCCTGTCCTCCAACGAGCTGGCCGTGGTCGCCCGGGTTCACCCCGAGGACCCGCTCCGGCCGACGGTGAAGGTGATCTTCGACCGCGAGGGGGGACGGCTGCCGGAGGCCCGGCAGATCGACCTGCGGGAGGCCGGCGTGGTCATCGCGGGCGCGATGGACCCGGCCCTGAAGGGGATCGACGTCGGCGCGTTTCTGTAGGATGCGCGGCGGCGTCAGAGGTCCAGCTCGCCCAGCGCCGTGATCACCAGGCTCCGCGTGTAGCCGTCCTCCACGTCCGCCAGGGTGAGCAGCGGGATCTCAGCCCGGTTGTCCCGCATGCGGCCCAACGCCACCACCGTCCGCTGCACCACCTCCAGGTCGGGATGCCCCAGCAGGGGAAGCAGGTGCTCCGCCGCCCGGCGGCACCGCAGTGAGCCCAGGGTTTCGATCGCCAGGCAGCGGATGACCTTGCTGTCGTCGCCCAGGCGCTTCATCAGGGGGCCGGCGTAGTCCACCCCCGGCCGGTCCTGGAGCGCCCGCAGCGCGGCCGCCCGGACGTCCTCCGTAGGGTCCTCCAGGGATTGGAGCAGGAGGGCGTCGGCCCGATCATCGTAGATCCGGGTCAGGGCGTAGACGATGCTGATCCGGGTGACCTTGTCGCCTTGCTGCCAGGACTCGATCAGTCCCGGCAGCGCGAGCTTGGCCTCGAACTGCTCGAGCGCCTCCGCCGCCGAGCGGCGGACGGCCTCATTGCGGTCCACCAGGGCCTTGACCAGGACCTCCCGCCTGAGCGAGCCCTTCACGAAGTTGACTCCGGTTCCGTCCTCGGCCGCACGCGCACCCTCCAGCGGTTCTTATCACAGAGTCCGCTCCGGCTGTCAAGCTGCCGGCCCGCATCACGTCGCGCCCGCGCGCCTCACAGCCCCCCGGAAGGCCGGTCGTCTTGACGGTCCGGACGTCTCTTCACTACACTCGATCTGTCATGGGCGCGCGATGACCGTGCGGGCGCTGGGGCTGGATGTCGGGAGCAAGACCATCGGCGTGGCCAAGAGCGACGAGCTGGGCTGGACTGCCCAGGGCCTGACCACGATCCGCCGGGCCACCCTGGCGGCAGACCTCCAGGCGCTGACACGCCTGATCCACGAGCACCAGATCGACACGGTGGTCGTCGGCCTCCCGAAGAACATGGACGGGACCCTTGGTCCCCAGGCGCAGCTCGTCCTGAGCTTCGTGAGGGCCCTGGAGAAGGCCCTCCCCGTGCCGGTCGTGACCTGGGACGAGCGGCTCTCGACCATCGGCGCGGAGCGCGCGCTCTTCGAGGCCGACCTCTCTCGCCGCAAGCGGCGCAAGGTGATCGACAAGATGGCCGCCGCCTTCATCCTCCAGGGGTACCTGGACCGTTCCGGCGGAGCGCGGGGATGACGGCCGATCGGCCGCCGCGCTGGATGCGGGCGGTTGCCGCCCTCGGAGCCCTGGCGGCCCTGGCGCTCCTCGTCGGCTACACCCTGGCCTCGGTGCCCGCCTCGACCGATCCCACCCCGAAGCTGATCGACATCCCGGCGGGGATGCGGTTCCAGGAGATCACGCAGTTGCTGGAACGCGAAGGGCTCATCCGGGAGGCGCGGGTCTTCGCCCTGCTGGCCTTCGTCAGCGGAGCCACCACCCGGATCCAGGCCGGACGCTACGAGCTGAACGGGACCATGCGCCCCAAGGAGATCCTGCGGCGGCTGCTCAAGGGGGAGATGGTCGAGTACGGGATCACCTTCCCCGAGGGGGCCACGATGCGCCAGATCGCCGCCGCCCTGGAGGAGCGGCGGATCGTCACGGCCGAGGCCTTCCTCCGGAAGGCGACGGACCAGGCGTTCCTGGCCTCGCTCGGGATCGAGGCGGCCAGCGCCGAGGGCTACCTCTTCCCGGACACCTATCGGTTCCGCGGCGCGCCCGAGCCCGGCGAGATCATCGCCACCATGGCCGCCCGCCTCCACGAAGTGTTTACCCCAGAGCTGGCGGAGCGCGGTGAGGAGCTGGGCCTGGACGAGCGCGCGGTGCTCACCCTGGCCTCGATCGTGGAGCGGGAGGCGGCGGTGGCCCAGGAGCGTCCCCTGATCGCGGCCGTCTTCCTCAACCGGCTCCGCCGCCAGATGCGGCTCCAGGCCGACCCCACCGTGCTCTACGGCACCCCGCGCCCCGAGGGCCCGGTGCGCAAGACGGACCTCGGCGCGTCCACGCCGTACAACACGTACCAGATCGAGGGCCTGCCGCCCGGGCCGATCGCGAACCCCGGCCGGGCCGCCATCATGGCCGTGGTCCACCCCGCACGCGTCAACTACCTCTACTTCGTCTCCCGGAACGACGGGACCCATCACTTCTCCGCCACCCTGGAGGAGCACAACAACGCCGTGGCGCGGTTCCAGCGGGCCGCCCCCACCCGGAACTAGCGGCGGCGGGAATTTTTTGCTTGCATTCCCCCGCTGATCCCTTATAGTTAGCTGAGAACCGGCGGCATCGAGACCGCCGTGAACAATAGGGGGTGAGACAGGGCGAGTGATCAGCCCAGGGACCGAAGGGGGGTAGATAGTTGAATGCTCTCGGGAAGCACCTCCTTCTCGAACTCAGGGACTGCAAGAACGATATCCTGAACGACATCAACGCCGTCAAGTCCGCCCTCGTTGCCGCGGCGACAGAGGCGGGCGCCTCCATCGTCGGTGTCTCCTTCCATCGATTCAATCCCCACGGCATCAGCGGGATGGTCATCATCGCCGAGTCGCATCTGTCGGTGCACACCTGGCCCGAATATCGCTTCGCGGCGGTGGACATCTTCACCTGCGGGGACAGCCTGAAGCCCGACCAGGCTGCCGCCTACCTCATCCAGGCCTTCGACAGCCACAGCCCTTCGGTGATGGAGCTCAAGCGGGGGCTGCTCGGCGCGGGCGACGGGGAGCTCCCGCACAAGGTCGGCGGGGACCAAGGCTCGCCGCAGGTCCGCTGCTCGCTTTCGTAGCGCCCGCCCCACTGCCGTCACCGGTGCGGTCGCCGGAGACGGCGGATCTTGACCGACCATGGCACGGGACCTTCAATGGCTCGACGACCACACCTCGGCGCATGAGGTGCATCGTCGGCGGATTCACGCCGTCATCGTCGATACCCGGACCAAGTATCAGCGGGTTCAGATCCTGGAGTGCCAGCGGATCGGACGATGCCTCATCGTCGACGGCAAGATCCAGTCCGCCGAGCTCGACGAGCACATCTACCATGAGCTCCTGGTGCATCCCGGCCTGACCACCCATCCCTGCCCCTCATCCGTGCTCATCCTGGGGGGCGGCGAAGGGGCCACGCTCCGAGAGGTGCTCAGGCACCGGACGGTGCGCGCGGTGACGATGGTGGACCTCGACGAGGAGCTCGTGGCGCTCTGCCGGAAGCACCTGGGGGCCTGGCACCGCGGGGCATTCGATGACCCGCGGGCCACGCTGATCTTCGAGGAGGCCCGCCATTTCCTGGAAGCCTCAGCGGCACGCTACGACGTCATCATCAACGATATCAGCGACCCTGTCGACCACGGCCGGTCGCCGCTCCTCTTCACGAAGGAATTCTTCGACCTCGTGGGACACCGCCTGACGGACCCGGGCATCTTCGTCACCCAGGCCCTCGGCCTCAAATTCGATTCCGGCGATCACCCCCACGCGGCCATCCACCAGACCCTGCGCAGCGTCTTCCCGGTCGTCGTCTCCTACGCCGAGTTCATCCCCTCGTACGACTCGTTGTGGGGCTTCATCGCGGCGTCCCGCGAGCTCTCCCCCAGGGAGCTCGGTGCCGCCGAGCTGCGGGTCAGGCTCGCCGACAGGGGGCTAGACGGACTGCGCTATTACGATGAGGAGGCACATCTGCGGGTATTCAGCCTGCCGAAGAATCTACGGAAGGTCATTGAACGCTCGGGGTTCGTCATCCACGACGACACCCCGCTCGTGATCAAGTGAGGGCCGCGCGAGCTAGGACTCCTCGTCCTCGCCGAAGGGGAGGTCGCGGTACAGTCCTTCCTCCTCCACCTCCTGCTTCATCTTCTGCTGCCGCTCCAGGTTCGCCTTGCAGTTCACGCACAGGCGGGTGAAGGGCAGCGCCTTGAGCCGTCCCGGGGCGATCTTCTCCCCGCACTCCTCGCAGATCCCGTAGGTCCCCTCGTCGATCCGCTTCAGGGCGCTGTCGATCTCCTTGAGCTTCGCCCGGTCCCGGTCCCCGAGCAGGAGCGAGAGCTCGCGGTCACGCTCCGAGGTGGCCAGGTCGTAGAGGTCCCCGATCTCGGTCTTCTCGGTCCCGCTCTCGGCCTTGACGTTCTCGGAGATCCCCTGGAGGAGCTGGGCCCGCATGTCCAGGAGCATCTTCTTCATCTGCTTGGGCGTCATGGCCTTCGGCGTCGTCATCGCGCCCTCATCGGAGGCCCGGCGGCCTCCTCGGGAGTCCGACACTTTACCTGAAACTCCCGGCTTGTCAATAGCCTTGGCCGGCAACCGGGTCGTCACCGGACCTCCGCGTGCAGCTCGCCGACATCGGCCTCGAGGATGCCCACCTCCCGCCCCCCTCAGCGCGGCCGGGGGGCCTCGAACACCTCGATCCCCTTCGGGATCCGGAAGGCGAACAGCGTCTCCCTCAGCTCCAGGTCCACCTGCTGCTCGCTGAACTCCAGCTCCGTCCGGTTGCCGTAAGGGTCGTGCAGGACGGCCGCCGCCACCCAGGACTCCTGGGGCTCCACGGCCAGCACCAGGCGGCTCAGGTTCGCCATGGGCTGCCTCGGGATCAGCTCCAGCAGGCGGCGCCCCTGCTTGTCGCGCTGCCCCTCCGGGGGCATCCGCACCTCGAACTGCTCCCGGATCCGCCCAAGCCCGAGGAGGAAGCTCAGGGGGGTGGAGCCCATCAGTGAGCGCCCCAGCTCCTCGACGATGACCTGCTTGGCCTCGGGGACGTAGATCCAGAGCTTCTTGCCGTCGGAGACGATCTTCTGGGTGCTCCCCTCCTGGTAGTCCCAGCGCATCTTCCCCGGCTTCTTCAGGTAGACGATCCCCTCGGAGCGCTGGGTCTTGCGCAGGGACTTGAGGTAGGCCTTCTGGACAAAGCGGGCCTTCAGCGACCGGGCGCGGTCGTAGTTGGCCTGGACCCGGGCGACCAGCTCGTCCAGGCCCTGGGCCGCCCCCGGTGTCGGGCGCCCGAGCAGGACCGCCAGCAGACCCAGGACGAGGATGCGGCTCAACTGACCCCTGCCGCGACGGCTCACCAGATGCGCCCCGCTCACCGCCGCTCCTCTTGCCCCACCAGCACGTCCCGGCGCCGCCCGCTCTTCTCCGGCCCCACGATCCCTTCGCCCTCCATCCGCTCGATCATGCGGGCCGCGCGGTTGTACCCCACGCGCAGGTGCCGCTGGATCAGGGAGATCGACGCGGTGCCCGACCGGATGACCAGCTCCACCGCCCGGGCATAGAGCTCGTCGTCCGCCTCACCCTCCCCGCCGGCCGCCTCCTCCTCCCGGGGCCGCAGCAGCCCCTTGTCGTAGGCGGGCTTCCCCTGACGCTTCAGGAATTCCGCGACCCGCTTCACCTCGCCCTCCGAGATGAACGGGCCGTGCACCCGCTGCAGCCTCGATGTCCCGGGCGTGAGGAAGAGCATGTCCCCGGAGCCGAGCAGCGCCTCCGCGCCCAAGGCGTCCAGGATGGTCCGCGAGTCCACCCGCGAGGAGACCTGGAAGGCGATCCGCGCGGAGAAGTTGGCCTTGATCAGGCCGGTGATGACGTCCACCGAGGGGCGCTGGGTCGCCACGATCAGGTGGATCCCCGAGGCCCGGGCCATCTGGGCCAGGCGGATGATCGCCTCCTCCACCTCCCGGGAGGAGGTCAGCATCAGGTCGGCCAGCTCGTCGATCACGATGACCAGGTAGGGGAGCCGCTCCCCGCCCGCGCTCTCCATGAGGCGGTTGTACCCCTCGATGCTCCGCACCCCGAGCTGCCCCATGAGCCGGTAGCGTTCCTCCATCCGCTCCACGGCCCCCTTCAGCGCGTGGATGGCCCGCCGAGCCTCGGTGACCACCGGAGCCAGCAGGTGCGGCACCCCTTCGAAGGCCGAGAGTTCCAGGACCTTGGGGTCGATGAGCAGGAGCTTCATCTGCGCGGGGATGGCGCGGTAGAGCAGGCTCACGACCATGGCCGAGAGCGCCACGCTCTTGCCCGCGCCCGTGGCCCCGGCCACGAGCAGGTGAGGCATGCCGGCCAGGTCCGCCACCACGGGGTGCCCGCCGATGTCCTTGCCCAGAGCCAGGGGGAGCCGGCCCCGGGACTCCTGGAAGGTCCGGTCCGCGAGGAGATCCCGGAGGTAGACCGTCTCGCGGACCTCGTTGGGCACTTCCACCCCGACCGCGGCCCGACCGGGGAGCGGCGCGATGATGCGCACCCCCGCGGCCTTCAGGCCCAGGGCCAGGTCGTCCGCCAGCCCGACGATGCGGTTGATCTTGACCCCCGGGGCCGGTTCGAACTCGTACAGGGTCACGATCGGGCCCGGCCGCACCTCGCTCACCTTGCCTTCGACCCCGAACTCCTTCAGCCGCTCCTCCAGCACGTGGGCGCTGGCGGCCAGCGCCTTGCGGTCCGGCTCCGCGGCATGGCTGCCCTGGTCGTCCAGCAGGGTCAGGGGCGGCCGGCGATACGGGCCCCCCTGCTCCACGAAGGCGAACTCCTCCTGTCTGGCGTGGGCCTCCTTGACCCCCGCCGGGGCCTCCTCCCTGGCCGCCGGTGGCGCGGGCGCCCGTGGCGTCGGTCGTCCAGCGCGAGGCGCAGGGGCTGGCCGCTCCACCGGGGCCACCGCTGCCCGCCTGGCCGTCTCGACCCTCACCCGTGGCGGGTGAAGGCGGTGCCACGCGCTCTGCACCCACGTCCTGGCTCGCTGGAGCACGGGGCCTGTGCCGGCCAGCGACAGCTCCGTGGTCACCATGAGCGCCAGGAGCCCCAGGAATCCCAGCAGCAGGTTGCTCCCCAGGACATTGAAGTACCCCGTCAGCAGGTGGGCGAGGTAGCCCCCCAGCGCCCCCTCGATGGCCACGCGGCCCCCGTACAGGCGCACGCCAGCGAGGTTCACCCCGGCCAGCGTGACCATGCAGAGACCGAGGGCTGTGGCCGCGGCCAGCTTCAGCGGGAGGGCCTGAATGGCCTGATCCCGGAGGCGGAGCGCGGCCATCAGCGTGAGCCCCGTGGGGAGGAGGTAGGCGGAGATCCCGAAGGCCTGCCACAGCAGGTCAGCCAGGTAGGCCCCCACGAGGCCCGCATAGTTCGCCGTAGGCCCGGCCACGGTGCCGACGGTGTTCGCGGACGGGTCTGCCGGACTGTAGGAGATCAGACTCAGGAACAGAAACACGGCAGGGAAGAAGAGGGCGAGCCCCTCGATCTCCCGCATCAGTTTGGCTCGGACCACGATCCCCATGCCGCCTGCGCTAACCGCCCACCGCCGGGCCCTCAGCCCCCAGGCCCGACACGATCTGATCCCGCACCTTGATGATCAAATCCTCCACCGCCTCCACCCCGAGCCCCTTCACCGGCCACGGGGGATGGATCACCACCCGGACGACCCCCGGGGTGAGCCGGAAGCTTCCCTTCGCCAGGATGTGCTGGCTGCCGCTCAGGGAGATCGGCAGGATGGGCGCCTGGTTCCGCAGCGCCAGGAGGAAGGCACCCTTCTTGAACGGCTGCACCTGCCCGTCCCGGCTCCGGGTCCCTTCCGGGAAGACCACGACCGAGATCCCCTGACGGAGCTTCGCCTCTGCCTCCCCGAGCCCCCGTGAGGCGCGCGCCGCATCGAACCGGTCCACCGCGACATGGCCGCCGCGGGCCATGCACCACCCGACGATCGGGATACGGAGCAACTCCTGTTTCAGCATCCAGGCGTTCGGCATCCTCAGCACGGTCAGCAGGGCGAAGATGTCGAAATACCCTTGGTGATTGGCCACGATGACCTGGGCCTGTTCCCCCCGGAGGTGGTGTCGGCCATGCACCTCCACCCGGGCGCCGGCCAGTCGGAGAACCCCCAGCGACCAGATCCGGCCGAAGAATTGCATATAGCGGCCAGAACGATCGACCAGGGAGGCCGCCAGGGCCGGGATGCCCAGGCCGAGCGTGTAGAACCCTATGAGACACCACCGAAACGCCGAACCGAGGTCCTGCACGCGTCACCTCGTCCGCGAAACGATAACAGTGAAAAATTATACCGGTTTTCGAATCCCGCAGCAATCGGGGCCTGGCCGGTGCCGCTTGACGCTCCCAGGGGAATTTGCGATGCTGGCTTGAACGACCGCGGGGGGAAGGGTAATGGCGAGCGTCAACAAAGTGATACTCATCGGCCGACTTGGGGCAGACCCGGAGGTCAGGTACACCAGCAGCGGCACCGCGGTGGCCAACTTCAACCTGGCGACCAACGAGACCTGGGTCAACAAGAACGGCGAACGCCAGGAGCGGACCGAGTGGCACCGGATCGTCGCCTGGGGCAAGCTGGGGGAGATCTGCCGGGAGCACCTCGCCAAGGGCAAGCAGGTCTATATCGAGGGCCGGCTGCAGACCCGCTCCTGGGACGACCGGGACGGGAACAAGCGCCACACGACCGAGATCGTCGCCACCAACATGGTCATGCTCGGCAGTCCGGGAGAGAGCGGAAGGGTTCCCGAGATCGCGGCTGCGGGCCGCGAGGTCGGCATGGAGGGCGGACCGGAGGATGACGTCCCTTTCTAGCATAAGCCCGTCCAGCTCGCCCCACGTGGCGGAGGAGCCCTCCCAGGTGAAGGTCCGGCGCCTCCAGGCCAACATCGAGCGGGCCATCCTGGGCAAGGCCGACGTCATCAAGCAGGCGGTGGTCACCCTGCTGGCCCGCGGCCACCTTCTCATCGAGGATGTCCCCGGGGTGGGCAAGAGCACCCTGGCCCGGTGCCTGGCCAAGTCGCTCCGCTGCTCCTTCCGCCGGATCCAGTTCACCAGCGACCTGCTCCCCTCGGACATCCTGGGCGTCTCCGTGTACAACCAGCGGACCGGCGAGTTCGAGTTCCACCCGGGGCCGCTGTTCGCCAACATCGTCCTGGCCGACGAGATCAACCGCACCACGCCGAAGACCCAGAGCTGCCTGCTTCAGGCGATGAACGACGGGCAGGTCTCCATCGACAGCATGACCTACCCGCTGCCCGTGCCCTTCATGGTGGTGGCCACGCAGAACCCGATGGAGTTTCACGGCACCTACCCCCTGCCCGAGTCGCAGATGGACCGGTTCACCATGCGCATCCGCATGGGCTACCCGCCACCGGGCGAAGAGCGGGAGATCGTGCGCAACCCCAGCCTCGCCCACGCCGCCGAGGAGCTGCCCGAGGTGCTCTCCGCGGCGGAGCTCCTGGAGCTGCAGGTCCTGGTGGAGCAGGTCAAGGTCGACGAGGCCCTGGTCTCCTACCTGCTGCAGATCATCAGCGCCACGCGGGAGTCCCCCCTGGTCGAGCTCGGAGCCAGCCCGCGGGCGGCCATTCAGCTCTACAAGGTCGGGCAGGCCATGGCCTTCGTCGAGGGGCGCGATTACTGTGTGCCCGACGACATCAAGGCGGCCGCCCCGGCCGTCCTGGCCCACCGCGTCATCCCGCGCGCCCGCTTCGGCGCCGACCATAATCACGGCGACGCGCACCGGCTGATCGAGGAGATCCTCACCTCCGTGCCGGCGCCGGCCTAGCCCGGCCATGCCCTGGCTCCGCCGGCTGCTCCGCTGGCTCCGCCCCCCGCGCACCCTTCGCTTCACCGCCGACGGGACCAAGTTCGTCATGATGACGCTCGCGATCGGCCTGGCCTCCATCAACACCGGCAACAACCTGCTCTACCTGATCCTGGCCACCATGCTGAGCCTCATCGTCGTCTCGGGGATCCTCTCGGAGTTCTGCCTGAAGCGCCTGCGCGCGGAGGTCCGCCTGCCGCGGAGCACCTTCGCCGGCACGCCGTTCCTCTACACGGTGGCGCTGTCCAGCGCGAACCGGTTCTACCCGGCCTACGCCCTCACCGTGGAGGAGCCCCCCGGCGAGCCTCGCCCGCTCGGACTCTCGAGCTACATCCTGCGGGTGGCGCCGGGAGAGCCGGTGCAGCGGCACGAGGTCCACACGGTCGCCCGCCGGGGCGTGTACCGGCTCTCGACGCTCCGCGTGGCCACGACCTACCCCTTCGGGCTCTTCGTGAAGGCGATGCAGGTCCGCTGTGAGCGCGAGCTGGTGGTCTTCCCGGAGATCCACGGGGTAGGGGCTCGTCTGCGGAGCGTGCTCGGCAGTGTGGCGGAGCAGCCCGGGCGACGGAAGGCCCCCGAAGGCGAGGACTTCTTCGGCCTCCGCGAGTATCAGGCCGGGGACGACCGGCGCCGGATCCACTGGAAGACCTCAGCCAAGCTGCTCAAGCTGATGATGCAGGAGTTCGAGGCGGGCGGCGGGCAACGGGCGCGGCTCGGCCTGGAGATCCCGGCTGGCGCGGAGCCCGGAGCGGTCGAGGCGGCCGTGAGCCTGGCCGCCTCGCTGGCGGTAGCCCTGCTCGACCGTCGGCTGCAGGTGGAGTACCTGACCGCCACCGACCATCTCCCCGCCGGGACAGGGGCGGCCCACGCGCTGGCGCTCCTGCGCCGGCTGGCCGACTACGCGCCGGAGCCGGCGGCGGCCTTCCCGGGCCACCTCGAGGCGCCGGCGCCCCCGGGCATGCTGACCCTGCTCGTGACCCTGCATCCCGCGCCCACCGGATGGCGGGCCCGATACCAGCAGGTCCTCACCCCGGATGGCCCTGCGGGGAATGGCCGGGGCCGGAGCGCCGGGAACGGTGGGAGGCGGCTCGGCACGAGCGCGGGCGAGGCGTTCGAGGGTAGCGCCGGGTCCGGCGAGGGGCAGCCATGACGGCGAAGACGGAGGCGCTTCGCCTGACTTCCTCCCTCAACGTTCTGCTGGGGTTCACCTTCCTGGCCCTGACCAACGAGTTCGGCCGGGGGACCTTCGTCGTCGGGCTGCTCGGGGTGACGGCGGCCTGGGGGATTGACTCCGGGCGCATCCGCTTCCGGCCGGCCCCCTGGGTCTGGAACGCCCTGCTCGCCATCCCCCTGACGGTGATCACCGTGGAGCTGCTCGTGCTCGGGCAGCCGTTCCTCATCGCCCTCGGGCACTTCTTCATCCTGCTCCAGCTCCACCTGCTGCTCCAGCCCAAGTCCGCCTCGGACCATGCGCGGCTCCAGCTCCTGAGCTTCTGCTTCCTGCTGCTCGCCTCGACCCTGACCACCACCGTGGCCTTCGGGGGGATCTTCGTCCTGTACCTGCTGGTGGGCACCTGGAGCCTGATCCTCTTTCACCTCCGCCGCGAGATGGACCGTCGGCCAGCCGAGGCCGTCAGGGCGCCCGCGCTCCTGACCCCTTCGTTCCTGGTCGTGACCTCCTCGGTCTCCCTGGCCGCCTTCATCTTCACCCTCGCCTTCTTCGTGGTCATCCCGCGGGTGGGCGCGGGGTTCTTCAAGAAACGCGCGACGCCGGCCATCCAGGTCGTCGGCTTCTCCGACAGGGTTCAGCTCGGCACGATGGGCGAGATCCTCTCGGACAGCACGGCCGTCATGCGGATCGAGGTCGAGGACCGGGCGGCGCTGCGCACCCGCCCCCTGTGGCGGGGGATCAGCTTCGAGAACTACGACGGCCGGGAGTGGAGCCGCAGCCAGTACCGGGGGCTGATCCCCCTGCGGCAGTGGCGGGGGGGCTTCCCTGTGGGCAGCCCGGCGCCCGGGCCCACGGTGCGCCAGCAGGTCTGGCTGGAGCCGTTGAGCACCACGGTGCTGTTCGCCCTGCCCCGCCCGGTGTTGGTGCAGGGGGTCCCGGGGCTCTACGCCGACCTCGGAGACGCCCTCCACTTACCGTTTCTCCCCCAAGACCGCCTCAGCTACGTCGTGCACTCCGACCCCTCGCGGCCCTCCGGGGCGCAGCTGGCCGCGGACACCGCCCCGTACCCGCCCGGGATCCTGGACCGCTACCTGCAGGTGCCCCCGGGCGAGGAGCGCACCGCCGCGCTCGCCCGGAGCCTGACGGAGGGAAGGCCCAGCGCCTACGCCAAGGTCCTCGCCATCGAGCGCTACCTGCAGAGTCGCCTGCGCTACAGCCTGAAGATCGACCGCGATGAGCGGTACAGCCCCGTGGAGGACTTCCTCTTCGTCCAGCGCCGCGGCTACTGCGAGCAGTTCGCCACCGCCATGGTCCTCATGCTCCGCGCTGTGGGAATCCCCAGTCGTCCGGTCAGCGGGTTCCTGGCCGGGGAGTGGAACGAGGTGGGCGGCTACTACCTGGTCCGCCAGCGCGACGCGCACCTGTGGGTGGAGGTCTACTTCCCCGGGTACGGCTGGATCCCCTTCGACCCCACCCCGCGTGCGGACGTCGAGGCGGTCCCGGTGTTCACCACGGTCATGCACTACCTGGACGCCCTGCGCATGCAGTGGAACCGCTATGTCATCCACTACCAGCTCGGCGACCAGCTCTCCCTGCTCCGGACGCTGCGGGAGATGTGGCAGGAGGGGACCCGGGCGCTGGTGCTCCAGCCGCGTCTCAAGGTGCCGGGGTTGGGCTGGCCTCCCCCCCTGCGGGCCCCGGCGCTGCTCATCGTCATCGCCCTCCTGGTCGCGGGAGCCGTGACGTACCGCCTGGCCCGGCGGCGGTGGCCCGCCCTGGGGCCAGCACGCGGCCAGGGCCGGACCAGGCTCGAGGTGGCCTTCTACGCCCGCATGCTGCGCCTGCTCGCCCGCCGCGGATTCCGGCGGGAACCGCACCAGACGCCCCTGGAGTTCGCGCGGGGCGTGCTGGCGCGGAGCCGCGGGGCCGGGGCCGAGGTGTTGCGCCTGACGGGGCTGTACTACCGGGTGCGCTACGGCGGCGGGGGGCTGACGGCGGCAGAGGCCACCGAGGTGGAACAGGCGCTCAAGCGCCTCCAGGTGATGCGCGCCTGATCGGCTACGGCTCCCCAGGCGCAGAACGCCGGCGCCGGGGCATGTCCAGCCCGTATTTGTCGATCTTGTAGCTGAGGACTCGGCTCGAGACCCCCAGGAGCCGGGCGGCATCCTTCTGGACGAAGTTGGCCCGCTCCAGCGCCGCCACGATGGCGCGGCGCTCCAGGGCCGCCAGGCGAACCTCGCCTCCCAGGGCCGGAGCCGCCGGCTCCTCGCCGGGCGGACGCCCCCGTACCGGCCGGCCGGGACCCAGCGTGAGATCGCCGGGCAGGACCTGCTCGCCCTCGCACAGGATCACGGCCCGCTCGATGGTGTTCTCCAGCTCCCGCACGTTCCCGGGCCAGTCATACTCCACGAGGAGCTTCATCGCGTCCGGGTGGAGGCCCGTCAGGCGGCGCTTGAGGGCGGCCCCGCACTTGCGCAGCAGGTAGGTGGCGAGCCGGGGGATGTCGTCCCGCCGCTCCCGGAGCGGCGGGACCTGGACCCCCACCACGTTCAGCCGGTAGTACAGGTCCTCCCGAAACAGGCTGCGGCCGATCAGGTCCAGCAGGTCCTTGTTCGTGGCGGCCAGCACCCGGACATCCACCCGGATGCTGCGCGACCCCCCCAGCCGCTCAAACCCGTGCCCCTCGATCACGCGGAGCACCTTCGCCTGGGTCCCGAGGCTCATGTCCCCGATCTCGTCGAGGAACATCGTCCCCAGGTCGGCCTGCTCGAAGCGGCCGATCCGCTGCTTGTAGGCTCCGGTGAACGCGCCCTTCTCGTGCCCGAACAGCTCCGTCTCGAGGAGATTCTCGTGGAGCGCGGCGCAGTTGACGCAGACGAAGTTCTTGTCGTGACGGGGACTGTTGTAGTGGATCGCGCCGGCGATCAGCTCCTTGCCCGTCCCGGTCTCGCCCTGGATGAGGACGTTGGCGTTGGTCGGGGCGACCTTGCGCAGCACCTCCTTGAGGCGCTGCATCTCCAGGTTCTCCCCGATGATGTCGTCGAACCGGTAGATGAGGTTGCGCTCGTGGCGCAGGTAGGCGACCTCGTACTGGAGCTGGTGGTGGTCGAGGGCCCGTTCGGCCTTCAGGCGCAGCTCCTCGAGGACCGGGGGCCGCTGGACATAGTCCGTCGCCCCCTCCTTGATGACCTCCACGGCCCCCTCGACGGTCGCGTGGCTCGTCATGAAGATGACGGGAATCTGCGGGTTGATCTCCCGGACCCGCCGGAGCAGCGCCAGGCCCATCTCCAGGGGCTCCTCGAGGTCGGCGATGACGAGTTTGCACTCGGCCTTCTCCAGCCTCTCCACCGCCTCGGTGGCCTCGGCCGCCTCCTCGGCGTCATAGCCGAGCCCCGTGAAGAACTCCCTCAGGCGCTGGCGCAGGGCCTGGTCCCGCTCCACGATGAGAATGTCCTTCACGAGGCCTCCCGATGCTCCCGGCGCCCACCACGCGGGCGTCCCGCCAAACCGCGCGCATTGTAAGGATCAGCCGTCTCCCGTGTCAAGGCGACGTATCGGATCGGATCACCTGAACGCGAACCCGGCGAGCCTTCGTCACGTCATGTGCCCTCCGCCCTCGCTGATCAGACATGTGGGGCCCTGGCGGCGCGCGGCCAGCCGGGCTCCCCGGCCGCAGTGTGACGGGGATCACATCCCGCCCGCCCCCTCTGCGCCATGCTGGCGAAGCCCTTGGCCCCTCCGGGGGCGGGAGATATACTAGGTCTGCGGATCGCGAGGTGGTCCGCCCGACCCCCGGCGCCCGTGTGGTCCGGATGGGGCGGGCGGCGTGGTGACGGGGAGGAGGCCAATGCAGCAGACGAAGCCCCTCGCCTACTTCAAGAAGTCCGATCTGTTCTCGCGCCTCCGGGATGCCGAGCTCGAAGAGCTCGCGGCCACGGCGGTGCCGAAGGCCTTCCCCAAAGGGGCCTTCATCATCCAGAAGGATGCGCCCGGAGACGACCTCTACCTCATCGTCTCGGGCAACGTGAAGGTGACCCTGTACAGCGAGGATGGGCGGGAGCTGATCCTGGCCGAGCTCCGCGAGGGGGACTTCTTCGGGGAGATGTCGCTGCTCGACGGCAAGCCCCGCTCCGCCATGGTCATCGCCCTGGAGGCGACGGAGGCGCTCGTGGTGCGCCGCCGCGACTTCCTGGCGATCCTGAACAGGAACCCGGCCATGGCGGTGAAGATCATCGAGGCCCTCTGTCAGCGCCTGCGCGAGGCGGACGAGAAGATCGAGAGCCTGGCCATGCTGGACGTCTTCGGCCGGGTGGCCCGCGTGATCCTGCAGATGGCGGCCAAGGAGGGGGTCCGCCAGGGCGACCTGACCGTGCTGACCCGCCGCATCACCCATCAGGAGATCGCCTCCATGGCCGGGACCTCCCGGGAGACCGTCTCCCGCGTCCTGAGCCGCTTCCAGAAGCGAGGGCACCTCAGCTTCAGCGGACGGCGCCTGGTCCTCCCGCCGAACTTCGGGTCACAGCTCTGATTCGGACCCCTGCGCACGCCCGTGGGCCGGCCCGCGCCACCGGGCGTGCACCCGTGTGCCGACACGAGCCCTCAGCCGGCGATCTGCCCGCCCCCGGCTGACCGAGATCTCGAGCAGCCCGCTCGACCCCCACAGCGCCAGCAGCTCACCGGGCCGCACATCGTCGTACGTGCGATGCACCCGCACCCGGCGCCCGCCGAGCACCACCCCGGCCACCTCCCGCCCTCCGCACGACTCCTGCCCGATATTGGTGATCAGGTTCCCGAACCGGTCCACATGGATGACCGTGCCCCGGACGCCGCTCGGGCCGGGCACGGGGCGCGACCAGGGAAGGCGCACGGGGTCGACCACGGCCGGCCCCAGCCGCGTCGGCGGCACGCCGAGCGAGAGGTGGGCGGCCACGGGGGCGAAGACATCGCGTCCGTGGAACGTGGAACTGACGGGATGGCGGAAGTAGGCCGGGCGCGTCAGGGCCCGGACCCGAGCCCGCGCCTCGCGGTCATAGACCAGGGTGAACAGCCCGTTGTCCGGCCCCACGAAGAACTGCCCCGCGGCCTGAACGAGCAGGCCCCGTCGCGGGCCGCCCACGCCCGGATCCACGACCGCGACGTGAATCGTCCCCGCAGGGAAGAAGGGGTAGCACTGCGCCAGGAGCAGCGCCCCAGCCCCCACGTCGTGGGCCGGGACGTCGTGGGAGAGGTCCACCACGCGGAGCCGGGGGTTGAGGCTGAGCAGGACCCCCTTCATCGCCCCCACGTACCCTTCCCGGGCCCCGAAGTCGGTAAGGAGGGTGACCAGCGGGCCGGGACGGGAGGGGCGGCCAGGCGGACGGCTCAATCCCCCTGGGTCTTCGCCCACTTGACGTACTCGTCCCGGATCCGGTCCGCCCACCGCTGGAAGGTCTTCTGGTCGTCGAAGCGCAGATAGCTGACGAAGCGGCGCCCGCCTGCAGGGGTCTCCACCACCTCCCGGTAGGGCGGCCAGACCCACACGCGATCCCCCTCCCGGAACACGCACCACCCGGCGAGATAGACGCCCCGAAACAGCTCAACCTGGGCCGTCGCCACGAGCGGCCCCCCTGAATTGACCACCGTGAAGCGAATCGACTTGGCCATCGTCCTCGATCACCTCTGCGCCGCCATCACCCGGTTGCGCCCGGCTCGCTTCGCCCGGTAGAGCGCCTGGTCGGCCCGGTCGATGAGTTCTGCGGTGGTCGACGCATCGTCCGGGTAGGCGGAGACGCCGATGCTGATGGTCAGCCGGCCACCCGGCTGGGTCTCCTCCCCGGGGAAGGAAAACTGCTCGAACCTCTCCCGGAGCTTCTCGGCTGCCAGCAACGCCCCCTCCCTGGACGTCTCCGGGAAAATGACCGCGAACTCCTCCCCCCCGTAGCGGGCCACGACGTCCACGCCCCGAACCGATCGTCGGAACAGATCCGCCCCGGCCCGGAGGACCATGTCCCCCTGGGGATGGCCGTTGGCGTCGTTGTAGAACTTGAAGAAGTCGATGTCGATCATGGCCATCGAGACCGACGTGCCAAACCGCCGGGCCCGCTCCACCTCCTTGGCGAGCGCCTCGTGGAAGAAGCGGTGGTTGTACAGGTTGGTGAGCCCGTCGGTGACGGCCTGGGCCCGCAGCATCCGGTTCGCCTCCTCGAGCTCCTCGAAGAGCCGGGCGTTGCGCAGGGCGATGGCCGCCTGGTTGGCGAAGATGCGCATCCGGTTGATCTCGTCCTGCCCGAAGGGCCGCGTGGTCCGGCGAAAGAGGCTGATCTGCCCCACGAGCTGTTCGCCGATCAGGAGCGGAATCCCCATGTAGGCCTTCAGCCCCTGCTCCTCCGCGCGGGCCTTGTCGGCGAAGCGGGGTTCACGCTGCAGGTCGTAGCTGATGAAGACCTGTCGCTCAGCCTCCACCGCCCCCACGAGCGCCTCGCCCAGACGCGCCCGGGTGATCAAAGACGCTCCGCCTGGGGGGAAGCCGTGTTCGGCCACGAGCGTGAGCTCCTGCGACTCCTCGTGGTAGCGCCACAGGCGCACGGCCGCCCCCTCGACCAGGGCGGCCCCAGCCTCGACGATCAGCTCCAGGACCCGCGGGAAATCCAGGGCCGTGTTCACGGTCTGGCCGAGGCGGGCCAGCGTCTCCAGACGGTGGGACTTCAGCCGGGCCTCGTCGAAGAGCTGGGCGTTGCGCAGGGCCACCGATGCCTCGTCGGCGAAGGCCTGCAGGATGACGACCTCGTCCTCGGCGAACCGGTGGGGCGCGCGGGTCACGATGGTCAGCACGCCCAGGAAGGCCTCCTCGTAGCAGAGCGGGATCCCCAGGAACGACCGCAGCCCCTCCTGTCGGGCCCACTCCACGTTGACCATCTTGGGGTCCTCGCAGATCTCCGCGATGGTGTAGGGGGCGCGCCGCTCCCAGACGTAGCCCACCAGTCCCTCGCCGTGCTTGAAGCGCAGCACCGTCCCGCCGTGCTCCACCCGGCTCCCCAGCTCTCCCACGAGGGCCAACTCCTGCGCCTCGGGGTCGAGCATCCACAGGCGGATCACGGCGTCGGGGACGAACTGCTGGGAGGCCGCCATCACGGCCTGGAAGAGCGCCTCCAGCTCCAGGCTCGACGTGACCCGCCGGCTGAGGCTGATGAGCCCCTCCAGCCGCGCGCTGCGCGCCTGAACCTCCTGGAACAGGCGGGCGTTCTCGAGGGCGACCGCCACGTGGTCGGCGAGCATCACGGCCAGGTCGATCTCGTCCTGGGTGAAGACCCGCCGCCGGGTGGAGAAGATGGAGATCGTCCCTGAGACCCGCCCCCCCGAGTGCAAGGGGACCCCGAGGTACGAGGTCACCCCCCGGTCGTGGGCCCAGTCCTTGAGGACGAAACGCGGATCCTCCAGCACGTCCGGCAGGCCGAGGGGCTGGCCGTGCTCTACAATCCACCCGACCAGGCCGGAGCCGCGTTCCAGGCGGAACTCGGCGGCCTCCCAGGGCTCCCGCATCCCGCGCCGGGCGCTGAGGACGAGGTCGCCCGTCTCGGGCTCCTCGAGCCAGAGGTTCACGATGGGGACGTCGAGCAGCCGCCCGATGGCATCCAGCACGAGCTCGCCCAGGGGACGGAGCTCGAGCGTGGAGGCGAGCCCGCGGCTCACCTGGGCGAGGACCTCCAGCCGTTCGGAGCGCGCCTTCACCTCCTCGAAGAGCTGGGCCCGGGCGATGGCGATGGACGCGTGCCGGGCGATGAGGGTCGCCTTCTCCACCTCCTCCCCGGTGAAGCGCCGGGGGCCGTCCAGGTCGCTCAGGCCGAACACGCCCACGCAGCACTCCCCGACGAGCAGGGGGATCGCGATCACTCCTCGCCGCCCCAGGCGGCGCAGGATCTCCTCGCTCGTCCGATCGTCCTCCGCGGGGTCCTCGACGACGACCGTCTGACGCTCCCGGAAGGCCCACGCCGTCAGGGAACGGGTCTGGACCGCCATCCGGAGCCCCTCCATCTCCACCGCCTGGCGCTCGGAGTGCGCCACCTCCGCCAGGTCGTCCGCGGCCGCATCGTGCAGGAGGATGAAGCACCTCGCGCGCTCGACCACCCTGGTGACATTGTCCACCGCGCTCTGCAGGATGCTCTGCAGATCGGCCCCGCGGTCGATAGCCTGGGTGATCTCGTGGATCACCTGCAGGTCCCGGTAGCTCTTCCGGGTCGCCTCCATGAGCCGGGCGTTGTCGATGGCGATGGCGGCCTGGTCGGCGAACATCTGGAGCAGGGCCACCTCTCCCTCGCTCCGCGGGCGCACCTCGTCCCAGAAGATGCAGATGGCCCCGAAGACCTGGTCCCCGCGGATGAGCGGGACGGCCAGGACCGACCGGAGCCCCCACCGGGCGATCGCCTCCCGCGGGGTATGCCCGGCCGCGTCCACCGGGTCGTCATACCCGGGGGGCGGCGCGTCGAGAATATCCTCGCTGAACACGGGCCGCCGCGCCAGCGCCGCGGCCCCTGACGCCCCTTGGCCCAGGCGCACCGGCAGAACCGGCTGCTCTCCGCTAATCCCCCTCGCCGCCCGCGGATAGAGCCATCCATCCCGATCCAGCTCGAAGACCGCGCAGTGCTTGGCCCCGATGACCTCCAGTGCCTGCTCCGCGATCCGGTCCAGCACCTCGCGCGAGTCCAGCGTGGAGGCCACCGTTTTCCCCACGTCGTACAGGGCCCGGAACTCGCGGGCGCGCGTCTCGGCCGACTGGTAGAGGCAGGTGTTCTCGATGGAGACGGCGATGTGGCTCCCGATGGCCTGCAGGAGCTGCAGGACGCTCGGTGAGATCTCCCGGGGCTGCCGCATCCCCAGGGCCATGAGCCCCTGGACCCCGCTCTTCGACTTCAGCGGGACCTCGACCAGGGTGACGATCCCCACCAGACGCGACAGACCGCTGGACACCTCGGGGGCGGTGAAACGCAGGTCGATGGCGACCGCCTCCCCTCGGGCCAGCACCGTGGCCAGCAGCCCTCTGCCGGCCGACCGGCGCTTGGCCACGCGGGCGGATTCCGGCGAGATCCCCACGTGGGCCCGCAGGACGAGCTCGTCAGGGGTCTCACCGACCAGCCGGATCCAGCCGGCCTCAAACTCCAGCAGCTCCACCACCTTCATGAGGACGAGGTTCAGCATCTCGTCCAGGTTGAGCGACTGTCCGACCGTGGAGGAGACCACGTTCGAGATGGACAGCTCGTGGCGGCTCCGGGAGACCTCCGCGAAGAGCTTGGCGTTATCGACGATCACGCCGAGATGGCTCCCCACGGACATGAGGAAGTCGAGCTCCCGTGGCGAGAAGCGGCGCGCCGGGTCCCGGCTGCCCACGCCCAGCACGCCCAGTACCTGCTCCTTTGAGAGCAACGGGATGCAGGCGAACGCGTGCAGCCCCTCCTCCGGGCCAGTCCCATCGCGCGCCAGGTCCTCGGCCTGCGGGTCCAGGACCAGGGGCCGGCGTCCCGCGACCACGGCGCCCGCCACCAGCTCCGGGGCATGGGCTCCGAGGTGGGCCCGCACGAAGACCTCGGAGCATCCCCGGCGGGCCATGGTGGGCAGGTAGTGGCCCGCCGCGTCCAGGACCCGGAGGTACCCCGCGTCCAGCCCCGTGACGGCCAGCACCTGCTCCAGCGCCACGTCCAGGACTTCGTCCAGCTCCAGGGATCGGCTGACGGCCTCCATGATGCGGTTCAGGCCCTGCAGCTCCTGGTTGCGCTCCCGCAGCTCCTCCTCCATGTGGACGAGGGTTGAGATGTCCCGCGAGATGCCGCACAGGCCGATCACCCGTCCCGACGCGCCGTAGAGTGGCGACAGGGTGACGCTCACGTCCACGAGCGTGCCGTTCTTGCGCCGCCGCCGGGTCCGTATCCCCGCGAAGGTCCGCCCGGTCCGCACCGCCGCCCGCACCTGCGCGAGCTCCTTCTCCATCCCTGAGGGGACGATGGAGAGAGGGCGTCCGAGGACTTCCTCCGCCTGCCACCCGTAGAGCTGCTCGGCCCCGCGATTCCAGCGGATGACGGTCCCCTCCAGGTCCGTGCCGATGATGGCGTCAGTGGAGTGGTCGAAGATGTTCTGGAGGAAACCCGCCGTCTCCCGGAAGGCCTCGATCCGCTCCTCCACCTGCTCCTCCAGCTCCCGCGAGTGCTCCCGGAGCTTGCCCTCCACGCCCTGGTGGAAGCGGAACGAGCGCTGCACGTAGCGGTACAGCCCGAGGAACACGGCGGCCGCGGCGAGGAATGCGAGCCCCCAGATCATGCGACGGCCAGAGGTCCGCTCCGCGAGCATGGCCGAGGCCTTGCGCAGGAGGGTCTCCCCCAGCAGGGAGGAGAGGAGCAGGCTGGCCGCCAGGGCCACGCCGAGCAGCAAGGCCAGGGCCACCCCGGCGAACCGCTGCAGCGGGCTCAGCGCATACCAGATCCGGGCGCCGACCCGCATCAGCGCTCCCCCAGCCCGAGCCCCAGGGCCCGCGGCACCTCGGCCAGGCGGTCGACCACGAGGTCGGGGGACTCCCGGTGCAGGTCGTCATGCTGCCAGGCCCCGCCGGGCGGCGTCACCCCGATGGTGCGCGCGCCCGCCGCCCGACCCGCCCGGATGTCGCGGGGGGAGTCCCCCACCATGACGCACGCCTCCGCGGGGACATCGAGCTGCCGGGCCGCCTCGATGAGCTGGTCGGGGGCGGGCTTGACTGCCACCCCCTCCCGGGGATGCACCACCAGGGCGATGAAGGGAACCAAGCCGTGCCGCTCGAGCAAGGCGCGCGTGGGGACCGGGTCGCGGCGGGCCGTGATCACGGCCACGGGGAGCGACGCCGAGACACACCGCAGCACCGCCGGGGCCGCGTCATCCATGACGGTGTACGCCCGGTCCATGCCGGGGAAGACCTCCCGGTACGCCCCCAGGAAGCGGCGCAGGAAGGTCTCCTCCGCCCCGTCGGGCGTGAGCTGCGTGAGGATCTCGGGGAATCGACCTCCATTCTCCATGTGCCGGAAGTAGCGGACGAAGGCCGCCCGTTCCACGGGCTTCAGGCCGAACTGCTCCAGCACATGGTTGAAGGCGCTGCGGTAGGCTTCCAGGGAGTGAAAGAGCGTCCCGTCGAGGTCGAAGAAGGCCGCGCGGCAGTTGAGGCGGGTCATGGTCTGAGACGGACTCCTGCCGCTACCCATGCTCCAGCAGGATCTCCACCCGGACTGTGTCCCCGTCAGCCAGCCCGAGGGCCTGCCGCACGTTCTCGGGAGCCATCAGCTCGAGCACATCTTCGCTGTAGAACGTCTCGTCGGGGATGACCAGGCCTCCGAGGAGGCGGTCGCCGATCCGCACGCGAAAGCAGCGCGCGCCGCAGGTGCTCCCACCCCACGGGTCGATGGGAATCCCCGGCAAGGTGCGGAGCCGCTGCAGCGCTCCCAGGCCTTCCTGGGTGCGCACCCTGAGGTTCACGGTGCCGGGGAATGGGGTGAAGCCGAGCTTGGTCTCGAACTGCCGGCGATACCCCTCCAACTGCGTGAAGTACGCCCCCTGTCCGGCCCCGGTGAACAGCTCCCCGTCGATGATCACCGGCTGGCCCCAGGCTGCCGCCGCTGCGCCAGCCCGTTCACGTTGAACCCCCGGCGCTCCAGCCACTGGGCGGTGTAGCCGGTCACCACGATGTCGGCCCCCTGGAGGGCGTCCGGCGTGCGGGCCCCGACCAGGAACATGGCTGACCGCAACTCCTGCAGGATCCTCTCCAGGGTACGGATCACCGCCTCGGCGCTCTCCCGGGCCGGAGCGAGCAGCGGGCGGGCGAGCCCCGCGGCCCGGGCCCCGAGCGCCAGGGCCCTGGCGACATCAATCCCCGAGCGGATCCCGCCTGTCGCGATCACCGGGAGCCCCACCTGGGCCTCCACCACCGAGGCGGGCGCCGGGATCCCCCAGGCCCAGAAGGCTTCGCCGATCCGCTCCACCTGGGCATCCCCTCGTCTGCGGGAGCGGTAGGCCTCCACCGCCGAGAAGCTGGTCCCTCCGAGCCCGCCGATGTCGATGCCGAGCACGCCGGCCCCCTTGAGTTGGAGCGCCGTCTCCCGCGAGACCCCGCCTCCCGTCTCCTTGGCCAGCACCGGGAGGGCCATCGCCAGCCGCTCGAGGGCCGCGGCGCCGCCCGTCGCGTTCTCATCGCCCTCGACCTGGGCAACCTCCTGGACATAGTTCAGGTGAACGCCGAGCACGTGGGCGCCCACCATCTGCATGGCCGCGCGGGCCTCGGGGAGGTCCAGGGGCGCGGCCGTCCCCTGGGGCAAGAACTGGGGGATGCCGAGGTTGGCGATCATCAGCGGGACGTGAAACTTCCGGACCACGGCGTAGGTCGGGATGAGCGCGGGCTTGACCAGCGCCGCGCGCTGGCTCCCGACGCCCATGGCCAGGCCGAGGGCCTCCGCGGCCCGGGCCAGGTTGGCGTTGATCCGCTCTGCCTCGTCAAACCCGCCGGTCATCCCGGAGATCACGAGGGGCGCCTGCAGGCGATGTCCGAACAGGTCGGTGGTGAGATCGAGCTCCGCGCGGGAGATCTCCGGGAGGGAACAGTGGACGAACCGGACGTCACCCCAGAACTCGGCCGGGGCCTGCACGTCCTCGGTCAGACAGATCTCGACATGCTCCCGCTTCCGCTCCTCGATCACCCCGGAACCCCTCGGCACAGCCGGCGACCGCCGGCCGGACTCAGATCCCTCACCCGGAGGCTGCGGAGGGCGCTCCCGCGCCCGGGGTGAGGGAGCCGGAGGGCTGCGCCCCAGAGAGCGCGAAGCGGGAGGGCTGCCGGCTGACCGCGGTGCTGCCACAGGCTGGACACGTCGCGGTCTCAGCCACGGAGCCGAGCCTCAGGACCTCAAACACCCGGTCGCAGGCAGCGCAGGTATACTCGTAAATAGGCACAGGCCCTATTATAAACCGGTCCGAGGCGGGCAAGCAAGGCCACCTGCGCGCTCGGACCAATGGCTGTGCGGAGCGGGCAGGGGAAACAGAATCGAGAGGTGAGCCCAGCGGTGAGCAGAGGCAGGGACGGAGTGGGCAGGGGTCGGAACGAACTGTCTTCCGCCGCTGCCCACTCCGAAGGGTTACGGCCTGACTGCTTCTGGCCGCCCTTCTTTGCCTTCTTCGCCCCTGCCGCCTACCAACTTACTTCTTCTTCCCGCCTTTCTTGGCGGCCTTCTTCGCCTTCTTCGCCATCGCGTCTCACCTCCCTTCTGCCTTGGAGTCGCCTGCTATATCGCTGTTCTTTTCACCCCGGCAGTCAGAGTGCTAAAACGCTGCGCTGATCCGTTTAAAACGATGGGACCATCTCCCTTTGTCCAAACCATCATCTGGCCCGCTGTGTGTATAACCTGCCAACCCTCGCCACAACATCAGGAAATACCACGCTCTTGAAAAAGATCTTAGTACGGGCTGGGGGGGATTGCAAGAAAAAAATGTTCTTCTCTGAAAAAAATATCGTTTTCTTTACATCGAGAAGGAACAGGGCGGGCGTTCTATTCGGACCCCCGCAGGGGCACTCAGTCCATGGGCAGGTTTCGGCGCCGCAGGGAGAGCGCCATGGAACCGAGCAGGGTCACCTGCTCGTTCAGGGCCCGGATCCGCATCCCCATGACCTGCAGAAGCTTGACGAGCAACCGCACCCCGAGCTCCAGGTCCCGGGCCACGAAGGCCTGGACCTCCTCCCGCGAGAGCAGGAGCACGCTGGTCTCACGCATGGCCACAGCGGTGGCCGAATGTGGCTGATCTTCGAAGATCGACATCTCCCCCAGGACCTCCCCGGCGCGAAGCACGGCCAGCGTCTTGCTCTCCCGGTCCGTGATCCGTTTGATCACCTTCACCTGGCCCGACAGGACGATATAGAGGCCGCGCGTGCGCGTCCTGCCTTCCTCGATGATGATGTCGCCCTGCCGGTACACCCGCAGGGAGCCCTTGGCCAGGATCTCGCGGACGCTGTCGGCCGGGAGGGGCTGGAAGAAGTCCAGCTGGTGAATATCCTCGAACTGGGCCATGCCAGAATTAGTGTAATACGGCTCCCCAGGGAGCACAAGGGCGGGCAGGGCCACGACAGGCGCACGGACCCCGCACCCGGAGGCCCGCGCGCTGCCCGGGCGCGGATGCCGCCCGGTGGCGCGGGGACCCAGCCCGAATCGCTTTGACAAATCCGCGGGGGGTCTGCCATCATCGAACGCGCAGGAGGGAGGTGCCGTTCATGAGCGAGCCACAGGTCCGCCTGACCGCGCTCAGCCACGGGGCCGGCTGAGCCTGCAAGCTCAGTCTTCGCGACCTGACACAGGTCCTGTGTCAGCTGCCCAAGATCGTGGACCCCAACGTGCTCGTCGGCGTGGAGACCGGCGATGACGCGGGGGTGTACCGCCTGAACGAGACGACGGCCATCGCCTTCACGGTGGATTTCTTCACGCCCATCGTGGACGACCCCTACAGCTTCGGCCTGATCAGCGCCGCCAACTCCATGAGCGACATCTACGCCATGGGCGGGCGGCCCTTCATGGCGCTGAACATCGTCGCCTTCCCCTCGAAGACCCTGCCCCTGAGCATCCTCGGCGAGATCATCCGGGGCGGGAGCGACAAGGCCACGGAGGCCGGGGTGAGCATCGTCGGCGGCCACTCCATCGACGACGCCGAGCCGAAGTACGGGCTGGCCGTCGTGGGGTTCGTGCACCCCGACCGGATCATGACCAACGCGAGGGCCCGGGCCGGGGACGTCCTCGTCCTGACGAAACCCCTGGGGATGGGGATCATCTCCACCGCCGTCAAGCGCGACGCGGCCACCCCCGCGCTGGTCGCGCGCGCGGTGGAGCTCATGAGCACCCTGAACCGCGCCGCCGCCGAGGCGATGATGGAGGTGGGGGTGGACGCCTGCACCGACATCACGGGGTACGGGCTGCTCGGCCACCTGCACGGGATGACCGTCGGGAGCAAGGTGGGTGCCCGCCTGCGCAAGCGGGACATCCCGGTCCTGGAGGAGACCTGGGACCTCGCGAAGCAGGGCCT
>JACPFL010000026.1:0-14826 GCA_016183025.1 Deltaproteobacteria bacterium | reverse complement strand
GGCGAACCGGGAGGCCCTGGAGGACGCGGTGCTCTGGGACAGCCGCCTCACGGAGGAGGAACAGCTCGTCCTCTGCGACGCGCAGACTTCCGGGGGGCTGCTGATGGCGGTGCCGCCCGAGCGCGTGGACCGCCTGCTCCAGGCGCTGCGGCGCCCGGGCGTGCCGATCGCCGCGCGGATCGGCGAGGTGGTGGAGGATCCCTCCGGGCGGATCCGGGTGGAGGCATAGGGCCCGGCCTCCCATCTCCCCGGCCGGCTCCAGCACCTCGCCCGCCCGGCGGCCCGAGAGCGGGCCCCCGCTCGCGAGGCCTCTCGCTCCTTCCCCCTATCATGCCATGCTTCCAATTTGACGGGTGAACGGTCCGGGGTATAATCCCTTCTGACGCGGAGCCCGTGGCGGCGGATCCTCGGACATGTTGAGCGGCTCGCGTGGCACCCGAGCTGGCGGGGAGCACGCGCCTCGCTCGGCACTAAAAGAGGGAGGGGAAAATGGGACCATGTTGGAAAGTTCGGGTGAGGGAACTCCTGGCACTGCTGACGGCCTTGGCGGTCGTCCTCATCGGGCAGGCCGGCACAGTAGGGGCGCAGGCAGGCAAACCGATCCTCATCGGCGCCTCCATCTCCATGACGGGCACCTACGCGAAATTAGGGAACTACACGCGGGACGGGTATCTGCTCTGCGCGAAGGAGGTCAATGACCAGGGGGGCCTTTTGGGGCGAAAGATCGAGTTCGTGATCTACGATGACCGATCGGACCCTCCCACGGCGATCAAGCTCTACGAGAAGCTCATCACCGAGGACAAGGTCGAGCTGGTGATGGGGCCCTACTCGAGCCCCATCACCAATGCGGCCTCCACGGTGAGCGAGAAGCACCGGAAGATCATGGTGGCCTCGCTGGCCGCCACCACCTCGATCTGGGAGCGGGGGTACAAATACCTCTTCATGACCATCTCCCCGGCCGAGGTGTACATGGAGGGGTTGATCGAGCTGGCGGCCGAGCGCGGTCTGAAGACGGTGGCCATCATCAACGAGGACACCCTCTTCTCCAAGGCCGCGGCGAAGGGGGCAGCGGATCTGGCCAGGAAGAAGGGGATGCGGGTGGTCCTCCACGAGGCCTACCCCAAGGGGACCACGGATTTCTCTGCGCTCCTCATCAAGATGAAGGCGCTGAATCCCGACGTGATCGTCGCGGGCTCCTACTTTGACGATGCCGTGGCCACGACCAGGCAGATGAAGGAGCTGGACGTCAACCCCAAGATGTTCGGCGTGACGGTGGGAGGGGACGTTCCGGACTTCGGCAAGCAGTTGGGGAAGACCGCGGAATACGTCTACGGCTCCACCCAGTGGGCGGACAATATCCCCTATCCCGGCGCGAAGGAGTTCGTCCAGAACTACAAGAA
The DNA here is from genome assembly GCA_016183025.1 of Deltaproteobacteria bacterium. Classification (GTDB taxonomy): domain Bacteria; phylum Desulfobacterota; class JACPFL01; order JACPFL01; family JACPFL01; genus JACPFL01. Next base: position 13,426 of record JACPFL010000026.1, on the reverse strand, counting down.
GATGTTCAACCGCGAGTTCTCCTACCATGCGCCAGCGGCCTACGGGGCCTGTCAGGTCTTCGCCGAGGCGATCCGGCGGGCCAACTCGCTCGACCCCGACAAGATCCGGGAGCAGCTCCTCAGGCTCAAGATGACCACCGCGTTCGGCGACTACCAGGTGGACGCGCGGGGCTTCCAGATCGCGCACAAGATGGTGCTCCTCCAGTGGCAGGAAGGGAAGAGGGTCACCGTCTGGCCCCCGCAGCTGTCCGACGGTAAGTCGATCTACCCCACCCCGCCCTGGAACCAGCGCAGGTGACGGTCCGGCTTCGGCCCTGGTGGCCGGAGGGGGTCTCTCCAACCGGGGAGACCCCTTTTGGTACCTGGTAACCGAGACGGCTGATGCCCATCCAGATCACCGGGGCCATGATGCTCCAGGGGGTCGTGAGCGGCCTGCTGGCCGGCGGCCTCTACGCCATGGTCGCCCTGGGGCTCTCTCTCATCTTCGGGGTCATGCGGGTGATCAACATCGCCCACGGGGCCCTTCTCATGCTGGGGGCCTACACGACCTACTGGCTCTTCGCCCTCTATGGGATGAACCCGTTCCTCTCCCTCCTCATCTCGTTCCCCCTCCTCTTCGGCGTCGGGGTCCTCCTCCAGCGATGGTTCGTCCATCGGGTCGTGAACGCCCCGGAGCTCTCGTCCCTGCTCCTCACGTTCGGGATCTCGATCTTCATCCCCAACCTGGCCATGCTGGCCTGGACCGCCGACTACCGCTCGGTGGAGTTCTTGACGGGCTCCTTCCTCCTGGGGCCGATCGCCTTTTCCAAGCCCCGCCTTGTCACCTTTCTCTTCGCCCTCGGGATCGCGGGGCTGGCCTTTCTCTTCCTCCTGAAGACCAAGCTCGGCAAAGCCATCCGGGCCACCTCCCAGCATCGGGAGGTGGCTCAGGTCTGCGGGATCAACGTCCGGCGGATCGACCTCATCGCCTTCGGGCTCGGGGCCGGGCTGGCCGGGGCCGGCGGGAGCCTGGTCTCCGTCATGTTCTCGGTCTTTCCGGAAATGGGCCAGATCTACGTCTTCAAGTCGTTCCTGGTCATCGTCCTCGGCGGTGCCGGCAACTACCCTGGGGCCTTCTTCGGTGGCCTGCTCCTCGGCCTGGTGGAGGGGCTGGCCTCCCTCCTCCTCACCGCCCAGCTCTCCGAGGTCATCGCCTACATCCTCCTGGTCCTTGTCCTCCTCGTACGGCCCACGGGGCTCCTGAGAGGGCGAGCATGAAACCGCTGACCTGGGGGATCGGCCTGCTGGTCCTGGCGGCGCTGGCCATCATGCCGTTCTTCGTGACCAGCTACATCGTCAGCTTCACGATTCAGACCTTCATGTGGGTCGCCCTGGCCGGGAGCTGGAACCTCATCTCGGGCTTCACCGGCTACGTCTCCTTCGGCCACGTGGCCTTCTTCGGAACCGGGGCCTACACCGGGGCCCTCCTCATCAGCAAGGCCGGGTGGCCCTGGCTCCCCGCCGGCCTGGCGGGGAGCGTGACGGCGGCGGCCCTGGCCCTTCTGATCGGCTACCCCTGCCTCAGGCTGAAGGGCCCCTACTTCGCCATCGCCATGTTGGGCCTCAACGAGGTGGTGCGCGCCCTGATCTCCTACTTTGAAGATTTCACAGGGGGCGGCTCCGGGATCTCCCTCCCCCCCATCCTCTCCATCGAGCCGGTCTACTACGCCATGGGGCTTTCGGCCGTGTCGGTGACGTTGCTCACCTACGTGATCATCACGTCCCAGTTCGGCCTCCGTCTCCTCTCCATCCGCGAGGACGAGATCGCCGCCGAGGCCATGGGGATCAACACCGCCCGCCTCAAGCTCTACGCCTTCCTCCTCTCCGCCGTCTTCCCGGGGATCGTGGGCGGGTTCTACGCCTGGTACGCGAGCCACATTGAGCCGCTGGGCACCTTCCCGCTCCTGACCACCATCACGATGATCATCATGTGCCTCTTCGGGGGAAAGGGAACGGTGTGGGGACCGGTCCTCGGGGCCGTGCTCCTCTCGGTGTTCCAGGAGCTGGTCTGGGCCCGCTTCCTCTTCGTCCACCAGGCCCTCTTCGGGGCCCTCATCGTGGCGGTCGTCCTCCTGCTGCCCAAAGGGATCCTCGGGGTCCTCCAGGAGCGCTACCGGCTGCCGAGGGCCATCTGAGTGCGGGACTCTTTGATCCTGGAGGTCAAAGACCTGACCAAGCGGTTCGGAGGGGTCACGGCGATCTCACGGTGCAGTCTCGCCCTGGAGCCCCGGCGGATCTACGGCCTCATCGGCCCCAACGGCTCGGGGAAGACGACCCTCTTCAACCTCATCACCGGGCTCGAGCATCGGGACGAGGGAGAGGTGCGCTTCAAAGGGGAGCGGATCGATGGGCTCAAGCCCCATCAGATCGCGCTGCGGGGGATCGGCCGCACCTTCCAGATCATCCGGATCTTCCCGGAGCTGACAGCGCTGGAGAACCTGCTGGTGGTCGCCCGGAGCACGGGAGGGGCGGCGCGGCGGAGGGCCCTGGAGCTACTGGCGTTCGTGAAGCTGGATCGCCTGAAAGGTGAGTATGCGGGCAACCTCTCCTACGGCCAGCAGAAGCTCCTGGAGTTTACGAGGGTCCTCATACTCGATCCCGAGCTGATCCTGCTGGATGAGCCGGCGGCAGGGGTCAACCGGACGCTCCTCAACGACCTCCTCGAGGCGATCCGCGGCCTGAAGGAGCAGGGCAAGACCGTCGTCATCGTGGAGCACGACATGAAGGTGGTGATGGGGCTCTCGGAGAAACTCTTCGTCCTGGACTACGGGGAGAAGATCGCCGAGGGACCGCCGGAGGCCATCCAGAACGATGAGCGGGTCGTCGAGGCCTACTTCGGCCGGTGACCAGCCCCTCCTCCGGGTGGAGCAGGTGGTCGCGGGGTACGGCCAGATCGAGATCCTCCACGGGGTCTCCCTGGAGGTCCATCCCCAGGAGGTGGTCAGCATCATCGGCCCCAACGGGGCCGGGAAGTCCACCGCCTTCAAGGCCATCGTGGGGCTCATCACCCCCAGGGAGGGGCAGGTCCTGTTCGATGGCCGGGAGATCACGGGCGTCCGGCCTGATCTGATCCTCCGTCGGGGCCTGGCCTACGTCCCTCAGGGCCGGATCGTCTTCCCGCAGATGACCGTCCTGGAGAACCTGGAGATGGGGGCCTACATCGAGACCGACAAGCAGAAGGTGAGAGCCGCCATGGCTCAGGTCTTCCAGCTCTTCCCTGTCCTCTCCGAGCGCAGCTCCCAGAAGGCCAGCACCCTCTCGGGCGGGGAGCAGCAGATGCTGGCCATCGGCCGGGCCCTCATGACCCGCCCGAAGCTCCTGCTCCTGGACGAGCCCTCCCTGGGGCTATCGCCCAAGTTCGTGACCCTGGTCTTCGAGAAGGTCGCCGAGCTCAGGGCCTACGGGATGACCATGGTGATCGTGGAGCAGAACGCGGTCAAGGCCCTCTCCGTGGCCGACCGCGGCTACGTGCTCGAGCTGGGGCAGAACCGCTTCGAGGGCACGGGACGGGAGCTGCTCGCCAACGAGGAGGTCAGGAGGCTCTATCTGGGAGGGTAAGTAGCTCCTGCACCCGCCGGGCGATGTCATCGCCGACCTCCGCCGTGCTGGCACTGCCGCCGAGGTCGGGCGTCCGCACCCGCCCCTCCCGGAGGTTCTGGCGCACCGCCTCGTGCAAGACCTCGGCCGCCTGGGCCTCGCCCAGGTACTCCAGCATCATCCTGGCCGTCAGGATGGCCGCCACCGGGTTGGCGAGCCCCTGCCCGGCGATGTCAGGGGCCGAGCCGTGCACCGGGTCGAACAGCCCCGGGGCTCCGCGGTCACGGCGGAAGCTCGCGCCCGGCGCCACACCCATCCCTCCGGTGATCCCGGCGGCCAGGTCCGAGAGGATGTCGGCGAACAGGTTCGAGGCTACGCTCACGTCGTAGTGCTCCGGCCGGCGGACCAGGTCCATGGCCGCCGCGTCCACGAGCCGGGACTCGGCCGTGACGTCGGGGAACTCGGCGGCCACCTCCCGGACGACGCGGTCCCAGAGGACCATCCCGTACTTCTGGGCGTTGGACTTGGTGACCGAGGTCATCAGCCGGCGCCGCGTGCGCGCCAGCTCGAAGGCGAACCGGACGATCCGCTCCACGCCCCGCCGTGTGAACAGCCCTGCTTGGACCGCGGTCTCCTGCCCGCCTTGGCCCACGATTCCGCCGAGATCCGCGTACTCCCCCTCGGTGTTCTCCCGGACCACCACGAGGTCGATCTCCCCGCCCTTCTTTCCCGCCAGGACCGAGGTCACCCCTGGATAGAGGCAGGCCGGACGCAGCCCCACGTAGAGGTCAAACCCCATCTTGATCGGGAGGAGCAGACCGTGCAGGGTGACGTGGTCAGGCAGGCGGGGATCGCCCACGGCCCCCAGATAGATCGCGTCCATGCGCCGGAGGAGGTCCAGCCCGTCAGCCGGCATCATGGCGCCTTCGCGCAGGTGCCGTTCGCTCCCCCAGTCAAACATCGTGTACTCGAAGGCGAGCCCCGAGATCCCGGCGGCCAGGGCATCCAGGGCCTTGAGCCCCTCGGCCACGACCTCCCGCCCGACGCCATCTCCGGGAATGACCGCGATGCGATGACACATGCCGGGTACAGCTTGTCCAAAAAGCCCAGGGTTGTCAAAGCGCGGTGCCAGGCCTATCATCCTGCGAATGACCGCGCTTCAGGCCCTCGTGCTCGGGGCCGCGCAGGCCCTCACCGAGTTCCTCCCAGTCTCCAGCTCCGCCCACCTCGTGCTGCTCCCCTGGCTCCTCGGCTGGCCGGAGCCCGGGCTCCTCTTCGACACCACCGTCCACCTCGGCACGCTGGCCGGCGTGATCGCCTACTTCTGGCGGGACCTGCTCGCCCTCGTGGCCGGCTGGCTCCGGAGCCTGCGCGAGCGCACCCTGCGCGGCAACCCCTCGGGCACGCTGGCCTGGCTGCTCATCGTGGCGACGATCCCGGGGGCCGTGCTCGGGGCGCTGTTCGAGCGGGAGTTCGAGGCGCTGTTCGGCCGGCCCCGTGCCGTAGCGGGGTTCCTCCTGGTCACGGGGGCACTCCTCCTCGTCAGCGAGCGACTGCGCGGCCGGCGCCAGCCCGGCGCCCCCCTCACCCTGGTTGACGCGATCGTGATCGGCCTGGCCCAGGCTGTGGCCATCGCGCCGGGGATCTCGCGCTCCGGGGCCACGATCGCGGCCGGGCTCCTACGGGGCCTGCCCCGCCCGGAGGCCGCCCGCTTCTCGTTCCGCATGGCGATCCCCATCATCGCCGGGGCCGGCGGCTACCAGCTCCTGAAGGCAGCGCGGCTGGGCGTCGGCGCGTGGGCCGGGGAGCCGCTCCTGCTCGGCTTCCTCGTCTCAGCAGGGCTCGGCTACGTGACGATCCGGACCTTCCTCTGGTATCTGGTCCGACGGGGGCTTGTCCCGTTCACGCTGTACTGCTGGGTGGTGGGCCTCGGGGTGTTGCTCCTCCCCTGATGAGCTGGCGGGGGCGGCCCCCGAGCGCTGGCCCGGGGAGAAAGCTGGCCAGGGGAAGGAGCGGGCGGGAGGCGGGCCCGAGTCCGTCGGGGTCGGCGCGAGCGTGGAGCGGGCCGGAGAGCGCTGGGGGTCCCGCAGCGGAGACGAAGGAGCGCGATCAGATGAAGAGGTCGACAGAGCGTCGGGCGGTCGCGCCTTCGCTCCGGGCGGCCGACGCTGCGGCGCCGATGCGCGCCGCGGCGGCCGTAGGCCGTGTCGAGCCGGGCCGGTCACCGGACGGGACCGCGCTGAGCTCTATCACGCTGGGCTTACGCGGCGGGCGCGGAGACCCGATCGCGGCAGCCTTGCTGAAGGTGGAATCCTGCTGAAACAAGGTCCGGAGCTTCTCGGACGGACCGTTAGCGATGCGCATGTGCCACCTCCGCATCGTCCCGTCAAGCGAGGCCGTCCGTAGCCGCTCGCAGGACCCTACCAGCGCGGCCGGCTGCTGGCCCGCGGCCCACCCCCCGTGGGTTTCGCAGGCCTCAGGTTGCCCCGGCCTCGGCCCGCTCCTCTGCCGGGGCGAGACCGGGCTCACCAGGCTTATCGGCAGCCCGTCGCGGCCCCTTGAGCCGAACCCGGGCCCGATCACCCGTGACTCGCCCCCCAGGGTGAAGCGCATCCGCCCCCGCACCATGTGCGTGAGCTGCTCGTGGGGGTGCCGGTGCTCAGGGACCAGGGAGCCGGCCTGGAACTGCCACCGCACGAGCATCACGTTTTGCCCCACGACCATCTGGCGCGCGATGCGGGGGGAGAGCGCGTCCGGGGGGATCTGCTCCCAACGGAGATAGGCCATGACGTCCCCTCCATTGAATTTCTCCCCGACGAACCATTCGCCGAAAGCCTAGAATCACGAGTCTACGCCCTGAGGTCTCATCAATCCAGAGGGGTCCACATCGGCCCACCTCAGTCAGCGCGACGCGCGGGCGCGTGCTCGCTCTGGAGCGCGTGGGATGGTGCCAATCTGGGCGTTCTGTTAAGATGGGGCGATGGCTGAAGGGCCGGGCAGGAGCGCGGCGATCGCCGAGGGACGGCGCTGGGGGGAGCTGGTCGTCGTGGGAGGAGCGCCGGAGGCCGAAGAACTGCTCGTGGGGCTGCTCTACGAGCAGGGGGCGCTCGGGCTCTGGCAGGAAGGGGCGACGCTGAGGGCCTACTTTCCCTCGGACGCCGACCTGGTCGCCTGCGCGACAGGACTTCGCGGGCGGCTCCGGGCATTGGCAGGGCCCTTGCCTGGCAGGACCCTCCCCGAGATCCACCTGGGGGAAGTCAAGGAGGAGGCCTGGGCGGACGTCTGCCGCCTCCACTTCCGGGCTACCCGGATCTCCCCTCGACTGGTGATCGCGCCGAGCTGGGACCCGGTCTCTCCCGTGTCCGGCCAGGTGGTGATCACCCTGGACCCGGGGCTCGCCTTCGGGACGGGCGCGCATCCCACGACCCGGTTCTGCCTGCAGGTGTTGGACCGGCTCGCCCCGGAAGGGAAGGCCGTGCTCGACGTGGGCACCGGCTCCGGGATCCTGGCCATCGCTGCCGCCCGCCTCGGCGCCCGCCAGGTGGTGGCGCTGGACAACGATCCCCAGGCCATCTCCGTGGCCGCGGAGAACCTCGCAGCCAACGGCGTTGCGCCGCGTGTCGCCCTGCACACAGGGGGGCTGGAGAGCGTGGGCGGGACCTACGATCTCATCCTGGCCAACCTGAGCGCCCCAGATCTCCTGAAGCTCCGCCCCGACTTCCTGCGCCGGCTGGTCCCGGGCGGCACCTTGGTCCTGGCCGGCCTGACCCTGGCCGACGCCCCCGAGGTGCGGGTGGCCTACCAGTCGGCCGGCCTGAGGCTTCTGGCAGAGAGCTCGGAGGACGGCTGGGTGGGCCTGGCCTTCGAGCCAGCCGCATGGCCCGCTACCTGATGGTGGAAGGCACCCTGGCCCGAGGCCCGGTGGTGCTGACCGGCCGCGAGGCCCGGCATGCCCGGGTCCTGCGCCTGGGGGCCGGCGATCGGGTCCAGCTCTGCGATGGGCGCGGGCAGCTTTACACGGCCCGGGTCGTGACTGTGACGCGAGACCGGGTGGAGGCCGAGGTCCTTGAGCCCGCCCCTGCTCAGGTCATGCCGGCCGTGAGCCTGGTGCTCGGCCAGGCGCTCCCCAAGGCCGCCAAGATGGATCTGGTCATCGAGAAGGCGACGGAGCTGGGCGCGGACCGCATCATTCCTTTCACAAGCGTCCGGACCATCCCGCAGCCGAGGGCGAGCACGCGTCTGCTCCGCTGGCACCGGCTGGCGGAGGCGGCCTCGAAGCAGTGCGGCCGTCCCATGATCCCTGAGGTCACCGACGTGGTGCCCTTCGACGAGTTCCTCCGAATGACCGAGCCGTTGCCGGTCAAGCTCCTGCTCTGGGAGGGCGAGGCGGAGCGATCGCTGAGGACCCTGCTCCGCGAAGGAGGCCGACCGGGGGGGGTCGCGCTGGCCGTGGGACCCGAGGGCGGGTTCGCTCCTGAGGAGGTCGAGCGGGCCCGGGCCCGGGGCTTCGTCCCGGTGAGCCTCGGTCCGCGCATCCTGCGGACCGAGACGGCCGGGCTCGCCGCGCTGGCGATCGTGCAGTATGAGCTGAGTGAGCTCGCCTGAGGGCTAACAATGAAGTGTCCGAAGTGCCAGTATGTCAGCTTCGATGACCTGGCCAAATGCAAAAAGTGTGGGGCCACCTTGCAGAGCCTCACCCAGAGCCATCAGGCACCCTGGTATCGGGGCGCGGGCACCGCGCCTCAGGCCCCGGTCGACGCCTCTTATAAGGAGGCCCGCTCCCCGGTTCCACGTGCCGAGAAACCCCCTGGCACCCCTCCAGACCGCCCGGCCTTGACCCTGGAGGCTGCGCAGCCCACCGCTCCGGCCGCGCCCGAATCCCCGCGTCCCCCCTCCCCTGGGGCGCGGGTCTGGCGCGCTGGGATGCGGCGGGGGCGAGCGGCCCGACCGGCCACACCAGCTCCGGAGTCCTCCGAGACTGCAGAGCCTGCCCCATCTCCCGCGGGGACGGCTCCTCCGTTCAGCGCCGCAGAGACCTCTTGGCTCACGACTCCATCCCGCGAAGACCTCACGGAGGGCGGGGATCATGCGAGCCCGGCCGCGCCTCTGCCAGGCCCCGCCTTCCTGGGCGATGTCCAGCCCGGGACAGCCGGCGCCAGCGGCCTGGCAACGGGCCCTGGACCGGCTGCAGGCTGGTTCTCTGCCAGCGCCGACCTCCCGGCCGCGGGCGGTGGTGAGCACACGGGGGTGGAGGCCCTCCTCCGCGAGCGGGACTGGGCCGCGCAGGCGGCCCTCCAGGCGCAGGCCATCCGCGTCTACGCCGACCCCCCGCCCCGTGCCGCCGCATTCCTCATCGACATGGCCCTGCTCGCGCTCACGGCGCTCATCTGCTTCGTCGCTGGAATCGGCCTCGTCAGCCGCGAGATGCTCACCGGGCCTCAGGGTCTCTCGGCCCAGGTGGTCCGCCTCATGGTGGTCCCGTACGCCCTGCTCCTGCTGGTCTTCATGCTCGGCTACTTCACCTACTTCCATGGGACCAGCGGGCAGACGCTCGGAAAGATCCTGCTCGGGCTCCGGGTGGTGCGAGCCCACGGAGACCCCCTGGGCCTGGACCTGGCCTTCCTCCGCGCGGTCGGCTACCTGCTCTCCGCCCTGCTCCTCTGTGGCGGCTTCCTGTGGGCCTTGTTCGACCCGGACCACCAGGGGCTGCACGACAAGCTGGCCGGCAGCTACGTCGTGCGCACGCGAGGGTGACGGCGCGTGAAGATCGCGGTCATGGGGGCCGGAGGGATCGGCGGGTACTACGGCGGGCTGCTGGCCCGGGCAGGCCACGACGTGACCCTCATCGCGCGGGGGGCACACCTGCAGGCCCTGCGCGACCGGGGCCTGGCCATCCACAGCGTTCACGGCGACTTCACGGTGCCGGTGGCTGCCACCCACGACCCGGGTGAGGTCGGCCCCAACGAGCTGGTCCTGTTCTGCGTGAAGGCCTACGACGTCGAGGCTGCGGCCGACTCCGTCCGCCCGCTCGTCGGCCCCACCACCACCCTGCTCACGCTCCAGAACGGGATCGACACACCCGAGAAGCTGGCCGCCCGGTTCGGCTGGGAGCACGTGCTCGCGGGGCTCACGCACATCGAGTCCTCGATCGAGGCCCCGGGCGTGATCCGCCAGACCACCCCGCTGCGGCGGATCGTCTTCGGCGAGTGGAACGGCACGACCACGCCCCGAGGCGCCTGGCTCGCGGGGGTCCTCCAGGAGGCGGGGATCACCGCCGTGTTCACGGCGCAGATCCAGGTCGCCCTGTGGGAGAAGTTCGTGTTCATCTGCGCGCTGGCCGGGCTGACCACCCTTCTGCGGGCGTCCATTGGCCAGATCCTCGACACCGCCGAGGGCCGAGCGCTCTACCGGCTGGCGCTCGAGGAGTGCGCGGGCGTGGGGCGGGCGCGCGGGATCCCCCTGGACGCCGATGTGGTCGACCGCACGTATGCGTTCACCAGGGGGGTGCCGCCCACGATGAAGTCCTCGATGCTCCGCGACCTCGAGGCGGGGAAACCGCTGGAGCTGGAAACGCTGAGCGGGGTGGTGGTGCAGCTGGGCGCGGAGGCCGGCGTGCCCACGCCGGTCCACCTCTGCATCTACACAGCGCTCAGGCCGCGGGCCCGGGGCGGAACGAGGCAGGGCTGAGACCGGACAGACCCGAGATCAGGCGCGCCTGAGGAGAACGGCAGGCCCCGGCCGGCGCCCTACCAATAGCGCTCTTCCTGCCACGGGTCCGCGCTGTTGTTGTACCCGCGCTGCTCCCAGAAGCCGGGGCGGTCCTTCAGCATGAACTCCAGCCCCCGGACCCACTTCGCGCTCTTCCACCCGTAGCGCTTCGGCACGACCAGGCGCAGCGGCCAGCCGTGCTCGGGCTCCAGGTCGTGCCCGTCCCGGCGGTAGGCGAACAGGACGTCCTCGTCCAGCAGCACGTCCAGGGGGACATTGGTCGAGTAGCCGCCCTCGCTGTGGAGCATCACGAAGCGGGCCCCCGGCTTCGGGCGCACCCGCTTCATCACCTCCGTGAAGGCCACGCCCTCCCAGGCGATCCCCATGGCGCTCCACGTGGTCACGCAGTGGAAGTCCGCCACGACCCGCACGGTGGGCAGGGCCATGAACTCCTGGTAGGTGAGCTGGACCGGCTCCTCCACCTCCCCGAAGATCGAGAAGGCCCACCGCTGCGGGTCGAACCGGGGGATCCCCCCCACGTGGAGCACCGGGAAGTCCCGCGTGACGTACTGCCCCGGCGGGACCGCCTCGCGTGAGCCTGCTGCCATCCGATCCGCCTCCGTCAATGCTGGCCGCGCCAGCCCCTCACGCGCCTTCTCCAGAGGCCCTGCCGCTCCCCTGTAGAGTTTTCATGCTACTCGATTCTCCGGGCCGGTGCCATACCCCGTATCACGTCCTCTGAAGTCCCATCTGTCTCCACCTTCGCCGTTCCACGCCTCGATCGGCCAACACTCTCTCGCATCTGGAACAGCCAAGGATGGCAGAGGGCCCCCGAGGAGAGGGCAGGGAAGGCCCGGCTTCAGAGGGTCTCCCCGATCTGAGGGTGGCACCTCTTGCAGAGGGGCAGCACCGTCTCGCGTCGCATGGAGTAGAAAGTCGGCAGGCCCTCGACGTGCGAGACATGGCACTGGGCACACCGGAGCTTGACCGTCAGGTGGGCAAAGATCTTATGGTAATCCTGCTCCTCCTCCCTGGCTTGCGTGACCCTCTTGTCCAGATCCGTGTGACACCATCGGCAATCCGCGTCCCCGAGGGGAAGCCTCATCCCTTCCGGCTCCTTGTAGCGATCCGCCAGGTAGCGCAGCGTGTCCCAGGCGGCGACGCCCAGGACCTGGGCGCGCTCCACGACCCCCACCCCGCCATGGCAGTCGATGCACTTCGTCCGGGCCTTGGCCTGGTGGGCGGCGGTCAGGTCGACCGGTGGCCTCGCCATGAAGCGCTGAAACTTCTGGCCGTGCAGGGGGCCGGAGCGGTCTGGCAGGTGGCAGGAGACGCAGAAGGTATTGTTCTGTTCCTTGTGGGTGACGAAGGCGACCGACCCAGCCCCCAAAAGACAGAAGGAGGCGCCCAGCAAGGCCAGGCGCCTCCCCCAGGTGCCGCGACCTGCAGCCACGCTATTGGACGGTGATCGTCCTCACCACAGAAAAGCGGATCCGCGAGGATGGGCCGTTGCTCCCGCCCCGCGGCATGGGGCCCGCCGCCGCCTGGACCACGCCGAGGGGCGAGGCCTTCTCCGTCCCGTGGATGAAGGCAGCGGCCATCGTGTATCGGCCCGGCTCGCTGGGGGCCCGCAGGGTGTACGTGACCTTCGTTTCGGGGAAGACCTTGTTCGCGAGGTCGGACTTGATCCCGAAGACCAGGACGAAATTCAGGTTCTTCTTCAATTCGGGAATCCGCGAGTTCACCCACTTGGTCTGCTCCTGGCCGTCGGGCCCGATGACCACCGGGGCCCCCACAATCATCCACCCATCGGCCGTGACCGGCCGTGACTGCAAGCGGTGATTGGTATCGACCAGCATCACGCCGACCACCGGCCCGGCGCCGCCCCGGGTCGTCACGGTGACCTGAACGGTCTGGCCCCGGCTCACCGTGCCGGGCGCCGTCAGCGTCACCCGCGCGTTGGCGTCCGTGAGCTTGACGTCTTCCAGGAGCCGCTCGCGGTCCCGAGGGGACATATCCTTGTACGGACCCCGCCCCTCCAGGATCGCCTTGTAATGCTTCGTCTCGAAGAACTGGTTCTCGATAAAGGCCGCGGGCAATCCCCGAAGCTGCTCCCGGTCCGCCGAGCTATGGCAGGACGCGCAGAAGGGCCCGGTGTCGGTGACGGCCACGAGTGGCCCGCCCGGGTACCCCTGGGCGGACGCAACAGCGACCAGGGACAGGCATCCCACCACCGCGCTCAGAAGCCATCCTTTCCCTCGCATCATCCCCTCCTTTGGGCCCCACCGCTTGTGTAGGCCCTTAGTTCCGCACCGAGGTTTCACCCGTTTAAACGGGTCCGGCGGCGGGTCTGTTCCCGAGCGCCGCTCTGGATTGTCCTCCGATCAGACGCCGGAGTGGGCACATAACCTTAACCTTGCGAGGCCGGGACGGTCGAGCTGATCGCCGAACCGGTCGGAAAAGGCCGTAAGTGCCCAGAAACAGACTCCCCCAGTCGCCGGGAAAGTCGCTGGATTCTCCTCCCGCACCGTTTCCGCTGTCAACAGGAAAACGCCCGATCACGGGCGCCGGGAGAGGGCGCGGATGAAGCCCGAGTCCTCCAGGCCCTTCACGAAGCTCGTGTCCGCGAACTTCTGCGGGTCCACCCCGGCCAGCTCGGGCCGGGTGCGCGCCAGCTCCTGCAGGATCACCCGGAACCCCTCCACCGGCGGGTAGGGCGCCTCGGGCAGGTGCTGCTGGTACCACCGGTAGGTCTCCTCCAGAGCCGCGCGGTCCTTGAGGTGCGAACGCCGCGCGAGGATCGCGATGCTCGCCTCCCGGTGCTGCTTGAAGTAGTGGATCGCCTCGGTGATCGCCCGCGTGAATCCCCGGATCACCTCCGGCCGGCTCCGGACGTACCGCTCGGTCGCGGTGTACCCCGTCATCGGGAACGGGATCTTCAGGGCCGCCAGGTCCGAGATCAGCCGGAACCCCATCCGCTCGGCCGCCACCCGCTCGCCCTGGGTCACCACCAGGAAGTGCACGAGCCCCCGCTGCAGCGCCGCCAGCCGCAGGTTCGTCCCGCCGATGTTCCGCAGCGTCACGTCGCGGTCCGGGTGCAGCCCCAGCCGGGCCAGCCCGACGCGGATCGCGAAGTCCGCCG
>JACPFL010000195.1 GCA_016183025.1 Deltaproteobacteria bacterium | reverse complement strand
GCCGATGGCCGGCACGTCGAACCGCATGTCGTGCCCCTCCTTGGCGAGCTTCACCACGGTGAAGCCCCCGCGCCTGCAGAGCTCGCCGGCGCGGCGGATGTTGCGGTCGGTCCCCTCGATCCCCTCGACCGAGAGCGTGGCCCGCTCGCTCACGGCGACGCTCTGGCCCACGTCGAGGTCGGCCATGCGCTTCGCCACGCGCCAGCCGAAGCGGATGTCGGCGAGCTGGGCCTTCGTGGGCCCGCGCCGCGTGAGGACTCCCTCCTCGGCGAGGAGCTCGGGGCAGTACTTGGTCGAGTGGGCCACGGGGATCCCGGATCGTTCGAACTCGTCGGCCACCGCCGCGAGCAGCGTGTGGTCCTGGCGGTTCCTGACGCGGAAGAACCAGAGCTTGAGCATTCTCCAGTCCGGGAGGAACGCGAGCAAGCGCCAGGGCCGGAAGAGCCGCTCCTTGCTCGGCGGGTCCACGTTGATGACCGTGACCGCATCCGGGCGGACCCCGTTCTGTTCCAGGAAGACCGGGAAGAGCAGGGTCGTGTTGGACCCGGGCACCAGCCCCGCGATCTTCCCGGCCATCTCCTTCGGCGAGCGGATCCCGCTCGCCTCCAGCACGAGGATGGCGGCCGGGCTCCGCTGCATGACCCCCGCCACCATGCGCACCGGCATGCCGCGCTCGACGCCGATGGCCAGGACTGCGCCGTCCACGATCCCGAAGGTGTTGGACTTGTTCGCGATGAGCTGCATGGTCAGGACCGAGCCGCGCCCCTCCTGGAGCTGGACCGCAAGCCCCGCCTCCTCGTAGTAGCCCTTGTGCCGGGCCACGAAGTACGGGACGTCGTACCCGGCGAACAGCCAGCTGGCCCGCAGCGTCACCTCGTCCTTGCGCGCCTGGGCCTCGGCCGGCCCTGCAACCGCCAGCGCCCCGACCATCAGGGCGCCCAGCAGGGCGATCGACAGAGTCCAGAGCACGAGCGGGCTCCAGCCCGCCTGCAGAGGTCTGGTCTGCCCTCTCATCGCCATCTCCTCCGCCTCATCGGCGTGTCCCCTCTCGGCCTACCCGCTATGCCTCGACCTGACAGAATTGTCAAGCCTCTCACGCACACCTACACCGTGCGGACCCGGTCGGCCAGTGACCTCGGGAGCCCCGGCTCAGATCCGCAAGCTCAGGACCCCCCCGGGAGGAGCGCGTTCGTGTAGAACGCATCCAGGGGGTGCCGGCCCTTCATCGCGCCGGACTGGACCAGGAAGTCCTGCGTCTTCTGCCAGTCCTCCTGCGCCATCCAGCCCAGGGGTCGGCTGCGGGTCGCGTCGGTGTGGAGCAGGGTCAGCGCGATCCGGAGCTGCTCCAGCGACACGTCGCGGACCCGGGCTTCCACGGAAGCCAGGAAGATCGAGACGGCCTCCTCGGGGTTCGACGCCGCGAACTCCCACCCCCGGATGGCCGCGGCCAGGAATCGGCGGACCGTCTCGGGCGAGGAGGACAGCATCTGGGGATGGGTCACGACCCCCAGGGACATTGTATTGACGCCGTAGTCGGCGAAGTGGAAGACCTTGATCTGCTCCCCCTGGAGCCGGAGCGCCGGGACCTCGTCGTTGATCAGGGCCGAGGTGATGTCGTACTTCCGCTGCCGGAAGAAGGTCGTCTTGTTCGCCGGCGTGACATTGATGACCTTGACCGCCTCCGGCGCCACCCCGTTGCGCTGCAGGAAGATCGGGAAGAGCTGGGTGGTGTTGGCCCCCGGCACCAGCCCCGCGGTCTTGCCGGCAATGTCACGGGGGTTCTCGATGCCGCTTCCCTGGTAGACCATCATGGCCGCGGTCGTCCGCTGGAAGATCCCGGCCACCATCTTCAGCGGCATCCCCTTGTCCACCCCCATCGCCATGACCGCCCCATCCACGAACCCGAAGGTCGCGCTCTGGTTGGCCACGAGCTGCATGACCGTGGCCGAGCCGCGCCCCTCCTGGAGCTGCACGCCCACCCCTTGCTCGGCGAAGTACCCCTTCTTCAGGGCGACGAAGAACGGGGCGTGATACCCCCGGAAGAGCCAGTCCGTGCGCAAGGTGATCTCCCGTTCCCCCGCCGCGATGGAGCCGGCTTGAACCGTCAGCCCGAGCAGGAGGATCACCGTCCCGATCACTGCACCTTTGCCTCGCATCGCCTTTCCTCCTTGTGCCCAGCTTGGCGTTCAGCCCCTGGTACGCCAGCCCCCCGCCCATGCTGGAACCCATCGGGTCGAGGCGGGAGCCGCCAGCCTGCGGCTAGGGCTTGAGCGACGGCACGAGCTGGTCCGTGTAGAGCTCGGCCGTCGGGATCTCCCGCGCGATCCCGAAGATCTCCATGGCGATGTCCCGGGTGGCCCGCATCCGGTCCTCCCGGATGAGCCCGAAGCCGCGGGCCTTGACCTCCGCCGACAGGATGCTCTCGTTGAAGGCGACCAGCTCCTCCAGGGACGTCTCCCGGTCGGCCTCGGGCACGTACTTGAAGAGGATCTGCACGCTCTCCTCCGGGTGCTGGACGGTGTAGCGGACGCCCTCGTAGGTGGCGCGGAGGTAGCGGCGCACGAGGTCGGGCTTCTGCTGGATCACGTCGTCCCGGGCGACGAGCATCGGGCCGTAGGCGCTGTAGTAGTCCTTGTGGCGGAAGGTGACGATGTCGTCCCCCTGGGCCCGGGCCTTCTGGCGCATCGCCACCACGCCGGAGAACCAGAAGTCGTGGGTCGCGTCGATCTCCCGTCCGAGGAGCATCGTCCGCTTCACCGCGGGCTGCACGTTGATGACCTTGATCTTCGCGCAGTCCACCTTGGCGTAGCGGCAGAAGACCGGCAGCAGGAGCGTCCCCACCGCGCCGGCCGCGTCCCCGAACCGCTTTCCCTCCAGATCCTTCACCGTTCGGATGCCGCTGGACTTCAGGGCGTAGATGGTGCTCGGGCCCTGGTCGAGCTGGTTGCCGATGATCCGGACCTTCAGCCCCTCGGCCCGCGCCTTCACGACGATGAGGGCGTCGGACACCCCGAAGGGCTCTCCGGTCACGTGCATCTTCTTCAGCGTGTCGGCGGAGCCGAACCCGCGCAGGACCCGGGCCTCGATCCCCTGCTCCCGGTAGAATCCCTTCTCGATCGCGGCGAAGAAGAAGCCCTCGTCCGAGGAGAGCAGGAAGTTGGCCCGGATGGCGATCCTGTCCTGGGCCGCGGCGATGGACGCGCTCAGCAGGAGCGTCGGGAGCAGGGCGAGCAGGCCGAGAGTACGACGAGCCATCGGACATGCCTCCTTCCCAGCTTCAGCGCTGTTTGCCGTGCGCGCCGGGCCCTGTCCGCGGACCCGCGCGCTCAGATGCGGAACTCCTCCAGGGTGTTCGGCGCAAAGAGCTCCTCAGGGGTCAGGGGCTTCTGGAGCAGCCCCTGTTCCTGCTCGTACTGGAGGAAGGTCTCCAGCGCGTGCCGGTTGGCCTCGAGCCCGTACGGGAAGCAGTCGCCGTTCGGGAAGAGCGCCCGGACCTCCTCCAGCTCTGCCAGGATCCAGGGGAGGATGTGCCGGTAGGCGGTGGTCAGGATCCGCCCCTCCACCTGAGCCTTGGCCTGACAGTAGGCCTTGTACAGGCTCATGGCGGCCCAGGGGTGGCGCTCGTACAGCGCCCGGCGCAGCACGATGATGTGCATGATCGGGAAGAGCCGCGTGCGCCGGTAGTACTCCACCTCGACGGCCTTCCAGTCCTGGAAGAGCCGGCGGACCCTGGGCGACCCCCGCTGGAACGCCGTGGGCACGCGGGCGGAGATGACGGCATCGAGCTCCCCGGCCTCCAGCATCCCGGTCAGCGTCTTCCCCGGGGGGAGTGGCTCGATGGGGACGCCAGGCGGCAGGTCATGGTCCACCCGGTCCCTGCGCCCCGGCTCCTCCTGGCCCCCCACCAGCCAGCGGACCTGCTCGGGCCGCACGCCGTGGTCATGCTGCAGGGTCCCGCGCATCCAGACCACCGCGGTCTGCGCGTACTC
>JACPFL010000194.1 GCA_016183025.1 Deltaproteobacteria bacterium | reverse complement strand
TGGAGATCCCCGGGGTCCTGGAAGGGAAGGTCCTGCGGAGCCCCTACCCGCATGCCCGGATCCGCGCGGTGGATGCGAGCAAGGCCGAGGCGCTGCCGGGAGTGGTCGCGGTCCTGACCCGCGACGATGTCCACGGGTACAATCCCTACTACGGCCACTGCCTCCGCGACCGCCCGGTGATCGCCCTGGACCGGGTGCGGTTCGTCGGGGAGCCGGTGGCCGCGGTCGCGGCCGAGAGCGCGCTCGCCGCCGAGGAGGCGCTCTCCCTGATCCGCGTCCAGTACGAGGAGCTGCCTGCCGCCACCACCGTGGACGAGGCACTCGCCCCGGGCGCACCGATCCTGCACGAGATGACGAGCGGGACCGGCGATTTTCACGAGATCGGGCTCAGCGCAGAGGCCCAGCGGAACATCTGCCACCACGAGCACCTGGAGCACGGGAACGTCGAGGAAGGGTTCGCCCAGGCCGACGAGATCATCGAGGACACCTTCGAATTTCCGATGGTGTTCCACTTCACCATGGAGCCGCACACGATCGCCGCCCAGTTCGACGACGACGGCATCACCCTGTGGGCGGCCTGCCAGCACCCGTTCCTGGTCCGCTCGGAGCTGGCCCAGATGTTCAACCTCCCCCAGTCCATGGTCCGCGTGATCGTGCCCTATGTAGGCGGCGGGTTCGGGGGGAAGTCGTACATTAAGCTTGAGCCGCTGGTGGTCGCCCTCGCCCGCAAGGCCCGCCGTCCGGTCAGGGTCGTCCAGACCGCGGCCGAGTCCATGCTCACCGCGCGGCGGCACTCGGCCCGCTGCTGGATCAAGACCGGGGTGAAGCGGGACGGCACCCTCGTCGCCAAGCAGGTGGAGCTCTACCTGGACTCCGGCGCCTTCGCGGACAATGGCCCGCGCGTGGCCGCCCGGGCGGCGACCCGCGTCCGCGGTCCGTACCGCCTCCCCCACGTCCGGATCGACGTCTACGCCGTCTACACGAACACCGTGCCCGCCGGATCGTTCCGCTCCATCGGCGGGCCGCAGAGCGTCTGGCCCTCCGAGTCGCAGATGGACATGATCGCGGAGCGGCTCGGCCTGGACCCGCTCGAGTTCCGTCTGAAGAACCTGGTGCATCGGGGAGAGGAGGTCAAGCCGGGGGCCAAGCCCATGGACGCGGACCTGGCCATGGGGCTCCGGAAGGTGGCCTCCATGCTGGGCTGGGGCCGGCAGGCGCCCTCCAGAACCCGGGCCCTGGGGCTGGCCGTGGGCGTGACGGACTCCGAGGCGATGCCGGTCTCCACGGCCATCGTCCGCCTGCTGGCGGACGGCAGCGTGGTCCTGATGGCCGGGAGCACGGAGATGGGGCAGGGGTCGCGCACGGTGCTGAGCCAGATCGTGGCCGAGGAGCTGGGCCTGCCGCTCAACCGGGTCATGATGCGCGCGACCGACACGGCCGTCACCCCGTTCGACCGCTCCACCGGGGCCAGCCGCTCGACCACCGTGATGGGGACCGCGGTGCAGGCCGCGGCCCAGGACGTGCGGCGCCAGCTCCTGGAGATCGGCGCCGAGGCCTTCGGCGCGCCGACCGACGAGATCGTCCTCCGGGACGGGGCGCTGGTCTGGCGGGATAAGCGCCTGGAGCTCGGCAAGGCGGTGGCGCGCTTCTTCGGCATCCCAGGAGGGGAGATCATCGGGCGGGGGTACGCGCGCCCCGGCCACGGCGGGTTGCAGCTCCCGGTCTTCTGGGAGGTGGGCATGGGCGGGGCGGACGTGGAGGTGGACCCGGAGACCGGTGAGGTCCGCCTGCGCCGGTACGTGACCCTGGCAGACGTGGGCAAGGCCATCAACCCGGCGCAGTGCGAAGGGCAGGACGAGGGCGCGGCGATGATGGGGATCGGGCACACGTTCTTCGAATCCCTGCTCTACGAGAAGGGGCAGCCCCTGAACCCGAACCTCGTGGACTACCGGGTCCCGACCTTCGCCGACCTGCCGGATGAGTTCGAGTCGGCGCTGATCGAGAACCAGGACGGCCCGGGCCCCTACGGGGTGAAGGGGATGGGGGAGGCCGGCGTCCTCTCTGTCGCGCCCGCCGTGGCCAGCGCCATTGCCCGGAGCACCGGCGTCCGGATCAAGCAGCTCCCGCTCACGCCGGAACGGGTCTGGCGGGCCCTGCGCGGTCAGGCGAAGAAAGGCTGACCGGGGCCTGCCTGTGCACTTCGAGCAGCAGGTACTGATCCGCGCCGGCGCCGACCAGGTCTGGACCTTCCTGTGGGAGATCGAGCAGCTTGTGGCCTGCGTGCCAGGATGCCAGGAAGTGAAGACGCTGGAACTGCAGCAGCGCTACGAGGCACGGGTGGGCGAGAAGGTGGGCCCATTCCGTGTCGAGTTTCCGCTGTTGATCGAGGTGCTGGAGGCCGAGGCCCCGAAACGGATCAGGGCCCGGGCCACGGGAGAGGAGCGCCACCTCAACAGCGTGCTCAAGATAGACCTCACCGCCAGCCTGCAGGAGACGGAGCCGGGGCAAACGGCCCTCGACCTGGCTGCCGAGGTGGAGGTCCTGGGGAAGCTGGGGACCCTCGGGCTCGGGGTGTTTCGGCACAAGGCGGACCAGATCTTTGCGGCGTTCGCGAACGCTATCAAGGCGCGCCTCGACCAGGCGGAGCCCGGCTCCCGGCCGTAGCTGAAGGAGAGACGGATGACCGCCGACACACCTCCGGCCCTCCGGCCGGCCGACACCCTGCTCCGGGCGTGCTCCGTCGCCATCGTGGGCGCCTCGCCCCAGGGCGCCTGGCCCACCACCATCTTCACCAACCTGCGCAGTGCCGGCTATCCGGGCCGGGTCTTCCTGGTCAATCCCCGCTACGGGGAGCTCTGGGGTCAGCCCTGCTACCCGAGCCTGTCGGCGTTGCCGGAACCGGCCGAACTGCTCCTGCTCCTCCTCCCCACACGGCTCACGGTCTCGGCGCTGGAGGAGGGGGCTGCGAGGGGCGCCAGGGCCGCTATTATTTACAGCACCGGGTTCGGGGAGGGGAATGATCCCGAGGGCCTCGCCCGGGGTGCGACGATTCGGGCGTTCTGTGAACGGACCGGCGTGCGCGTCTGTGGCCCCAACTGCATGGGGGCGCTCTCCGTCCGGGAGCACCTGGTCACGTACCCGGTGGCCCTGCTGCCGTTCGTGCGGCCGGGGTCTGTGGGGGTCGTGTCCCAGAGCGGCGGGTCGATCGGGGCGTGGGTCCGGGCATCGTGGGAGCGGGGGATCGGCTTCAGCTACGTGATCTCGAGCGGCAACGAGCTGGACCTGGACCTGGCCGACTACCTGGCGTTCCTGGTCCAGGACCCGGAGACCCGCCTCATCGTCCTGTTCATCGAAGGGATCCGGCGCCCGGCCCAGTTCGCGGCGGTGGCGGAGACCGCCCTGGCGCAACGCAAGCCCATCCTCGTCGTGAAGATCGGCCGGACCGGGCGGGCCCGGCAGCAGGCCCTCTCCCACACGGGG
>JACPFL010000001.1 GCA_016183025.1 Deltaproteobacteria bacterium | reverse complement strand
TGCAGCCGTGGGCGAGCGCCTGCGCCCGATGCCGATTCGCGAAGAGATCGCCGGAGACGTACTGGATGGGCATGGCGAGGACCTCACCCGTCGCAGCGCGCCTCGAAGAGATCGAGGAGGAGACTGCCGGCGCCCTCCGGGCCAGCAGGGAGTTCGTACCGGGGAGGCGCGATGGCCATCTCAGGCTGGGGGACCGGAGGGGCGATATGGAACTCCAGCACGCGGCCCCGGACCCGCACCCGGAGCGCGGGGGCAAAGGAGACCGTGTCCTCGTCCCTGGGCCGGATCGACTCGGTCCGGAGGGTGAGGTATCCCCCCTCCCGTCCGGGCTTGCGGTAGGTCACCCAGATGTCCTGGCGCATGCGTGCCACGGCCTCCTCCACAGCCTGCCGCTGACCGTCGGGGAGCTCGGCCGCCGGGACCTCTTCGAGGTAGTTCCGGACGAGCTCCTGGAGGGCGAGAGGGAGTCCGAGATCGAGTGCGGCCCGAGGGCCATCGGCCGGGAGACACTGGAGCTCCTGCCGCGCCAGGGGGAGGGCGGCGGGCCGGAAGGTCAGGGTCAGCTCGATCACTCCGGGTTCCTGGAGGCTCAACGTGCCGGGAAGCAGGTCGGCGCGATTCGCGTCCAGGAGCAGGTGCTCCAGCACCTCCGGGAAGGGAAGGAACGCGGCCTCAAAGGGCGGGCGCAGACTCGGGTGCAGACGCAGGTCGAGCCTGACCTGGGCGGTGGCCGGGGGCCCGCTCTGCGGCTGGTCTGGCGGCTCGCCCCCCTGGCCAACAGACGGATTGAGGAGCAGCGCGAGCCTTAACGCGCTGACCAGCGCAACGCCCAGGCATCGGGCGGTCCAGGGGGAGGTCGGGGGCCTCCCCCCGGTGAGTCCGCCCTGGGGCCAGCCCCGGTCTTGAAGGCCCCCCGCCGGTGGGCTAGAATCTCGTCTTGTGGATCTCAAGGCCATCCCACCGCTGGTCACGCGCGCTGTCTCCCACCTGCGCGAGACCCTCCACAACTGGCACTACGCCCTCTCCCATCCGGTCCTGCGTCCCCCGGCCCTGATGCTCGCCAGCCATGCCTGGCAGCGCATGGCCGAGCAGGAGCGGGAGAATCTGGTCGCCACGATCCGTCAGCTCGACCTGGACGCGCTGGACAGCTTCCGTGTCCTGGCCATCGTCGGGATCGAGATGAGCAATCTGGACGGCCTCGCCAAGGCCAGAGAGGTGGATGAGATCCTCCTGCAGGCCGAGGACCGGAAGCGGGTGAGCGCAGCGGTCATGCACTACTTCCTGCAGCGTGATCGGGGAGCTTCGGAGTGACCGGGGCTGCCCCCGCGCCTTTTCCGGATCCCGCCCGTCCCCTGCACCGTCCGCCCACGTCACCTCAAGGAGCGCTGTGCCGATCGCCGTTGATGATAGCACACGAGCCGTGCGCTGCCGGCACTTTTCCCCTTGACTGTCCTTGTCCCTGCGGTCTATGAGGGCCCAGGGACGGGGTGACTGAGGAGGCACGCATGTTCTTCCGTGAAGTGGTCGATCTCTCGGTGGAAATCGCAGAGGGCATGCCTATCTTCCGCTGCCCGAAGCCTGTCATCTGGGACTGGGTGACCCACGAGGAGACGGCCCAGCGGTACGGGGGCCGACAGTCGCTGGCCTCGAAGGCCCTCTATATCCACGAGCACACCGGCACGCACCTGGACGCCCCGTGGCACTTCAGCCCGCGCGGGCTGACTGCGGACCAGCTCCTCCTCGGCGACCTCATCCTGCCGGGGAAGGTGCTCGACTTCACCCGGCTGAAGGGGCGCGCCATCGGCGAGGTGGCGATCAAGGACGCGGCCCGCGAGCAGCGGGTGGAGATCGAGCCGGGCGACGCGGTCCTCCTCTACACCGGGTTCGGCGACCGGTGGGTGCGGGGGGAGGAGTGCCTGGAGGGGCGGGCGTACCTGGCCCCCGACGGAGCGCGCTACCTGCTGGCGGCCCAGGTCAGGCTGGTGGGGATCGACACCATCGGGATCGAGAACCCCGATGACCTGGAGCGGCCCACCCACAACATCCTGCTCCGGGACCATGGGATCCCCATCGTCGAGGGGCTGTGTAATCTCGGTCGGCTCCGCGGGGAGCGCTTCTTGTTCCTGGCGTTCCCCCTGAAGCTCAAGGGCGGGTCGGGCTCCCCGCTGCGCGCGGCGGCCCTGCTGGTGTAGCCCGGCCCATCACGCGAGGAGGGCAGAGCATGAGGCGCACGAGAAACCTGAGGGTGCTGATGGTGGCCGTGATCGCGGCGGTCCTGGCGCTGGCCGCGCCGGCCGCCCGGGCCCAAACGAAGATCACCTTCGCGCTGGACTGGGTTCCCTACGGCAAGCATGCCATGTACTACGTGGCGCTGGACAAGGGGTACTGGAAGGAGGAGGGGCTGGACGTCACTATCAACCGGGGCTATGGGTCCGGGGAGACGGTGAAGCGGGTGGCTGCCGGGACGGAGATGTACGGGTTCGCCGACATCGGGAACCTCATCGTGGGCCGATCGAAGGGGATGAAGGGCAGGACGATCGGCATGATCCACGACAAGGCCCTGCACTCCATCTACACCGTGGAGGGGTACGGGATCACCAAGCTGAAGGACCTTGAGGGGAAGAAGTTGGGCGCTCCGGTGGGCCACGCGAGCCGCGTGATCTTCCCGGCCTTCGCCGCGGTCAACGGGATCGACGCCCGCAAGGTGGAGTGGGTCGACATGGCCCCCGAGGCCCAGACCCCGAGCCTGCTGGCCCGCCGCATCGACGCGGCGCCCTACTTCCAGACCGAGTACCCGACCGTGAAGGCCCAGGCGGACAAGACGGGCAAGAAGCTCCGAGGGTGGCTGTACACGGACTACGGCCTGGACATCTACTCCAACGGCCTGCTCACCACCGATGACCGGATCAAGAGTAAACCTGACGAGGTGCGCCGGTTCGTGCGGGGGGCCTACCGCGGGGTGGAGTGGACCTGGAACAACGTGGAGGCCGCCAACGAGATCTTTCTGAAGTACCACCCGGTCATGAGCAAGGAGCTCACCATCCAGCACGGGAAGATGGTGCTGGACCACCTGCTCAGCGAGGCGAGCCTGAAGAACGGGGTGGGGTGGATGGAGAAGGGGAAGATGGAGAGGACCAACGAGGTGCTGACCAAGTACCAGCCCATCAGCCCGCCGGTGCCGACCGAGGAGGTCTACACGAACGCGTTCTTGCCGAAGCTCATGCTGAAGCCGCGCCGGTAGGCGCGGGCCGGATCCGCGACCGGGCCCCCCGGAGCCTGGGTTTCGGGGGGCCGTGGTTTCTCTGCCCCCGGTCAGGGCCGTCATCCCGGTGCTGGAGTGGCGGGAGGGGAGGATGGAGTTCCAGGAGCAGGTGAAGCAGGAGCTGCAGCGTCTGGTCGCGCAGTTCGCCGCGGGGGAGGCGGAGGTCGTGCGGACGTACTTCGCTCGGCCGCGGACCAAGGAGCAGGACCTCGCCTGGCTGAAGCGCCAGGCCGGGCGGGAGCTGGGCACTGCGCGCTCGGTCGTCGAGAACCTGGTGAAGGCGTCGGGCTCGCTCGACAAGGGCGTGCCCCGGCGCGACTTCGAGTCCATGGCCCGGGCCCTCCTGGAGGAGGTTCGGCACTACCGTCTGCTGGCAGACCTGATCGAGGAGCTCCAGGGGGCACCCGTGGACCCGGACGAGCTGATGCGGTACGGGGTCTGGGCGCGCAACCCCGAGCTGCCGGAGAACAACGCCCACATCGATCTGGTCAAGCGCCTGCGGCGCGAGAAGGGGGAGCTCGCCGACCTCGCCCTGAGCTTCTTCGAGGGGGGCGGGGCCGGGATCTTCATCGCCGGGAGCCAGGTGGCAGGTGGCGCGCTGGAGCAGCGGATCGCGGAGGCGATGAAGGTCATCGCCGAGGACGAGCTGCGCCACGGGCCGGTGCACCTTCCGCGCGCGGCGGCGCAGATCACCGATGAGGCCATGTTCCGCGAGGTCCGCCAGATCGTGTGGGAGCAGGGGATGCAGCACCTGCGCCTGCGCAACGAGACCTTCGGCTATCCGCTCTCCGAGGAGCGGCTCCGGGAGATCGGGGAGGGGAAGATCGAGCCCATGCCGATCGACTACTTCGGGATCACGCCGGGCTCGCCCTACTCCCCCGACACAGGAGGCCAGCACCCGCTCACGGCCCTGGACCTGATCCCGCAGGCCCAGCAGGGGCCGTCGTAGCGGGCGACACGGGGCGGCCATAGGGGCCGCCGGCCAGCGCGCCGGACGCAGCACAGGAGCAGGAGGGGCATGAAGGCCGCAGCGATGTACGAGTACGGGGGACTGGACGTCCTCAAGTACGGGGAGATCGAGACCCCCCGGCTCGGGCCCCGGGACGTGCTGGTCAAGGTCCGGGCCACGGGGCTCAACTACTTCGACATCATGGTGCGGGACGGCCGCTACCGGGCGAACCCGTCGTTCCCCCACGTCCTGGGCGAGGACATCAGCGGGGAGGTGGCCGAGGTGGGGGCGGAGGTCACCGGCTGGACCCCCGGCCAGCCGGTGCTCGTCTACGCGGCTGTGGGGTGCGGGCAGTGCGAGCAGTGCCTGAAAGGGGAGGTGAACATCTGCATCCGCTACCGTTACTTCGGCGCGCACCTCTGGGGCGGGTACGCCCAGTACGCCCGCGTCCCGGCCGCCAACCTGATCGCCCTGCCCGCGGGCGTCGGCTATGAGGAGGCCGCCGCGTTCCCCGTGACCTTCCTCACCTCGTGGCACATGCTCGTCACGCGGGCGAATGTCCGCCCCGGGGAGGACGTCCTGATCCATGCGGCTGGCAGTGGGGTAGGGATCGCGGGGGTGCAGATCGCGAAGCTCTGCGGCGCCCGCGTCATCGCCACCGCAGGCACGGATGAGAAGCTCGATCGGGCCCGAGAGCTCGGCGCGGATGAGGTGATCAACTACCGGAAGCAGGACTTCTACGAGGAGGTCCGGCGGATCACCGGGAAGCGGGGCGTGGATGTGGTGTTCGAGCACATCGGCACCGACGTCTGGGACAAGAGCGTCCGGTGTCTGACCCGGGGCGGGCGCCTCGTCACCTGCGGGGGGACCTCCGGGTACCAGGTCACCACGGACGTGGCGTACATCTTCCACAAGCAGCTCCAGATCATCGGGTCCAACCACGGCACCAAGCCCGAGCTGGAGACGCTGGTCAAGCTCTTAGAGGCCCGCAAGCTCCGCTCCGTGGTGGACAAGGTCTATCCCCTGAAGGAGGCCCAGGAGGCCCAGGCCTACCTGGAGGAACGGAAGAACTTCGGGAAGGTCCTGCTGGTCCCGGAGCCCTAGCCTGCGACAAAAAGGGGCGGGCAGCCGTGCGAACTGCCCGCCCCTTCCTATCCTGCGCCGGGATCAGCCGAAGATCTTTTCAAGCTTCGGCACGGTGTACCCGAGCACCACGTCCTTGCCGACCTTCACGATCGGGGTCCGGATCTGGCCAGGGCCCGTGGTGAGCAGGTCCATGATCTCCTGGGTGGAGAGCGGGTTGCCGATGACATCTCGCTCCACGAACTTCACGCCTTTTTGTGAAAGAAACTCTTCCACTAGTTTGCAGGTCGCTCACCCAGGGCGATGGTAGAAGATCACCTCGTCCGCCATCAGTCTCACCTCCTTTCTGCCAGCGCCCGCGTCCGGGGCGCCTGGTCCAGGGCGGGATT
The DNA here is from genome assembly GCA_016183025.1 of Deltaproteobacteria bacterium. Classification (GTDB taxonomy): domain Bacteria; phylum Desulfobacterota; class JACPFL01; order JACPFL01; family JACPFL01; genus JACPFL01. The sequence continues at coordinate 21,499 of JACPFL010000001.1, read as the reverse complement.
CTAGCTGGTCCCCCCGTCTGATGCAAACGGATACGTAAGGCCTCAGGGGGCTCAGGGGAGGCGGAGGTCGTCGAGCCCCAGGGCCCTGAGCTTCGCGACGGTGGGGATCCCCTCCCGGTCCCACCCCCGCAGGTCGTAGTACTCGTCCAGCATCCGGTCCAGCTCGTCCGGCGGGCAATACATCCCCTCCGAGGCCCCCGGCCCCAGGGGCTCGTGCATGACCCGGGGGGGGAGCACGTCGTCCTTGCGCCGGATCCCCTCGCGGACATTGAAGGCCCGCTCCAGGTTGCAGATCCGCTCCCCAATGGTTTCGATGTCGGCCGCCGAGACGCCCCAGCCCGTGATCCCGTTGAGCATCCGCGCGTAGTTCTCATTCAGCAGGAGCCCGAAGCCGCCCCGCTCGCTGACGAACCGGCACTGGACGAGCGAGTCGTCCACCGCCGTGAAGTGCTGGCTCCGTATGGCGAACTCGGGCTTCCCCGCGGTGGAGAAGCGGTCGAAGTTCGGCATGTACTGGGGGGTCGGGCGGGTATCGTGGTGCGACCCCCCGCGCGTGCCGGTGGCGTAGCCGATGCTCATCCCCTTGAGGGCCCGGGGGGAGTGGCCGGGCAGCTCCAGCCCCTTGATCGTGAGCAGGTAGGGGCGGGCCGCCTCCCCGAGCTGCTCGGCCAAGCGGGCCGAGCCTTCGGCGAGCGCCTGCCCGAACCCCTCCCGCCGCGCGGTCAGCTCGATCAGCCGGAGGGTCAGGTGTGGGTCCCCCCAGCGGAGCTCCAGCCCGCCGGTGTCGGCCCGGGTCAGCACCCCCCGCTCGTAGCACTCCAGCGCAAAGGCGATGGTCACGCCCATGGTGATGGAGTCCAACCCCAGGTAGTCGCAGAGCTCGTTGGCCTTGATGAGCGCCGGGGCGTCGTGCACCTCCAGCATGGGCCCCAGCGCGTAGATGGTCTCGTACTCGGGCATCTTGGCCCGGAGCCCGGCGAACTCGCCCTCGGGGACGTGGTACTGCTTCCCGCAGGCGACCGAGCAGCTATGGCAGGTCGTGTGCTTGTCGAAGTAGTGCTCCTTCATCCGCTCGCCGCTGATCTCGGCGGCGTGCTCCCACGTCTCCTGCTGGAGGTTCCGGGTCCCCATCGCCCCCAGCGCGTTGAGCATGTTCACCAGGGCCGGGGTCCCGATGGCGTTCAGGACCGCGGTCCCCTTCTTGATGGGCTCGCGGAATTCCGTGACGAAGGCCTTGCAGGCGGCCGGGTCGGCCGCGGTGGTCCGGCGGGCGCCCTTGATCACCAGGGCCTTGAGCCGCTTGGAGCCCATGACGGCGCCCGTCCCCCCGCGGCCGGAGATCCCCTCCCGGTTCTTCCAGTACGTGGCGATGCACGCGTACCGCACCTGGTGTTCTCCGGCCGGCCCGATGGCGGCGACGTCGCTGTCCGCCCCCTCGACCCCCTGCAGCGCCGTCACGGTATCCCGGGTGGTCATCCCCCGGCAGGCCTCGGCCGGACGCAGCTCGACCACCTGATCAGTCACGACCAGGTAGCTCCAGGCCGGGGCCTGCCCGTGCAGCACGATGGCGTCGTACCCGGCGCGCTTCATCGTGACCGGGAAGCGGCCACCGAAGGTGGAGTCGAAGAAGAGGCCGTTCAGCGGCGACTTGATCGAGACGCAGCAACGGCTGGTGCTCGGCACGGGCGAGTCGACCACGGGTCCCACGGCGAAGGCCAGGATGTTCTCCGGCGACAGGGGCTCCACGTCCGGGCCCACGATGTCGAAGAGGAGGCGGGCGCCGAAGCCGTTCCCGCCCAGGTAGCGCCTCGCGAACTGGTCGTCGAAGGGCTCGACCCGGTGTGAGCCGTCGCGGAGGTCCACGTGGAGGATGCGCCCGTGGTAGCCGTGCATGCGGGCTCCGGTCTCTGTCTGTGTCAGAAGGACGCCCGGCGGCGCGCAGAGCGCCCGCCGCCGGGCAGCGGTGTACTACGGCAAGCCCTTGGCCACCTCGAGGAGCTTGTTCGGGTCGGGGAGCGCTCCCCTCTCGTAGGCTTCCTTGAAGCGGACGTTCCCTGCCTTGTCCACGATGAAGCAGGTCCGCTTGGCGAAGTAGCCGTCGCTCAAGACGCCGTAGGCCTCGGAGGCCTTCCGGTTGATGTCACTGAGCAGCGGGTACGTGATCCCGCCCAGGGTCTTGGCCCACTCCTGGTGGCAGAAGGTGCTGTCCACGCTGATCCCCAGGACCTGGGTATTGTGCCGCTCGAACTCCGGGAGCTTTTCCTGGAGGGAGGGCATCTCCTTCGATCAGCCCGGGGTGAAGGCGAGGGGGAAGAATGCCAGGACGACGTTCTTCTGGCCCCGGAACTCGCCCAGGCTCAGCTCCTTGCCCGGCGCGCAGGTCAGCTTGAAGTCCGGGGCGACGTCGCCGACGTTGATCTCAGCCATACGCCTCCTCCTTTCTCATGAGGGCCTCTCCTGCCGGGGCCGCTCCCCGGCATCAGAGGTGCGACTCATTATAGCGTATTCCCCTCGGTTGACAATCCGCAGGGCTCGGGACAGATAACAGGGTCCGGGGCCGGCCGCGAGCCTCCCGGGGAATGGGCTGAGGCATGCGCTCCGATACCGGCGGGGGGGGCGGATGGCCTGGCAGGATGGCCTGGGCGATTACGAGGTGGTGCGACGCTTTCGACCTGTCCGCCGGTCACCTTCCCGGCGATCCTGGCTGGTGCGGCGATCCGGCGGAGTCCCCGGGGGCGATCCCCTATCCGTCGTCGTCCGGCGGTCCCCCTGGCGCCGATCGCGACTGGTGCGGCGATCTTGTCTGGTCCGCCGTTCAGGTGCCAGGAACGTGCCGTGTTCGTGGAGCATGGGCCTGTCTCCTCGTCAGCATCCGGCATGGGGATGAAAGGGAGGCGGGCGAGAAACTCGTCGACGGCCTTGTTGAAGAGCTCCTCCTGCTCGGCCTGGGGGTAGTGTCCACAGTTCGGGAAGATGACCAGTTGGGCCCCGGCGATGTGCTCGGCCAGGTACTGGGAGAACTTGGGCGGGGCCATGCGATCGTCGCTCCCGCCGATGACCAGGGTGGGCACGGCGATCCCTCCGAGCTGCCCCATTGCGTCGAAGCTGTTGTTAGCCAAGAAGTCGGCGTAGATCGCCTGAGGGGGGGCGTTCATCGCCCGGGGCCGCAGCCAATCGCGGATGGTCGGGCTGGTGGATGGCGCGACCATCTCCTCCACCGAGACCGGAGGGGCAGCAGGGGGCTGCGGATCTTCCGCCTGCTTGCGCGCCCGCTCCAGAAAGTCCGGATGCATCCGGAGCCGGGCGCCTGTGGCCACCAGCACGAGTCCCGAGATTCGGGCCGGGTGTTGCAGGGCGATGAGCAGCGCGATCGCCCCGCCCATCGAGTAGCCCACCAGCACCGGCTTTTCCCAGCCCAGCTTATCTATGGTGTGCAGCACGTCGTCGGCGTTCCGTTCGTGGTTGTCGAGGGCCAGCTCGTCGCGTCGGGCCCCATGTCCGGGCAGGTCCACGGCCTGGACCCGATGGGCCGGTGAGAAATAGGCGAGCTGCTTCTGCCAGACTTCCCCGCTCTCCCCGGCTCCGTGGATGAACACCAGGTCAGCCACGTTGACACCTCGTCTCACGCGATCTCGCTTCGTCCACGATGCGTCTCCCCGGAGTGACCACCGGCGCCGACATTGCAGGTCCAGGTTCCCACTGGCGCATCGAGCGTTGTCGGCCTCGGCTGTTGGCCCGAGGGCGTCTCAGAGAAAACGGCGGTTGCGTCGTTCGTCCGGGAGCTCGAGGCCGAGGGCCTGCAGCTTGGCGTCTACGTAGCACTTGAAGGCCTGCCGAAGCTCCTCGTTCCCTACTGTCTTGAGCCCCCAGCGAATGAACTTGGGGACGTTGGCGGAGTCCGACCGCCCGAACATGTCCAGGGCCGCCGGGTACCATTTGAACAGGAGGCGCTGGACCAGAGTCTTTCCGCTGGGCCGCTCGCAGAGCTGGCTCAGAAAGTAGTAACCCATCTCCGAGTGCCCCAGCTCGTCCCGCTCGACGGTCGGGGCGATCTTGGCGAGCGGGACATAGCTCGACTCCCGCCAGTCGCGAGAGTGAAACGCCCCGTTGAGATCCACGAAGAAGTGGAAGAACGCATCATCGGCCCAGCTCTCCCGCGGCAGGTGGAAGGTGTAGTGCTGGTAGGGGATGTCCTTGACGCCGTATTCAATGGCGATGCCGACCGCGAGCCGGTGGAAGAGGATGGCATGCTTCAACTCTTCCGCGAGGTACTCCCCCTTGAGGGCCCGGGCCTCCGGGGTGGGGGCCAGGGTCTCGGCCACCTGCAGGCAGGTGCTCATGAACCCGAGGAAGCTCCGGTTCCCCGCCCGTTCCCCCTCGTGGCTGATCATCCGGAGCAGGAGCTGCGCGTATTCGTCGGGGAGGGGCTCTCCCCAATCGAACCGGACCGGCGGCCGAGGCTCTGCCGGGGCCAAACGGGGGAGGGGGTCGCCGTTCGCATAGGCGCTCCGCCAGAAAGGCCACTTGGACAGCGACGCGGCATCTTTGCCCATGACGCTCGCCCTCTCCGCTCGCGGACCTCAGTGGTCTGGCACGGCGGCAGACAGGAACTGCCCGGGGTCCACGGCCTTGACCTGCTCCTTCTGGTATCCGCAGGGACACCCGAGCAGGCCGGCCGTATACAGGTCGAGCTGTTCGCTGAGGATGGTCCGGATCTGTCCGGGAAGGAGCTTGTCGCCGACCACTCCGAGAAAGGCCGCACACCGGCCGCAGGCGAGCTGGTAGTAGGTCCCGTAGGTCACCGGGAGCTCGACCCGGATGCCGATCGTCGCGTACGCGGAGCGGATCTCCTCGATCAGCCCCTCCATCGGCTTGACCACCCCTTCCCCTCTCGATTCCCCGGCCCTCTGCGTCTGCGGCTCGCGGGCCATCTTGATTGGGTACCCTAATCCGCGGGCGATTGCAAGTCCGTGATGGTGCGGGCCGCGCATTTGACGCCTGCCCGAGCATCGGCTAGCATGGCACTGCGTGCCGGGCGCCTCACGTGACGCGGGAGGTCAGATGGTCCGCCTCAAGCTCATGCCACCGCTGACGTGGCTCGTCGGGGAACAGGAGATCGCGGTGGACATGGCCCGGGCCCCCCTGAAGGCCGTCCTGGAGCAGGCCGCGGCCCAGAACGGGAAGTTCCGGACCTCTATGCTCGATGCGGAGGGCAACCTCGCCAGCGAGTACTCCTGCCTCATCAACGACAAGCAGTACAACGCCTCTGATCTTGCCGGCATCGAGGTCAAGGACGGCGATGAGATCGCGATCATCCTGCCGCTCTCTGGCGGCGCGTGATCGCCTTGGTGGCGCGCCACGCTGAACGGAGTCATGATATGCCCAGGCTGATTGCGGCGGCCGTGTCCGTGGTGCTCTCCGTCTGGGCCGTGACAGGGGCCTGGGCGGCGTGCGGCAAGGCGTTCGTGCGTGCGTGGGAGCCAGGTGCCCGCCTGGCCGCGGTGACAGGCCCCCCGAGCGAGCGCGTGCCGGCGGGGGCGGTTGGGCCCGCCGACAGGCAGGGGGCGGCCCTGCTGGCCCAGGCGCGTCCCGGCACCGTGACGCTGGAGTGGCTGGGTCACTCGAGCTTCCTGATCACGTCCCCGCGGGGGGTCCGGGCCCTGACCGACCCCAACCAGTACGCACCCACGGTCCAGGAGCCCCACGTCGTCACGGTCAGCAACGAGCACTTCACCCACAACCGGGTCGAGAGCGTGCCGGGGACGCCCCGGATTCTGCGCCCGGTCAGCCCCGATGGGCGGTGGATCCCGGTGCGGGCCGCGGTCCGGGACGTCGAGATCTTCAACCTGGCCAGCCGCCGCAACGCCGAGTGGGCCGGGCTGGACTCCCGGAACTCCATCTTCATCTTCGACGTGGACGGGCTGTGCATCGCCCACCTGGGGAATATCGGGCACCTGCTGACGGACGAGCAGGTCCAGGCCCTGGGCCGGATCGACGTGGTGCTCGCGCCCATCGACTCCCACTTCACCCTGGGCTATCCGGACCTGCTGACGGTCCTGGAGAAGATCAGACCGGCCCTCGTCGTCCCGATGCACTACGACAACCCCAACCACCCCCAGCTCTTCATCAGCTTCCTGCAGGGGCGCTACCCGGTGCGCCTGGTCCCTGAGCGGCGCCTGGTCCTGACCCGGGAGGGGCTTCCACCCCGGACCACGCTGGTCGTGCTCGGGGCTGGCGCCGGGAGTCCAGACTGACCCGGCGGCGCCCGTCTGCCCCAGGCTCCACCCTCCTGGTGCCACCCGCCCGGTCATTCCCGTGGAAGCTATGCCATCGCCCAGCGAGCCGGGTGAGACGCCTCGCCCTCCTCACGTGCTGCCTGACCGCGTGGTCAGGGGCAAGCGCGGGGGAGCCGGAGGCTGGCCGGGGTCCCTCGCTGGGCGAAGACCCCGTGCGCTACTTTGTGGAGACGTTGCCCCGACACCTCCTTTCCGGGGCCGGCGAGGCCTTGTCGGGGACGCGGCTGGCGACGCTCGTGGCCTCGGGGGGAGCGGCAGGCCTGCTCACCCTTGCCGACGGGGAGGTGCACGGCTACTTCACGCGGGATCGTTCAAGCGAGAACCCGCGCCGCCGGCTGGGCCACACCCCCGGCGAGATCGGGGTGACCCTGGGGCTTCCGGCCACCCTGTTCGGGATGGCGGGCGGGATCTACGCCCTGGGGGTGGTCACCCGGGAGCCGCGGACGCAGGAGACGGCCGAGCTAGCCCTGGAGAGCCTGCTCCTCGTCGGGGGGACGGGGCACGCCCTCAAGGTCGTCACGCAGCGGGAGCGGCCGGACCGTAGTAACCGTCTGTCGTTCCCCTCGCTCCATGCGGGGGGCTCCTTCGCTTTCGCTACGACGCTGGACGGCCAGTACGGGTGGCGGGTCGGTGTCCCCGCGTACCTGCTGGCGGCCTTCATCTCGGTGGCCCGGATCCAAGACCAGAAGCACTTCCTGTCGGACACCGTCTTTGGCGCGGGCCTCGGGACCGTGATGGCCCTCGGGGTGCGTCAGGTCCACCGGCGTGCTGCCCCCCCGCGAGTTCAGGTCCTGCCGCTGGTGGCTAGGAACCTCGCGGGCCTCCTGGTGCACGTGGACTTCTGACAGCCAAGCGGGAAGACCCGGTGGTGCCTGCAGGAAAGCGCTGTTAGATCAAGGCATTAGTAGATTCTTCTGCGCGCAAGCCTTGGCATAGAGGCTGCTACATCCTCCTCACCCCGCGGGGAGCAGTCTCGGCGCACGCCGGTGAATGTGGCTGCTGCCTGGGAAGCTGACGCGGAAGTGACCGTGACCCATGAGCGAGCCTGACTGTCGAAGCGTGAGCCTGCCACCTTACGCGTCGCCCCGCGCCTGCCTGTCTGCACCTCGGCTCCTGTACCGTCCCCAGGATGAGCATGACGCCTGTGGCGTGGGCTTCGTGGCCGACATCGAGGGGCGCCGCAGCCACGCGATCCTCGAGCAGGCCGTCCAGTCCGTGGTGCACCTGGCGCACCGGGGCGCAGCGTCGGCCGATGCGAAGACGGGCGACGGCGCCGGTCTCCTGACGCAGATTCCCCACAAGCTGTTCGCCCGGGAGCTTGCCCGCCTGGGGCTGCGCCTCGACACGATCGACGACCTCGCGGTCGGGATGGTCTTCTTCCCGCAGGGCGCCGAGGCCCGGGCGCGCTGTCGGGCCCTGATCGAGCAGATGGCGACCCGGCACGGCCTCACGGTCCTCGGCTGGCGCGTCGTGCCGGTAGACCCCTCGGTCCTGGGGGACAAGGCCGCCCTGACCCAGCCCGTGATCGAGCAGGTCCTCATCAGTCGTCCCCCGGAGGTCCCCGACGACCCGTTCGAGCGGGCCCTCTACCTCCTCCGCAAGGAGGCCGAGCGGGTGGCCCTCGACGAGGAGATCACCGACTTCTACATCCCCTCGCTCTCGCACCGGACCATCGTCTACAAGGGGCTGTTCGTCTCTCCCCAGCTCCCGGGCTTCTACCTGGACCTGCAGGACCCGGACTTCGAGGTCGCCCTGGCGGTCTTCCACCAGCGCTACAGCACGAACACCTTCCCCAACTGGTACCTGGCGCAGCCCTTCCGGCTGCTGGCCCACAATGGCGAGATCAACACCATCCAGGGGAACCGCAACTGGATGGCGGCGCGGGAGGCGGAGCTGCGCTCTCCGGTCTGGGGCGAGGCCCTCGCGGCGCTGCGGCCCCTGATCATGCCGGGCGGGAGCGACTCCGCCAGCCTGGACAACGCCCTCGAGCTGCTCGTGCTGTCAGGGCGGGACCTCCTGCACGCCGCGATGATGCTCATCCCCGAGGCCTGGGAGAACATGCCCCAGATGGACCCGATCTGGCGGGCTTTCTACGAGTACCACGCCTGCCTGACCGAGCCCTGGGACGGCCCGGCGGCCGTGGCCTTCACCGATGGGGTGATGGTGGGCGCGGCGCTCGACCGCAACGGCCTGCGCCCGGCCCGGTACAAGGCCATGGCCGACGGGACGGTCCTCATGGCCTCCGAGGTCGGGGTGGTGGACCTGGATGACGCCCACGTCCTTAAGAAGGGGCGTCTGGGTCCAGGGCAGGTGATCGCCGTGGACACCCGACATGGGCGCCTGCTCAAGAACGCCGAGATCAAGCAGGCCCTGGCCACCCGCCAGCCGTATGGGGAGTGGCTGGAGCGGAACATGAGGCGGCTGACCGTGCCCGCGGGACGGCCAGCGCCGGACGGCCACCTCCCGGCCGACCAGCTCCGGCGACAGCAGCAGGCCTTCGGGTACACGAGCGAGGAGCTGCAGTTCGTGCTGAAGCCCATGGCCCTGCAGGCTGTCGAGCCGGTGGGCTCCATGGGCGATGACACGCCGCTGGCCATCCTCTCTCGGAAGCCTCGTCTCCTGTACGGGTATTTCCGGCAGAAGTTCGCCCAGGTCACCAACCCCCCGATCGACCCGCTCCGCGAGCAGATCGTGATGTCCCTGGGGATGTACCTGGGGGCCCGGCACTCCCTGCTGGAGGAGAGTGAGGCCCACACCCGGCTGCTCTACCTGCCAAGCCCGATCCTGCTCGACCAGGAGTTCGAGGCCCTGAAGGCGATCGAGGATCCGCAGTTCGGCTCGATCATCCTGCCCTGCCTGTTCGAGGTGGCCGAGGGGCCGGACGGGCTGGAGCCGGCGCTGGACTGGCTCTGTGAGGCCGCGGAAGCCGCGGTGGAGGCGGGCAAGACGATCCTCATCCTGAGCGACCGCGGGGTGGACGCGGCCCATGCGCCGATCCCGATGGCGCTGGCGGTTGGGGCGGTCCACCACCACCTGATCCGCGAGGGGAAGCGGATGCGGTGCAGCCTGGTGGTGGAGACCGGCGAGGTCCGGGAGATCCATCACTACGCGGTGCTCATCGGGTACGGCGCGAGTGCCATCTACCCGTATCTGGCGCTGCGGGCCGTGGCCGGGTTGCCGGCCCTGGCCGAAGAGGAGCGGAAGGCCGAGGCGGCCGGCAAGGCCCCGGCCGGGGGAGAGGGCGCGGTTCGCGGGAACGGCGCTGGCCCGGAGGCAGGGGTGGCGGGCGATGGTCGCCGGGCCGGGCCGCCGGAAGGGTCCGGGCTGGGGCGGGAGGTGTCGCCGCTCACGCCCGAGGCCATCAAGGCGATCGCCACGTACCGGAACTCGGTGAACAAGGGCCTGCTGAAGATCGTGTCCAAGATGGGGATCTCCCCGCTGACGAGCTACCACGGGGGGCAGGTCTTCGAGATCATCGGCCTGGCGGAGGAGGTCGTGGAGCGGGCGTTCCGCGACACCGCCTCGCCCATCCGGGGGGCCGGGTTCCGCGAGATCGCCGAGGACGCGCTGCGGCGGCACAGCAAGGGGTTCGGCGACGGGAAGGTCGTCCACCTGGAGGATGCCGGCGACTACCGGTTCCGGCGCGAGGGCGGGGAGTACCACGCCTTCAACCCGAACGTGGTGAAGGCCCTGCACCGGGTGGCCAACACCGGGGACTACGAGGCCTACCGGGTCTATGCCGAGCTGGTGGAGCGGCGGGAGCCTACCGCCCTGCGGGACCTGCTGCGCTTCAGGCCGGGGAGTCCCATCCCGCTCGACGAGGTGGAGCCGGTCTCCGAGATCCTCCGGCGGTTCACGACCCAGGGGATGTCGCTCGGCGCCCTGGGCCCGGAGGCCCACGAGACGATCGCCATCGCAATGTCCCGGATCGGCGGGAAGAACAACTCGGGCGAGGGCGGGGAGGACCCGGCGCGCTTCCGGGACCCGGAGCGGAACAGCAAGATCAAGCAGGTGGCCTCGGCTCGCTTCGGGGTGACCACGGAGTACCTGGTCGCAGCCAAGGAGCTCGAGATCAAGATGGCCCAGGGCTCCAAGCCCGGCGAGGGCGGCCAGCTCCCTGGCCATAAGGTGGCGCCCCACATCGCGAAGATTCGGCACTCGGTGCCCGGGGTGACGCTCATCTCACCCCCGCCGCACCACGACATCTACAGCATCGAGGACCTGTCCCAGCTCATCTACGACCTCAAGATGGTCAACCCCCGGGCCAAGGTCTGCGTGAAGCTGGTGGCCGAGGCCGGGGTGGGGACGGTCGCGGCGGGGGTGGCCAAGGCCTACGCCGATTCCATCCAGATCAGCGGGCACGACGGGGGCACCGGGGCCTCGCCCCTCTCCTCCATCAAGAACGCCGGCAGCCCGTGGGAGCTGGGCCTGTCGGAGACCCAGCAGGTCCTGGTGATGAACGACCTTCGGGGCCGGGTCACCCTGCGGGTGGACGGCGGGATGAAGACCGGGCGCGACGTGGTGATCGCGGCCATGCTCGGGGCCGACGAGTACGGGTTCGGGACCGCGGCGGTGGTCGCCACCGGGTGCGTGATGGCCCGGCAGTGCCACCTCAACACCTGCCCGGTGGGCGTGGCCACGCAGAAGGAGGAGCTGCGGCAGAAGTTCGCGGGCACCCCCGAGATGGTCGTCAACTTCTTGACCTGCGTGGCCCAGGGGGTGCGGGAGATCCTGGCGAGCCTCGGCTTCCGGTGCCTCGACGAGATCATCGGCCGGCCGGACCTGCTGGAGCCCGTGGCGGTCGAGGGGCACGCCCGGACAGCCCTGCTGGACTTCGGCGCGGTGCTCGCTCAGGCCGACCCCACCGGCGCCCGACCCCGGCGGCGCATGCAGGCGCGCAACGACCGCACGGACCGCCCGCTGGACGAGGAGCTTCTGGAGGCCGCCCGTCCTGCCCTGGAGCGGCGCGAGCCCGTGAAGCTCCAGTACGAGATCCGGAACGTGGACCGCACGGTCGGGGGGCGGCTGGCAGGGGAGGTCGCCCGGCGCTACGGAAGCCGGGGCCTGCCGGAGGGCACGATCGAGGCGCATTTTGACGGGAGCGCCGGCCAGAGCTTCGGGGCGTTCGCGATCTCGGGGATGCGCGTCATCCTCACCGGGGAGGCGAACGACTATGTCGGCAAGGGGCTGTCGGGCGGCGTGCTCGTCCTGCGGCCCCCGGCCGACGCGCGCTTCCTCGGCCACCGGAGCGTCATCCTCGGCAACACCGTGCTCTACGGGGCGACCAGCGGGCAGCTCTTCGCCGCTGGGCGCGCGGGGGAGCGCTTCGCGGTCCGCAACAGCGGCGCCACCGCCGTGGTGGAGGGGGTGGGCGACCACGGCTGCGAGTACATGACAGGCGGCGTGGTCGTGGTCATCGGGCGGACCGGCCGGAACTTCGGGGCCGGGATGTCTGGGGGGATCGCGTACGTGCTCGACGAGGAGGACGTCTTCTCCGGGCGGTACAACCCCGAGCTGGTGGGCGTGGAGCGGCTGGCCGCCCCTGAGGACCTGCAGCTCCTGCAGTCCCTGCTCATTCGGCACCTCGAGCTCACCCACAGCCAGCGCGCCCGGCAGCTCCTGGAGCGGTGGGAGGAGGTCGCGCCGCTCTTCTGGAAGGTCGTGCCGCATCCCCCCGAGGCGACCGCGAAGCCTCAGCCCGCCCCGGCCGCGCGCCGCGTCCCCCGGACGCCGCCGCCCGCGACCGAGCCCGCCCGCGCCGCCGCCTCCCACTGAGCCCGGCTCTGCCTTCCCCCTGCTGAGCCTGCCCCGGGCCGCCGCCGTTCGCTGAGTGTTCCGCCGGACCGCCGCGGCTCCCCCGGGCCGTTTGTGCGTCCCGTCACAGACCCGCCGTCAGATACGGTCCAGAATCTCCCCTGCTCGAATACATGGCGTCCAGGTGGACAGGAAGCCCGTGTTGGGTGGAGCGGAGGGAGGGATCGCGATGAGCGTGGTGCGGATTGCGGGGGGGCTCGCGCTACTGGTTCTGGTATCGGCGGTGGCCGCTGGACCGGCCACCGCCGTCACGACCTGCACGTTCACCGTCGTCGGCACGACCATGACCCTCGATGCCGACTGCACGACGGATGCGACCATCCTCGTCCCGGACGGCTTCACGCTCGACGGGGCGAGCCACACGATCACGGCGGTGGATCCCCCCGGGGACCACTTCCTGGGGGCAGTCGTGGCTAACGGCGGGGCGACGGCGAGTGTCGTGCACCTGACCGTGACAGCCTCTGGCCTGGCCAACGTGTGCGACCCCGCGTCTCCTGTCGACACTCGCCTTCGCGGGATCCTGTTCGTGAGCGCTTCCGGGACGATCGCGCATAATCGTGTGATCGGGATCAACCAGGGGGCGAGCGGCTGCCAGGAGGGCAACGCCATCGAGGTGCGCAACGCGCCTTTCGACGGGAGCCACCCCAACACGCAGGCCGTCGTGATCTTCAACAACAAGATCGAGGCCTACCAGAAGACCGGGATCGTCGCCAATGGCGACGTCGACGTCATCATCGAGAACAACCAGATCAGCGCTTCCGTGACCCAGGCGAACCTGGCGGCGAACAGCATCCAGCTGGGGTTTGGAGCAAAGGGCCGGGTCTCCAACAACAATGTGGACGGTAACTCCTGGTGCGGCCCCAGCGACTTCGCCGCGACAGCCGTCCTGCTTTTCCTGGCTGCTTCAGGATCGGAGGTGAGCCAGAACAACATCCGGGGGAACTCGGATGTTGGCATATACCTCCTGGCCGATGGGACCAGGGTGGACAACAACCGCGTGTTTGACAGCGGGGCCGACTGCAACGCCTTTGGATATGACATCGGCGTCGGCAACTACGGGTCGGGGAACGTGATCACCAACAACAAGGTCCGGGGCTTCGACACCCCCTTCGACAACGTCACGGGCGGCAAGAACAAGGTCATCCCGAGACCCCACGACTGAGAGCAACCCAGCCCATCTCCCACGGGCGTCGAGGACTCCTCGGCGCCCGCTGTGTTCTTGAACCTATCTGGCGCCCGCCTGAAGGGTGTGGGCTGGAATCTTCGCCCATGGTCGTCAGCTCGAAGATTCGTCCCCGGCCGCAGCCCGCTGTGCTTGCTCACCTCGAGCGCCGCACATAGAATCATGCTCTATGGGTGATCCGAGCGGGACGGACATGCGCGGGCGAGACCATGGCGAGATCCGCTGATCTATTCGCGGTCTTCGTCGCCAAGGCCGTGCGGACGTTCTGCTACGGGTTCCTCGGCATCCTGCTGCCGATCTACCTGAGCCAGCTCGGGCTGAGCGCCCCGGGGATCGGGCTGGCGGTGGCGCTCACGCTCGTGGGGAGCGCGGGGCTGACCTGGGCCGTCCGCCGGCCGGCCGAACGCTATGGCGGGCGGGCCGTGCTGCTGGGGCTCGCGGCGCTCAACGGTGTGTCCGCCGTCCTGCTGCTCCTGGCGCGCCGGCCGGGGCTTGTGGTCCTCGCCATGATGCTGGGGAACGTGGCGGTGGGAGGCAGCGAGACCGGCCCGTTCCTCGCGGTCGAGCAGGTTGTGGTCACGCGCGCGGTCCTGGCCCGGCGGGTGACCATGGCGCTGAGCTGGTACAACCTGCTCGGTTACCTCGCGAGCGCCCTCGGCGCCGCGGCGGCCGGCCTCGTGGCCGCCCCGCGGACCCTGTTCGTGATCTTCCTGGTCGGCGCGGGCGTGCAGGTCCTGGCCTACGCGTGGCTCCCCGGCGTCCGGGTCGGAGCCCGGCCACGGCCCGCCGGGCCGCGCCCGTCGGCGCGGCTCATCCGGCGCCTGGCCGCGCTCTTCGCGCTCGACTCGTTCGCCGGCGGCTTCACGCTGCAGGCGCTCGTGGCCTACTTCTTCTACGCCCGTTATGGCCTGACGCTGGGCTCCCTGGGAGCGGTGTTCCTGGCCTCGCAGCTCCTGAGCGCCGCTTCGTTACTCCTGGCGGAGCGATTCGCGAGGCGGGCGGGCCTGCTCAACACGATGGTGGTCTCCCACGCCGTGTCGAACGTGCTCCTGATGGGGATCGCGGTCGCGCCCAATGCCGGCGTGGCGATCGCGCTCTTCCTCTCGCGCCACCTGCTCTCCCAGATGGACGTCCCGACCCGCCAGGCCTACGTCATGTCGATCGTCGAGGACCATGAGCGGGAGGCGGCGGCGAGCTCGACGACCCTCGCCCGGAACGTCGCGCAGGCGGCCACGCCGGCGGTCACGGGATGGGTGATGCAGGCGGTCGCCCTGTCAGCGCCGTTCCTCCTGGGCGGCGGGCTGAAGCTCGTCTACGACCTGCTGCTCTATGTCATGTTCCGCCACGTGAAGCCGCGGGCCGAAGGGGCGTAGGCCGTCCGCCGGCAGCGCCGGGCCGCCGTCCCTGGGAGGCTGGCAGCCGCACGCGGCGACACGGATCGGGCCGGACACCTCGACTGGCACGGCCAGGAGATACCGCCGATGGGACCAATCAGAGACACGGCCCCAGACGGTCGCCGTGGCCGAGGTGGCCCTCAAGGGCCTGGGCATCCACGCGCAGGGTCCGCTGCCCGGGGGTGCCGGGCGCGTGGCAGATCGCCCGACGGCCGAGCTGGTAGATCCGCACCGTGTTCTGGTGGCCGACCTTGTTGGCGAGGTCGGGGGGGAGCTGGCTGAGGAAATCCTCGGTGAGCTGGAATAAGCCGGAGTCAGCCGTGTCCTCCGGATATTTCGCATCCAGCCCGAGGGTGAAGCGGTCCGGGAACGAGCGGAGGAGATCGAGCCATCCCGCCCTGAGCCGACCGGCCGCGTCGGTGGGGCGATTGTCCACGTTTCGCGGCCGCAGCTTGATGTTCATGTACAGGTTCGGATGGTCGCGGAGCAGGCGGCGCATGAGGGCGACCGTCCTCTCGCCGGTGTTGTCCCAGCCGGCATGGGCCCACACGATCCGCGCGTCGCGGTTGTGGGCCAGCAGCCGCTCCAGCGCCGAGATGTTCTCGGTCAGGGTCCCCGGGTTGGGAGGGCTCTGGAGGCCGCCCGGGAGCGGCAGGTCTTCGGCCGCCACGGCCTCCATGTGGAGATCGATGGGCACGTCGTGGCTGGCGGCGATGTCGGCCAGGAGCAGGAACAAGGGATGGTGGGGCGGCGCGCTGATGTAGGGGTGTCCCGGTCTGAACGAGAGGTGCTCGGCCGCCAGCTCCCCGAACCCCACCGCCCCGTACCGGAGGATCTCATCGGCGGTCGTGACGAAGGAGGGGAGCGTGCTCTCGAGGTCCGCCTCTCCCGAGGCGACCGCGTGGATCATCGGGTTGAGGGTCGCCCCCCCGCCGAGGAACGCGAACCGTCCGGGATGCCTGGCCGCGAGCGGCGCGAGGGCTTTGTAGTCGGCGCACTGGCTGCCCGGAAGCCCCTCGACCTGCGCGGGGTGCGGTGCCGGCATGATCAGGGTCTGTCGGATCCCGTAACGCTGCATGGCCTCCAGCGCTTCCTCCAGCGCGGCGTCGTACCCGCAGGAGGGGGAGGGCTGGAGGTGGCCGTGGGTGTCGATGGCGCCCGCGCGGAGACCCGCGTTCTCCTGGGGTCCGGCGGCCGCGCGGGCGTCGGGACGCGGCAACATGACCGGACTGAGGAGCGTCAGCCACGCGAGCGCTCCCATGAGGACCCGCGCAACCCACCCGCCGCCTGC
This sequence comes from Deltaproteobacteria bacterium, assembly GCA_016183025.1. Lineage (GTDB taxonomy): Bacteria > Desulfobacterota > JACPFL01 > JACPFL01 > JACPFL01 > JACPFL01. The sequence continues at coordinate 5,521 of JACPFL010000001.1, read as the reverse complement.
CGGCTTCCCGTCCGCTCTCTTCATGGGCCTCCTCCTGGTGAATTGCGGTTCCACGTGGCGGGGCTTTTGTAGACTGGGCCGGCGGGCCTGTCAATCCGGCTCGACGCCTTGGGGCGATGGCCGGCCCCGGGAGGGCGGGGGCCGGCTCGGGAAGCGGAGGGGCGGAAGTCGGATCCCGGGACGCGTGCGGTCGGCGCTGGACGAGGGCTACCTGGACGCTGGGATCAGGGCGAGCACGAGGAGCGCGATCGCCCAGGCCAGGACCATCGCCGCGACCCCGAGGAGCCAGCAGGTGACCGGGTGCTGCCCCCGCCCGGAGTCACGGAGGCGCCTCACCGCGGCGTCCGTCGCGATGGCCCCGGCGAGGGCGGCGGACGAGGAGAGGATCCAGGACGCGCTCAACGCCTTCTCGGGGCGGGGGCCGCTCGCGCGGTCGAGGAGGGTGAGGAAGGCGATGAGCCAGGCGGGGAGCAGGGTCACCAGCCCGAGGAACCAGTAGAACTCGGGCCGGTGCGCCGGCGCGCGGCTGGCGAGGCGGACCGCCGCGGTCCCCATTCCGAGGAGCCCGAGCAGGCCGACGAGGAGCGACCAGCCGATCATGGCCGCCCGCTCGTGTTGGCCAGTCCGCGCGGGTGCGTCCTCGCCCCCGCCGGACTCACGGGCGCCTCCCCACCTGGACCCCGGCGAGGTCCTCCAGCAGGGTGATAATGCCCGAGTGGTCGAGCCCGCCGCGCCCCCTGGCCCGGAGGGCCGAGAAGAGCTCCTGGACGAGCGCCGTCACGGGCAGGGGGACGCCAAGGCCGCGGGCGGCCTCCATGATGAGGCCCAGGTCCTTGTAGTGCAGGTCGACCTTGAACCCGGGCTGGAAGGAATGGGTCAGGTAGTTCGGCGTCTTCTGCTCCAGGCAGCGGCTCCCGGCCAGCCCCCCGGCCAATGCCTTGATGGCCAGCTCCAGGTCCAGGCCGGCCTTGGCGGCGAGGACCAGGCCCTCGGCGATCGCGGTCAAATTGATGGCGACGATGATCTGGTTGGCCAGCTTGACGAACCCCCCGGACCCGATGGGGCCGAGATGGGTGACCGTCTTTCCCATAGCCTGGAGGATGGGGAGGGTCCGATCGAAGGCGGCCCTGTCGCCTCCCACCATGATGGAGAGGGTCGCCTCGATGGCCCCTTTCTCGCCGCCGCTGACTGGGGCGTCGAGCATCTCCATCCCCTGCTTCTTCAGCTCGGCCGCGACGCGCTGCGAGACCAACGGGGAGATGGTGCTCATGTCCACCAGGAGCTTGCCCGGGGCCGCGGCCTCGATGAGCCCCCCGGCCCCCAGGGCGACCAGCTCCACGTCCGGCGAGTTCGGGAGCATCGTGATGACGACGTCCGCTTCCTCGATCACCTGACGCGGCGATGAGGCCGCCCGGGCGCCCAGCGCCTGCAGCTCCTCGACGGGCGGACGGCTCCGGTTGTGGACGACCAGGGGGTAGCCGGCCCTCAGCAGGTGCTTCGCCATCGGCCGCCCCATGATCCCGAGCCCGATGAAGCCTATCCACTGCGCCATGGCCTCCTCCGGAGCCTCCTCACGGTGCCAACCAGCGCGCGGGGACGAGACCTTGGTGTGGTTGCGGATGGCCGGCCATGACCGGTCCTACCGCCCCCCTCCGAGCGAGAGGAGCAAGACCACCAGCGCGGCCAGGCTCAACACGCCCATCAAGCCTCCGGGCATGAAGGCACGACTGCGCAGGAAGCGATAGCCGAAGAACAGGGCCAGGGCCGCCGTGAGCGCAGCGGCCGCCGGCGGTCCCCCCACCCAGCCCCACAGGGTCGCCAGCCCGGCAAGGACGAGGGCCAGGCCGGACGGGCCACCGGTGAGGAGCGAGGCCCGGCTCCGTGCCCGGGCGAACCCCATGATGCCGCCCGCGAGCACGAGGACACCGTACACGACGGCCACGACACCTGGCAGCGTCATTCGGATGTGGAGGCGGGGGCTAGTCCACGGGGCGGGCGCGGAACCCGGCCTCCCGGAGCACCTGGGCCAGCCGCGCCGCCGTGACCTTGCTTCCGTCATGCTCGACGAAGACCTCGCCCGACTTTCGGTCGAGGGCCACACTCCGGACCCCCGGGACCGCTGCCAGGGCCTCGCGTGCCCGTTCGATCTCCCGGCGACTGGTCAGGCCCTCGATCCGCAAGGTCGGCCGCAGTGGCTCGGTGACGCGCAGGAGGCGGGCTTGAAACCCTATCCGGTTCACAGCATCCACCAGGGCTTGGGTCTCAACAGTCCCCTCCTCGAACTGCACCCTGGCCTCGGCCTTCTGCAGGCTGACGTCTGCCCACCTGACCCCCGGCAGCCTCTCCAAGGCTGCTTGCACGTTTGGGGGTCAGCCCGAGCAGGTCATCCCTTTGACCTCGACGATGCCGAGCCTCAGGGCGGCCTGGGCAACAGCAGGCGCGACGGCGGCCAAGGCGCCCACGAGGAGCGCCAGGAGCAGGGTGCGGGGCAGCTTCATGGCACTTTCCCTCCAGGTGGTTCACATGCCAGCCACTGCGAAGTAGTAGCCGGCGTACAGGCCGGCGAGGATGAGGACCACCCCACTGGCCCGCTTGATCCGGACCGCCGAGGCGTGCAGGCGTTCGACGAGCGCCTCACGCGAGAGCCCGACGAGGACCGTGACAGCTAGCATGACCAGGCTCAGGGCCAGGCCGAAGCTCGCGAAGGTGATGAACGCCGAGCCGACCAGGCCGCTGGTCAGAGGCACGATGATGATCGAGGCGTACAGCGGGAGGGTGCACCCCGTCGAGGCGAGCGCATAGCCAAAGCCGTAGAGGAACACCTGCCGCCATGGCGATCCCGACGTTCCGCTGCCCCTGAAGGGGCGCAGCCCTCTCAGCCAGGCGGGGGTGGGCGACCAGTCCCGGATCAGCGCGATCCCCAGCAGGACCAGAGCCACGGCGACCAGCGGCTTGGCCCGGACCAGGTAGGGGCCCACCGGGGCGGCGATGACCGAGAGCAACGCGCCGGTCGCCACGAAGAAGGCCAGGGCGCCGAGCGCGCCGGCCGCGCCGAGCCTCCAGGGGCGGCTCGCGTCGTGCCCGCCACGGGGACCTCCGGCTTCGAGCGTCAGGTAGTACGAGACGTACCCCGGGAACAACGCGAAAGCGCAGGGGGCGAAGAAGGCGCCGACGCCCGCCAGGAATCCGAAGACCGTGAGCGAAAGGGGGGTGTCGAGGTCGAGCGTGCGGAGCCCGGGGATCGCATAGCCGTTCCAGGCGAGCCAGCCCGCAGTGGCAATGGCCGCCAGGCCCAGCAGGCTCCCCGCGAGCCGGAGCGTAACGGCGCGCCCCTTCCGTGGTGTGAGCGTCAGGTCAGTCGCCGTGGGCCTGCTGACCTCTTCCGTTGTGAGGACCATCGTGCTCCTTCGACCCTCCTCGCTCATCCGCCCCTGTTCCTTTATCTGCTGCGCGTCGCTCATCGGGCTCCTACCGTCTCGGTGAATACGAAGCTCGCCGTCTTCGCGTCTCCGCGTGCGCTGAGTTCCATGCGCCAGGCCCCCGCCATGGGGAAAATCACGGTCGCCTCGTAGACCCCCGCCTCGGTGGTCCTCGCTACAGTGGCCCTGACAACCATGCCGTCAGGCATCGTCCCGATAAGCCTGAGATTGGCTCTGTCCACTGGTCTGTCGTTCCCGTCGGAAATCCGGACGGTGTAGCGGACGCGATCGCCTTCCCGGACCTGCAGGGGATCGCTCCGGACTGCCCATCGGATCTCACCCTCCTGCTTCACGAGATCGACTGCCGATCCGGGCTTCGCTGCCATGAGGACCAGCATCGCTGCGAGGACCGGGGCCAGCGCGACCACTCTCCGGGCCGCGCGTCGCCGTCCCTCCCGAGGCGCGTCCCACGTCATCGGTGACAGCCCGTCACGACAGTCGTGGCTGGCCTACTCCGCCGGAAAGCCGGCGCGGGTCATCTCCGCCCGGATCTCGGAGAGAGGCAACCTGGCCGGGTCGTAGGTGACCGTCACCTTCTTCCGGTTCACATCCACCTCGACCCCTTCCACGCCCTGGAGCGGCGTCAACGCGTCCCTGATGGTCTGGGCGCACCCATCACAGTGGATCTTCGGAGCGGTCAGAATCGTCTGTGCCATACCAGCTTCCCCCTTTCGTCTCAGTGTCCTCGCCCACTCATCTCGTCCGCGGCCCGTCGTGTCTCCCCCGCTGCCAACCACTCGATACACGTGATCGGCGCCGGAGGCGGCCTCTACCGTCTCCCGGAGCCATTGGACCGTCGTGGCTTCCGCGTCGTAGGAGATCAGGGCCGATCCCCCCTCCCAATCCACCGTCACCTCCTGCACCCCCTGGAGCTTCTCCAATGCCCCCCGGACCCGGGTGGCGCAGTGATCTCGCCCCTGGCTTCTGCCTCCTTCACCTCGGCCGCAGATTTCAGCAGGCGGGCTGCTCGCTCGTTCTTCCACGTGACCAGGTGGACCGAGCGCAAGGGGCTGTAGTGGTCTGTGCCGGCTGGCCGGTCGAACACATCGGCCTGGGTCTTGAACGGTCCCTCGCCTCGCTTGACGCCGTTCTTGAAGACGTAGACGGTCGTGAGTAACGACTCCGGGGCCTGAGCAAGCGAGGGAACCACGAGGACCGGGGACTTCATCATTTCCGTCAGCAGCGCCGCCACCTGCGGGTCGGAGGCCTCGGTATGGGCGAAGCGAATCACCTTCCCCTCCGTATACGCCTTGACCGGCGGGATCGCGGCCGGATTCAGGAAGTACCCGGCTGCATATCCGGTTACGAAGACGGCCACAAGGATGGCGAGCGAGACCCACGTCTTCATGTTACTTCTCCCCGACGACGTGGCCCAGACGGGTGATGGCTTCTTCGATCTCCCGGAGCCGGCCCTGGCCATCCCGCACCGTCACCACTACCCGTTTGGCCTGCGGATCGCCTTCGACCGACGCCACGCCCCGAAGCTTTCCGACCGTGTCCCGGATCGTCGCCACGCACCCCTCGCAGTGGATACTGGGGACGGTGAGCGTGACCCGCTGCAGCGCCGCTTCTCGCCGGGCGGCTCGAGGGATGAGGCGGCCCCAGAAGGAATTGAGCAGGACCGTCGTCACGCTGGCGGCCATCGCGGCCATGGCCCAGACCGGGGCGACCAGGCCCGTGGTGGCCAGCGGGACCCCGATCCCGTTGAACGTGAAGGCCAGCGCGAGGTTCTGGACCGTCTTCCGGTAGCTCCGGCGCGCAATGTGGTAGGCGTCCACCACGGCGCTCAGCCGCTCCCCCACCAGGACGACATCGGCCGACTCGATCGCGATGTCCGTGCCGGCGCCGATCGCCAGCCCCACATCGGCCTGCATCAGGGCTGGCGCATCGTTGATCCCGTCGCCGACCATGGCCACCCGCTTCCCCTGTCGCTGGAGGGCGCGCACCCGCTCCGCCTTCTCCTGGGGGAGAACCTGGGCCAGCACCTCCCTGATCCCGACCTGCTCGGCCACCGCACGGGCTGTTCGCGGGTTGTCCCCCGT
>JACPFL010000185.1 GCA_016183025.1 Deltaproteobacteria bacterium | reverse complement strand
GGCGTCGATGCTGATCGAGTCCACACGCTTTGCCATCTCGAAGCCCACCGAGGAGCAGTGAAAGCTGGTCGGGCCCACGATGCCATCCACGAGGGTGATCAGACGAAGCCCCTGCTCCTGGGCGCGGATGAGCATCAGGGGTGCCTGGCAGACAGGGCAGATGAGGACCAGATGTTCCTGGAGCCGGCCGGTGGTGACCGCGTGGTGACAGGCCGGGCACTCGAAGCTCTGCTCAAGACGATCCATGCTTCCTTCCCCCTGCTGATTCCACCTGTAGCATAGCCGTCCCACCCTGTCCAGCCTCTGCAGGAGTTGAGGGCGCGGCCGCGCCGCGTGGCCGGGCGATGGCCGTTGACAGCACACCCGGCGGTCTCTACACTTCCTGGGATTGCTGCAATGCCCGGAGCGCCAACAGGATGTGATCATGACCGCTGAGCACTCGCTCGCACCCGATCTCCTGCTGATCAACGGGAAGATCCTGACGGTGGACGCGCAGGACCGGGTGGCCCATGCGGTGGCTGTCGCCGGCGGGCGCATCCTGGCCGTCGGCGACACGCGCGAGATCCTCCCCCTGCGCGGGCGGGGCACCGAGGTGATCGACCTGCAGGGGCGGACGCTCCTGCCCGGGCTCACCGACCCCCACCTGCATCTGGCCGACAAGGGCACGTCGGAGATGCACAATCTCGACTGCCGGGACTTTTACACCGACGTCCGCTCCATCTCCCAGATTCTCGATCGCTTCGCGGCGCGGGCGGCGGAGCTGGCCGAGGGCACCTGGCTTGTGGCCCACGGGAGCCCGATGCAGGATTTCCGGATGCCGGAGGGGCGCTTCCCGACCCGGTGGGAGCTGGACCGGGCCGCGCCCCGGCACCCTGCTGCCATCTCGTTCGGAGCGCACATCACGATCGTGAACAGCCTGGGGCTGGCCCGGGCGGGGATCACGCGGGAGACTCCAGACCCCGCCGGGGGGAGCATCGAGCGCGACCCCGGCACGGGAGAGCTGACCGGCAAGCTCCGCGAGCGCGCGCAGCTCCTCGTGAAGAAGGTCCTCACCCCTTACAGCCACGAGCAGCTCAAGGCGGGGATCCTCCACGAGGCGGCCAAGTGCCTGGAGCGCGGGGTCACCACCATTCACGACATCGTCATTGCGAACCGCGCCGTGCGGGCCTACCAGGAGCTGTGGCAGGAGGGGCGCCTGCCGCTGCGGGTGAGCCTCCTCATCCGGGTGATCGAGGCTGAGATCGTGCCGGAGAGCCTGCTCAACCTCGGGCTGTTCACGGGCTTCGGGAACGACTGGCTCAAGCTCGGGGGGATCAAGCTCTCCATCGACGGGGGGATCACGGGGCGCAACGCCGCCTTCTCGGAGCCCTACGTCGGCGAGCCGCACAACTGTGGCCTGATCCGGATCCCCCAGGAGGAGCTGGAGGACGTGGCGGGGCGGTACCACCGGGCCGGCCACCGCCTGTGCATCCACGCCATCGGAGACGTGGCCTTCGACATGGTGCTTCGGGCCCTGGACCGGATCCTCTCTGCCCACCCCCGCCCGGGCCATCGGCACCGCATCGAGCACATGGGGAACTGGCTCTGTACGCCGGAGCGCGTGGCCCTCATGCGGCGTCACGGGATCCTCCCCGTCCCCAACATCGCTTACCTCCACTTCGTCGGGGACTCCATCCTGGCCTGCCTGGGGCCCGAGCGGATGCGCGACGCCTTCCCCCTGAAGACCCTGCTCGGCGCCGGGTTCCCGCTGACCTCGGGCTCCGACGCCCCTGGCTACTGGCCGGTGGACGTCCTCCGGGACATCGGCGCGGCCGTGGCCCGGCGGACCTGGATGGGCCAGACGCTCGCCCCGGGGGAGGCCCTGTCGATCCGGGACGCGATCCGGATGTACACCGTGAACGCCGCCTACGCGGGGTTCGAGGAGCGCATCAAGGGCTCGGTCGAGCCCGGGAAGCTGGCGGACCTCGCGGTCCTGGCCGAGGACCCGTTTGCCGTGCCGCCGGAGAAACTCAAGGAGATCCCGGTGGACCTGACGATCGTGGATGGCCGGGTCGCGTACCGGCGGGAGGAGGCATGGCGATAGTGACCAGAGGTCTGGCGGCGGACCAGGGCGAGTCCGACCTCCGCCCAGGCGGGGGACTCCACTATGCCTGGGTGATGGCCGGGATGACCTTCCTGGCCCTGCTATCGGCCTCCGGCGTCCGGTCCTCGTTCGGCGTGTTCATCAAGCCAATGGAGCGGGAGTTCGGCTGGGACCGCGCCACGCTCTCGCTGGCCGCCTCCCTGAGCCTCTTCCTCTTCGGAGCGGTCGGGCCGCTGATGGGGCGCGTGGTCGACCGCTTCGGCCCACGCCCGGTCCTCTCCCTCGGCGTGCTGCTCGTCGGGCTGGCCGCGGTGGGCTCGGGGCTGGTCCAGCAGCTCTGGCAGCTCTACCTCATTACCGGGATCCTCATGGCCGTGGGCACGGGGGCCGCGGCGACGGTCACGGCCTCGGCCGTGGCGGCCCGCTGGTTCGTCAAGCGGCGGGCCCTGGTGATGGGGATCGCCTCGGCCGGGATGTCGGCGGGGCAGCTCATCGTCCTGCCGTTTGCCATGTCGCTGACCCTCAACTACGGCTGGCGCCAGGCCTGGATCATCCTGGGGGTGGTCCTGGCCGTCCTGGTCTTCCCGGTCCTGCTCGGGGTCCTGCGCAACGACCCGGAGGACACCGGGCGCCTGCCCTACGGCGCGGACCCCAGCGCCGCGGTGCGGGCTGCGGCCGCGGCGAGCGCGGCGGCCGAGCGGCCCTGCTCCGTCGGGGAGGCCGCCCGGACGCAACCCTTCCGGATGCTGGTGCTGGGCTTCTTCATCTGCGGCTATACGAGCGGCGGGCTGCCGGCCACGCACCTCGTCCCCTTCATCATGGAGCGGGGCTTCAGCCCCATGACCGCGGCCAATGCCGTCGCCCTGATGGGCGCCATGAACGTGGTGGGGACCCTGCTCTCCGGCTGGATCTGCGACCGGTACGGGCGCAAGAAGCCGCTGGCGTCCTACTACTTCTTCCGGGGCCTCGCCCTGCTCTTCCTCCTCGTGCTGTGGGATACGCCGTCGCTCTACTTCTGCATGGTCATCCTGGGGCTCAACTACATCGCCACGGTCCCGCCCACCTCCACGCTCATCGCGGACCTGTACGGCCGCCGGTCCGCGGGGACGCTCTTCGGGTGGGTCTTCCTGAGCCATCAGGTGGGGGCGGCCCTGGGAGCGTTCCTGGGGGGGTACCTCCACGACCTGACCGGGAACTACACCCTCGCCTTCTTCTCCGGTGGGATCCTCGCGGTGGTGGCCGCGGGCCTCAGCCTGGCCATCCGGGAGGGGAGACCGGCCGTGCCGCGGACCCTGCCGAGCGCGGCCGCCGCCCCGGCGACCTACTGAGTTCCCCCGTCTCGCCGCATGTGGGGGCCGGCCCGGCCGCTCCGGGACCGGACGGCCGGTCATTCGACGAAGGCTCGACAGATGGAGCGCATCAAGGTCGGCCACGACACCTTCGCGGCGACCAAAGCCCCTCTCTGGCTCGCCCACGACCTGGGACTCTTCTCGAAGCATGGCCTGGAGGTCGAGCTGACCCATGCGGCCATCGACCAGAAGCTGCGCGTGGCCGAGGTGGAGGTCCCGGTCATCAACGTGGAGATGGGCGGGGACGTCCCCATCATCGTCTGCGGGGGGGTGCCGACCTTCACGGCCCGGCTCTGGGAGGCGCTCCTCTACGACGTGGTGAGCCTGGCCTGTACCGAACACACGGTGCACCACCAGCTCGTCACCGTCCCCTCGGCGCGCCGCCTCGGGGATCTGCGCGGGAAGCGGGTCGGGGTCACGCGCTTCGGCAACATGACGGAGTACATCGTCCGGGTCCTTGCCAGACGGGCCGACCTGGACCCGGACCGGGACCTGGTGCTCCTCTACCTGGGCGGGAGCGAGATGACGGGGCTCGAGGCGCTGAAGCGCGGCCGCCTGGACGCCTGCCTGCTCCGGGAGCCCCATGCCTCGGAGGCACGGGCGCTGAGGTTCACCTCCCCCGTGGACGTCCCCGCGCTGCAGATCCCCATCTACGGGTCCGGCGTCACCACCACCCGCTCCTTCCTGGGGAGGCAACCGGCCATCGTGGAGGCCTTTCTCAAGGGCTTTCTCGAGGGGACCGCGATCTTCCTGCAGGATGAGGCGCGGAGCCTGGAGGTCATGGCGCGCCATATGGCGCTAGGCCCATCGGAGCTGCAGCGAGCCTATAGAGAGGTGCGAACGTTCCTGCCGCGCAAGCCGTTTCCGTCCATCGAGGGGACGCGACTGGCGTTGGAGGTCTTCCGCCGTCCGGCGCTCCCGGCATTGGACCCGGAGGCATTCATTGACCCGGAGCCGCTGCGGCGCCTGGACGCCTCCGGGTTCATTGACGCGCTGTATGCGGGTCCCGAGAACTGAGTCTCGCGGGGGGATCCGCGGGGACGGGGAGAGGGGAGGGAGGGCCTCGGTTGCGGGCCTGCGCGAAGGCTGCTAGGATGCTAAAATGAAGGGTGGGCCTTCGCCATAAGCGCCGCACGCAGCTCCGCGGCCTCGCCGCTGGCTCACTCAGGGGAACCATGGCAGTAGCGGTTACCCTGGAGCAGGCCCTCTCCCGGCTCGTCCGGGAGGGGGAGCTTTACGAGCAGCTCCCCGAGGGGCGTGTTCGCTGCTACGCCTGCGGCCACCGCTGCCTGATCCTGCCTGGCCAGAAGGGGATCTGCAAGGTCCGCTGGAACGAGGCCGGCCGCCTCATGGTCCCCACGGGGTACGTGGCTGCCCTCCAGCTCGACCCCGTTGAGAAGAAGCCCTTTTTCCACGCCTATCCTGGCTCCCGCGCCCTCTCCTTCGGCATGCTCGGCTGCGATTATCACTGCGGCTACTGCGTTGTGGAAGACACCATGATCGCCACTGACCGGGGTTTCGTGCCGATCGGGCACATCTTCGAGAAGGCAGTTGTCACCCCTGATGAGGCTGTCCGGATACCCGAAGGGGTGCAAGTGATCAGTGCAGAGGGGGCCTCTCGCCGGGCCCTCAAAGCCTTTCGGCATAGTTACCAAGGGCCGATGGCGATCATCACCCCCTACTACTTCCCGCCGCTCCGGTGTACTCCCGACCACCGGATCTTTGCAACGAAGGATCCGTCCGGAGGCACTCTGGAGGAAGTCCGGGCCGCGGATGTCACTCCGGAGCACTGGCTGATGGTGCCCAAGGTGGTTTCTTTGCAGCACACGGGGCTCTCGTATCAGGACCGGCGGGATGTGCCTCGATACCGGGAAACCGACCGATGGTTTCTGGTCCCGATCAGATCCGTGGCCGCGGAGCCCTTCGAGGGCCACGTGTACAATCTCGAAGTCGAGGACGACCATTCCTACCTGGCGGGCTTCTTTGCGGTGAGAAACTGCCAGAACTGGCTGACCTCGCAGGCGCTCCGCGATCCCGTGGCAGGAGTGCGCCCCGAGGAGGTGACGCCGAGGCAGATCGTCGATCTGGCGCTGCGCCAGCGGGCGCGGATTCTCACCTCGACCTACAACGAGCCCCTGATCACCAGCGAGTGGGGCATCGAGGTCTTCAAGGAGGGGAAGGCCCGAGGGCTCACCTGCTCCTATGTCTCGAATGGCAACGCCACCCCCGAGGTGCTGGACTACATCCGGCCCTGGGTGGACCTCTACAAGGTCGACCTCAAGGGGTTCGATGACAGGCACTACCGGAAGCTAGGGGGCGTCCTCAAGGTGGTGCTGGATGCGATCCGGCTCCTCCACGCGAGGGGCTTCTGGCTCGAGGTCGTAACCCTGGTGGTCCCCGGGTTCAATGACTCCGACGAGGAGCTGAGGGACATCGCGAGATTCCTCGTCTCGGTCTCCCCGGACATCCCCTGGCATGTCACCGCCTTCCATCAAGACTACAAGATGACCGACCAGGCCAACACCACCGCGAAGGGCTTGATCCGGGCCGCTGAGATCGGGGTCGCTGAGGGGCTTCGCTACGTCTATGCCGGGAACCTGCCGGGCCGCGTAGGGCCCTTTGAGAACACCTACTGTCCTGCCTGCAAGGCCCTGTTGATCGAGCGGGTCGGCTACCACATCTCGAAGGACCTCCTCACGCCGAGCCGAGGGGCTTGCCCTTCCTGTTCCGCAAAGATCCCAGGAGCTTGGGCCGGCTAGCGTCCCAGCCGTTCCTGCTGCTCGACTTTTTGCCGTTGTTCCTGGACCTGCTCCCGGACCTTCTCCTGCTCGATCTTCTTCAAGGGGTCGTCGGTCCTCGGGGACGCGGCGCACCCCCCGCCGCCAAGAAGGAGTGCCACCAGCAGGCAGGTTGCGCCGGCCTGTCGGCCCCGCTTGCCCATGCCTGCTCTCTACGCTTGGCCGTCCCCTAATACTGTGACGGGGGTCACAGGCGCTTCCGAGGGCCGGACCGGTGGCGGAGGCGGGCATTGCGGGTGTGAGCCCGGGATTTTTCCGGGCCGCCCTCTGC
>JACPFL010000004.1 GCA_016183025.1 Deltaproteobacteria bacterium | reverse complement strand
CAGTACTACGCGACGTTCGGCGACGGTGCGAAATGGCAGCTGGACGGAGTGCTCGACGACTACGAGCAGCGCAAGCGCGTGGGGTTCCGTCCGTGGTGGCTGCACCCCCACCAGGAGTACTGGGACCGGACGAAGGCCTGCGTCAACGCGTACGGCGGCGGGCAGGCGGTCGTCCAGCTCGAGAAGAAATGGAACGAGAGCCGGGGCTATCCGAAGTAGCCCGGCCTGACGCGGGCGGCCATGGCGCAGGGGACGATCGAGATCCGTGACCTGGAGATGACGTACCCGGCCCCGGAGGGCGCGATCCGGGCCCTCCGGGACGTCACCCTCCAGGCCGCGCCCGGGGAGTTCGTCTCGGTCGTCGGCCCCAGCGGCTGCGGCAAGACGACCCTGCTCAAGATCGTCGCCGGCCTGCTCCCCCCGACCGCCGGGAGCGTGCTGGTGGACAGCGTGCCGGTCCGGGGCCCCACGCGCAACGTCGGGAGCTGGAGCGGGAGGCCTACCACCAGCGGGCCCTGAGGCTCCTGGACCTCGTCGGCCTGGCGGGGTTCGAGGACCACTACCCCTACCAGCTCTCCGGCGGGATGCAGCAGCGGGCCTCGATCTGCCGGGCCCTGATCCACGACCCGCCCCTGCTGCTCATGGACGAGCCCTTCGGGGCGCTTGACGCCCTGACCCGCGAGCGCATGAACCTGGAGCTGCTCCGGATCTGGACGGAGAGCCGCAAGACGGTCCTCTTCATCACCCACAGCATCCCGGAGGCGGTCTTCCTCTCGGACCGGGTCGCGGTCATGAGCCCGCGCCCGGGGACGATCAGCGAGGTGATCCGGGTAGAGGTCCCGCGGCCCCGGGACATGAAAACGATGGAGTCGCCGGCCTTCGTGCAGCTCGTCGGGCGGATCCGGGCGCTCCTGCAGGCCCAGGGCGGACTGGACTGAGCGGGCCGCCCCAGAGCGGGCGGGCCACCTACCGGTGCCCCGCGGCGGGGCCGGCAGCGCATCAGCAGGGGACCGGCAGGCATGCGTGCGCCCTCTCTCGCGATCCTCTTCGGCCTGGGCGAGCTGGCCCCGGTGCAGCGCAGGGCCCTCCCCCTGGTGTATGCCTCCAGCGTCGCGGTGATCATGGGGGTCAACCTGATCCAGCCGGCCCTGCCGGCGATGATCGAGCCCTTCGGCGTCAGCGCCTCCGCCATCGGCCTGGTCATCGCGGTCTATACGGCGCCGGCGATCGTCCTGGCCCCGCTCTTCGGCATCGTGGCGGACCTGTACGGACGGCGCCTGCTCCTGGCCTGGGGGCTCATCCTGTTCGGCCTGAGCGGGGCGGCCGTGGCGCTGGCCCCGACATTCGCCTGGGTCCTCGCGCTCCGGGCCATCCAGGGGATCGGCTTCAGCGCGGCCATCCCGTTGACCATTGTCCTGATCGGCGACCTCCTGGAGGGCGACAGCGAGGTGGGCGGCCAGGGGCTGAAGGTCTTCCTCGACCGCGTGGGATACCTGATCCTCCCGCCCCTCGGGGGGTTCCTGGCGGCGATCGCGTGGTCCTGGCCATTCGTGCTCTACCTCCTGGCGGTCCCGCTCGGGCTCCTGGTGCTGGGCTGGATGCCCGAGACCAAGGGGAAGGCGCAGCCCGAGACCTGGACCTACCTGGGCGACATGCTCCGGCTCGCCCGCCAGCCGCGTCTGCTGGTCGCGTTCTCGGCCGGGTTCCTCCGCTTCTTCCTGGACTACGGGTTCCTCACCTACTTCCCCCTCTTCCTCGTGCGGACGCACGGCGTCTCCACCGCCACGGCCGGCCTGCTCTTCGTCTGCTTCTCGGTGGGGGCGATGCTCACCTCCAGCCAGGCCGGACGGCTGGCTGCGGGCCATGATAAAGCCCGCCTGATCTTCGTCGCCTTCGTGGTCAGCGGGCTGGCCCTCGTCGCGGTCCCGTTCCTGCCGGGCACGTGGATGGTCGGGGGGGTCCTCCTCCTGTACGGGCTCGCCAACGGCGTGATCTCGCCCATGCAGAAGAGCCTGTTGACCCGGAACGCGCCGACGGAGGTGCGCGGGGGGATCATCGCCGTGGACCGGCTGATTCAGCAGGTCGCGAAAACGGTCTCGACTTCGGCCGTGGGCCTGCTCCTCGTCGCGACCGACCTCGCCACGATCTTCTGGATCCTCGGGTTGCTCTCGTTCGTCAGCGTCGGGCTCATGGCCGCCCTGCTCCGCGACTCGCGGCCCTGAAAAACTCCGTCCTGACCCTCCTATCTTGGCTTGACCTGGAGAGGAATTGGGCCTAATATCGACGTAATAGACATGATGGACATTTTGAACAGGAGCACTCCGCAATGGCCCGCTTAAATGCAACTAAGGTCCGAAACGACTTCGCCGATACCCTTAACCGGGTGGCCTACCGAGGGGAGCGCATCATCCTCCACCGAAGGGGCAAGGACGTCGCGGCCCTGATTCCGATTGAGGACCTCAAACTCCTGGAGGAGCTGGAGGACCGCCTAGACGCGGAAGCCGCCCGGAAGGCGCTGGCCGAGTCCGACGAGCGCATCCCCTACGAGGAGGTCCGCCGGAAGCTCGGCCTCCCGTAGGTGGCAGCCACCTACCGGATTGAACTCACGCCTGCGGCCCAGCGGGACCTGGCCGCCCTGCCCAGAGAGATGCTCAAGCGAGTAGACGCTCGCATCTTGACCCTGGCCGAAGATCCGTACCGAGGGGCGAAGAAGCTGGAAGGCCCAGAGGGCTTTCTCCGAGTCCGAGTTGGGGATTACCGCATCATCTACCAAGTAGAGGGGGATCGCCTCGTGGTCATCGTGGTGAGGGTCGGGCACCGCCGGGAGGTATACCGAAAGCGTTAGGAGAGAGGAATAAGATTCGTAAGCGCTGGTGCCAGTGCCTGCCTCCGAGCCTGTCTCTACTCCTCCTTTTTGGTAGACGCCTCGGGTGCCGCTTTGTAAGCGGCCTCCACCGGCGCCTCGTGGTTGACAGCAGAGGGGCGAGCGGTAAAATCCCGGCGAGAAGGAGGGGGATTCATGAGACTCGAAAGGCTCCGCGCTCGGCGCTGTACCGGTGACTCAGGGGCCGTCCACCAGGCTGCCAGGGCTTCCCGCCAGTGCCTGCCTTGAGCGCGTGAACGGGATCGCCAGGGAGATCCTGCCGGCCTTCGGCTAGGGAGGCACCGCGGTGGCGCGGGCGAAGCAGGTCCAATGAGATGACGCAGTTATCGAATCCGGAAGGAGGGCGCATCATGCACAGGATCACCGTGACCAGCCTCGTTTTCTTCTGGCTCTTGTCGTCGTCCTCTCCGCTCTTCCCCGCCCCCGTCTCCCTGGCCGGCCAGGCGGGCCCTGTCGTGGGGGCGACGACCGTCCTGCATCACGGCACGGTGCTGACCATGGACAGCCAGTCGCGGGTGGCGGAGGCCGTCGCCCTGCAGGGGGACCGGATCGTCGCCGTCGGGAACAACCAGGAGGTCCTGGCCCTCGCGGGCCCGGGGACGCTCAGGGTGGACCTTCGCGGGAAGACCGTCGTTCCGGGTCTCATCGACACGCACATGCACATCGTGAGCGGGGCCCAGAGCCTCGAGCTGGTCCAGCTCGGCGGCGCGCGGAGCCTGGCCGACCTCCAGGACGTCATCCGGCGAGCCGCGGCCGCCCGGCCCAGGGGGAGCTGGATCATCACGGCCGGAACCTGGGCGCCCAGCCAGCTCAAGGAGAAGCGCTTCCCGACGCGGCGTGAGCTGGATCAGGCCGCTCCGGACCACCTGGTGTACGTGGCCCGCGGCGGGCATACCGCGATCCTGAACAGCCTCGCCCTGGCCCGCGCGGGGATCACGCGGGAGACCAGGGACCCGGCGGGCGGCCGGATCGAGCGTGATCCGAGCGGGGAGCCGGCGGGCGTGATCCTCGACAAGGCGCTGCCCCTGGCCCGGCGGGTGCTCCCGCCGGTGACACTGGCCGATCAGGTCCGCGCCCTCCGCGAGGCGCAGCGGGCGTTTCACGCGGTGGGGCTCACCGGCATCCGCGACGCGGGGGTGTCGGCGCGGGACGTTCAGGTGTTCAAGGAGCTGTGGGCCCGGGGAGAGCTGACCCTGCGGCTTCGCCTCCTGGTCCGGGTGGAAGGGACTCCCGCGCTCCCCGGCCTCCTGCCCCTTTCAGGGTTCGGCGACAGGTGGCTCAAGTTCGAGGGGGTCAAGATCGGCGTGGATAGCGCCTTCGAATTCGCCCTCATGTCCGAGCCCCTCCGTGAAGGCCACGCCCTTCAGGTCATGAGCCTCGAGGAGCTGCGGGCCGTCATCGCCACGGCCAACCGCCAGGGGTGGCGGGTGAGCACCCATGCGCTCGGCGACCGCGCGGTGGAGCTGGTGGTGCAGCTCTACGAAGAGGCCAACAGGACAATCCCCATCACCGGGCGGCGCTGGACGATCGAGCATGGGACCGTGCCCAGGTCCGAACGCGACATTGTGGCCGGGACCGATAGCCGCCAGATGTTCGCGCGGATCAAGGCGCTGGGGCTCGTCGTGACCGTCCAGCACCATCCCCTGATCCGGGTCGGCTCCATGCTGAAGTCCTGGGGAGCCGTCCGGGGGGGCTATGCCCTGCCAGCCCGTGACTGGCTGAAAGCCGGGATCCCCATCGCCGGCGGGTCGGACTTTCCCGTTGTCCCGTACTCCCCCTTCGTCGTCATGAAATGGCTGGTCACCCGGGAGACTCAGGACGCGGGGATCATCCGCGGCGATCAGGGGCTGACCCGGGAGGAGGGCCTGCGATCGTACACGAGCTGGGCCGCGTATCTGAGCCAGGAAGAGGAGTGGAGGGGGTCACTCGAGCCCGGGAAGGCGGCCGACCTGGCGGTGCTCTCGGACAACCCCCTGACCGTCCCCGGCGAGCGGCTGGCCGAGATCGTGTCGCTCCTCACGCTCGTCGACGGCCGGATCGTGCATCGGGCCGCGGGGTGGTAACAGCAGAAGCGCGGGGGTAGAATCTGACCCCTCGGGGCCGTCGGCGAGAGCGCGGCCGGGCCAAGGAGGCAGACTATGAGACGACTCGTGCTGGCAGGGCTGATCATCGCCGTGAGCTGGAGCGCCCGCGCGGAGGCCCAGCCCAGGCCGGCCGTGCTGCATGTCGGGACGGTCGGCGTCCTGGTGGACGCCCCCTTCTACATCGGGCATGAGAGGGGCTACTTCCGGGAGGAGGGGCTCGAGGTGCGGCTCACGCACTTCGCCTCGGCCGCCCGGATCATGACCCCGATGGCTGCGGGCGAGCTGCAGGTGGCCGGCGGGGGGGTGAACGTCGGCACCTTCAACGGGGTGGCCCGGGGGTGGCCGATCGTCATGGTGACCAGCCGCTCGACCCTGGT
The DNA here is from genome assembly GCA_016183025.1 of Deltaproteobacteria bacterium. Taxonomy (GTDB): domain Bacteria; phylum Desulfobacterota; class JACPFL01; order JACPFL01; family JACPFL01; genus JACPFL01. The sequence continues at coordinate 18,212 of JACPFL010000004.1, read as the reverse complement.
GCCGGGACATGACGGCAACGTGTTCATGGTCCGGCAGGACCTCAAGGACCGGGTGAAGAGCCCGCGTGACCTGCGGGGGAAGCGGTTCGCCATCAACGCCGTGGGCTCGCCGCTGGTCTTCATGCTCGGGCGGGCGCTGGAGACGGAAGGGCTCGTCCTGAAGGACCTGGAGATCCTGACCCTCTCCTTCCCGCACATGGCCGGAGCCTTCCAGCAGAAGGCCATCGACGCGGCCATCGTCGTGGAGCCGTTCGTGTCTGTCGTGGAGGAGCAAGGGCTGGCCGTGTCGTGGAAGACGGTGGCTGACTTCGTCCGCAACCCCTACATGGATGTCTCGGTCCTCTTCTACAACCGCGACTGGGCCGCCGGCGCTGGCGAGACGCCCTGCCGCTTCATGGTCGCCTGGATGAGGGGGGTGCGGGACTACCTGAAGGCGATCACGCCGGGCCCGGCCCGGGAGGAGGTGGTCAAAGTCCTGGTGCGCCATGCCCAGGTCCGCGACCCCAAGCTGTACGACAAGATGCGCTGGAACTTCATCCACCCCAACGGCTACATCAACCTGCGGAGCGTCGAGGACCAGCAGGAGTGGTACATCCGGAAGGGGTTCCTGAAGCAGCGCGTGCCCCTGGACAAGCTGGTGGACCACCGCTATCTGGAGTGCGCCCTCGGCCGGATCGGCCGGGTCGAGGTGCGGGTCCCGTAGGCTCGGCCCGGCCATTCCCATCGCGGAGGGGAGGGAGGACGATGGCGTACGAGAGCTTGCGGGATCTGCTGGAGGCCCTGGAGGCCGAGGGCGAGGCCCGGCGCGTCAAGGCCGAGGTCACCCCCCGCTAAGCGCGTGACCGGGAGCGAGACCCCGGTGGTGACCAACCCCTTCACGAGCCGGAAGCGCGTGGCCTTAGCGCTGCAGGTTCCCGAGGCCGAGCTGCTCCACTACTGGCGGGGCTGTTTCCGGAAACGGGTGGAGCCCGTGCGGGTCAGCCGGGCGCCGTGCCAGGAGGTGGTCCGGGAGGTGGATCTCCTCCGCTTCCCGGTCCCGATCACGTGGAACGAGCGCGATGCCGGCCCCTACATCACCTTCGGGCTCTTCATCTGCCGGAATCCGGAGACGGGCGAGGGGAACATGGCCATCTACCGGATCCACATCAAGGGCCGGAACCGGGGCGGCATCCTCATCAAGATCCCCGGCCATGCGGCCACCTGCCACGAGCTGGCCGAGCAGCGCGGAGAGCCCCTGGAGTTCGCGGTCGCCCTCGGGGCCGAGCCGGCCCTGTACCTGGCCAGCCAGGCGCCGCTCCCCTTCGGGGAGGATGAGCTGGGCTTCGCAGGGGCCCTGAAGGGGAAGCCCGTGGAGCTGGTCCGGTGCCAGACGGTGGACCTGGAGGTCCCGGCCTCGGCCGAGATCGTCCTGGAGGGGCGGATCCTCCCGGGCGTCCGGGAGACCGAAGGGCCCTTCGGGGAGTGGCACGGCTACTACTCGGGCGCGGGCCCCCGGCCGGTCCTGGAGTTCACCGGCGTCACCCACCGCAAGGACCCGCTCTACCTGACCACCTACGAGGGGCTGCCCGTGTACGGCCCCACGAACGTCATGCAGGCCGTGGCGCGCGAGCCGGTCTGGTACGAGTACATCCGGAGCTACTCCTGCCCGACCATCCGCGACATCTGCTTCACGCCGGGCGGGTGCTCGGGGCTGCACGTGGTCGTCTCCATCAGGAAGCGGGTCGAGGGCCAGGCCAAGAACGTGATCGCGGATGTGCTGCGGAGCCACTCGGTCAAGCACGTCGTGGTGGTGGACGACGACATCGACCCCCGCGATACGCGGCAGGTCGAGTGGGCCATTGCCACGCGCGTGCAGGCGGACCAGGACGTGATCATCATGCCGGGGGCCGCCGGCCTGAAGATCGACCCCTCCCAGCCCCATTTCCCCTCGGGGGTGGGCGCCAAGATGGGGATCGACGCCACGCGGCCGCTGGAGCGGGAGTTCCCGGAGATCGTGGACGTGCCGGAGGCGATGCGGCAGCAGGTCGAGGCCCGATGGGCCGAGTACGGCCTGTGAGCCGGCGGAGCGGGTGCGGCCGGTGAGCCGGCGGGGGAGAGACGATGATGCAGCATGATCTGCGGTGGTTTCTGGAGCTGCTGGACGCCCGGGGGGAGCTGGTCCGGGTCAAGGAGGAGGTCGCCCCTCACCTGGAGGTGGCGGCCATCTGCCGGGACCTGGCCTACCAGCAGGGCCCGGCGGTGCTCTTCGAGCACGTCCAGGGCTGCGGGATGCCCGTGGTGGCCAACCTCTTCTCGAAGCGCCAGCGCCTGGCCGACGCCCTCGGCATCACCGAGGCGGAGCTGCGGGAGCACTGGCTCCGGGCCTTCGCCCAGCCGATCGAGCCCGAGCTGGTGTCCGGCGGCCCGTGCCAGGAGGTGGTCGAGTCCCGGGTGGACCTGACGACGTTCATCCCCAATATCCTCTGGCACCCGAAGGACGGCGGCCCGTACATCCCCTTCGGCCTGAGCATCGTCAAGGATCCGGACACCGGGCGCCGCAACATGGCCATCTACCGGATCCAGATCAAGGGCCCCACCCGCCTCGGCATGAAGCTCCAGCCCCCGCACCACGGCGGGGTGGCCCAGGCCAAGGCCGCCGCGCGCGGCGAGCGCCTGGAGATCGCCATCGCCATCGGGGGCGACCCGGCCCTGCACATCGCCTCGCAGGCCCTGGTCCCCTACGGCGTGGACGAGATCGCCCTGGCCGGGGCGCTGCGCGGCCGGCCCATCCCGCTGGTCCGGTGTCAGAGCGTGGACCTCGAGGTGCCGGCGTTCGCCGAGATCGTGCTCGAGGGCGTGGTGCTGACGGAGCTGACCGAGACCGAGGGGCCGTTCGGGGAGTTCCAGGGCTACTACAGCGGAGCAGCCCCGCGCCAGGTCGTCGAGATCCGCCGGATCACCCACCGCCATGCGCCGCTCTACCTGGCGACCTACGAGGGCCGGCCCATCGGCAACACGCACATCCTGCAGGCCGCCGCGCGCGACCCGCTCTACTTCAAGCAGATCCAGGACACGGTCTGCCCCACGGTGCGCGACGTCTGCGTCACGTACGGGGGCAACGCCTGCTATCACGTGGTCGTATCCATCCGCCAGCAGGCGGCCGGCCAGGCGAAGAACGTGGCCCTGGAGCTGCTCAAGGACAGCCGCGTGAAGCACGTGGTCGTCGTGGATCACGACGTCGACATCCGCAACCCCATCGAGGTGGAGTGGGCCATCGCCACCCGCTTCCAGGCGGACCGGGACCTGCTCATCCTGCCGGGGATGGCCAGCCAGCACCTCGACCCCTCCCAGCCGGCCCACCCCTCGGGGCTCGGCTGCAAGCTCGCCGTGGACGCCACCGTGCCCTTCGGGCAGCGCTTCGACGTCATCGAGTTCCCGCCGGAGGTGGAGCGGCTGGTGGCGGAGCGATGGGAGCGCTACGGGTTCCCCCGCCGCGGCTGATCCCGTTCATCGGCGCCCCGATATTCCCACCACCGGCGGCGAGCCGGGTCGGGCCCTGATCCGTCGTGGCGGGAGCATGAGGACGAGCCCACGGAGGGAGTCGGGATGAGCCGGCGGTGGAGCCCGCCTGGCCGCCTCGTGCTCTGTCTGGTTGCCGGAATCCTGCTCGCGGGCGCCTGTGCCCTGGCCTTCCAGGGAGGGCCGGGTCCGGTCGTGGGCCCGGCGCCTCCGATGCCCGCCGAGCGATTCCGGCCTTCCGTGGATGAGGTCCGCGTCGAGATCTTCGCCAGAGGGCTGGAGGTGCCCTGGTCGATCGTCTTCCTGCCCGACGGCCGTGTGCTCGTGAGCGAGCGCCCCGGGCGCATCCGCCTGATCCAGCGGGGCGAGCTGCGCCGGGAGCCCTACGCGCAGCTGCCGGTCCTGCACTCGGGCGAGGGGGGGCTCATGGGGCTGGCGGCGCATCCCCGCTTCCCGGCCGAGCCGTCCATCTACGCGATGTACACGTACAGCGGCGAAAGAGGACACCCGACGAACCGGGTGGTGCGGCTCCGGGACCGAGGCACGCACGGGGTGCAAGAGGCGGTCATCGTGGACGGCATCCCCGGCGCCAGGTTCCACAACGGGGGCCGCATCCGCTTCGGCCCCGACGGGCGCCTCTACATCGGCACCGGCGATGCGGGCCAGCCCGAGCTGGCGCAGGACCCCCGGTCGCTGGGCGGGAAGATCCTCCGGGTGGAGCCCGATGGCCGGGTGCCTGACGACAACCCGGTTCGCGGCTCCCGGGTCTTCTCGATGGGGCACCGCAACGTGCAGGGCCTGGCCTGGCATCCCGGGACGGGCACGCTCTTCGCCTCGGAGCACGGCCCCTCGGGCGAATGGGGGCTGCAGGGACGGGATACGGTGCGGATCATCATCCCGGGGGGGAATCACGGATGGCCGCGCCAGGTCGGGGTGGCCGGCAGGCCGGGGTTCCAGGACCCGCTCCTCATGTGGGATCCCTCGGTGCCCCCCGGCGGGATGACCTTCTACACCGGTAAGCTGCTCCGGGGACTGGAGGGGGACCTGTTCCTGGCCACCCTGCGCAGCGAGCACCTCCAGCGCATCATGTTCCGCGAGGCCGGGCGGCCCCACCAGGTCACGGGGCTGGAGCGGTGGTTCGCGCGTGCGCGACGCGAAGGCGTGTTCGGCCGGCTCCGCGACGTGATCCAGGGGCCGGAGGGCGCGCTCTACGTGGCCACCAGCAACCGGGACGGGCGGGGCACCGTCAGGCCGGACGATGACAAGATCCTCCGGCTGCTCCCGGCCCGCTGAGGTGGGGGCGCGGGGCTCCCTCCTGCGCTGAGGGAACGGTGGACTTTCACGTCGGGACGTCCGGGTATAACTACCCCGAGTGGAAGGGGGCGTTCTACCCCCCCGATCTTCCCGCGGCGAAGATGCTCGCATATTACGCGGCGCGCTTCTCAGCGGTCGAGATCAACTACACCTTCTACCGGATGCCGAACGCGAAGACGGTCGCGGGATGGGCCGCGGCCACCCCCGAGAGGTTCACCTTTGTGCTGAAGGCCCCCAGGCGCATCACCCACGATGCGCGGCTCAAGGACGTGGACGATCCGCTCCGCTACTTCTGCGAGACCGCCCGCACGCTCGGCCCGAAGCTCGGCCCGCTCCTCTTCCAGCTCCCGCCGTCGTTCAGGAAAGACCCGGGGAGGCTGGCGGACGTGCTGGACCTGCTCCCCCCCGGGCTCTCGTGCGCCTGCGAGTTCCGCCACGCGAGCTGGTTCTCGGACGATGTCTACGACCTGCTCCGCGCGCGGAACACGGCCCTCTGCATCGCCGACAACGAGGAGGGCTCGACCCCGGCCGTGACCACGGCCGACTTCGGCTACCTCCGGCTCCGCGCGGTGGACTACTCGGAGGGAGAGCTGCGGCAATGGGTCGAGACGATCCGACGGGTCGGGGCCGCGTGGCGCCAGGCCTTCGTCTTCTTCAAGCACGAGGAGTCGGCGACCGGCCCGGCCCTGGCCCAGCGGTTCCGCGGGCTGCTGACGGGCCAGGGTTGATCAGGACCGGGCGCCTCGGGCGGCGAGCCGGCGCTCGATCCGGGCGAGGACGGCGGCCATGTCGATGGAGCCCTTGAGCACGGGCGCCAGCGGGTCGCCGACCTTTCTGAAGCGCGCCGGGGCGGTCTTGATCGTGAAGCGTCCCGGGTCGAGACGGCTGGTCACCTCCTCCCAGCGGAGCGGGCAGGAGACCGGCGCCCCGGGCAGGGGGCGGACCGAGAACGGCGAGACGATGGTCCGCCCGTGGCCGTTCTGGACGAAGTCGATGTACACCTTCCCGCTGCGCTCCCGGATCGGCCGGGCGACGGTGGCCAGCTCGGGCGCCGCCTCCACCCCCAGGAGCGCCAGGAGCCTGGCGAAGGTCCGTGCCTCCTCATGGCTGTAGCCGGCCCCGAGCGGGACCAGCAGGTGGAGCCCGGTGGCGCCGGAGGTCTTGATGTAGCTCGGCAGCTCCAGCTCCTCCAGGATCCGGTGGAGCGCGCGGCCCACCCGCACCACGTCGGCGAACGGGGCGCCTTTGGGGTCCAGGTCGAGGATGAGCCAGTCGGGGCGGTCGAGGGCGCCCAGGCGCGAGCTCCAGAGGTGGAGCGGGATGGTCCCCAGGTTCGCCACGTAGCGCAGCGTCCTGAGGTCGTTCACGATGAAGTAGTCGATCTCGCGGTCGGCGTCCTTGGAGTAGATCCGCTCGGTGCGGACCCAGGCCGGGACGAAGTCAGGGGCGTCCTTCTGGAAAAACGATTTCCCCGCGATTCCGTCGGGGTAACGCGTCAGGACCAGGGGTCGGTCCTTGAGGTAGGGGAGCAGGAGCGGCGCCACGGCCTCGTAGTACGCGATCAGGTCCGCCTTCGTATACCCCTCGTCCGGCCAGAAGACCTTCGTGGGGTTGGTCACCCTGACCTCGGGCCGGCCCGCTGAAGGCCGGGAGGGCGGGGGCGCGTCGAGCGCCACGGGCTGTTCGCGGCGGCACTCCTCGGTGACGGATCCCGCCGTCGCGGGTCCACTCGGTGAAGCGCACCTCGCAGACCAGCCGGGGCTCCACCCACTGGTGGCCCGGCCCGACCGGGCTGCCGACCTCGAAGGGGGTCGTGGGTCGGCTGAGTGGCTGGAGCCGCGCCCATACCGTCTGGAGCCTCTGCTGATCGAACCCCGTGCCGACTTTTGACACGTAGACCAGCCGGGCCCCATCGTAGAGCCCCAGGTGGAGGGCGCCGAAGTAGCCGCGCGAGCCCTGCGGGGCGGTGTAGCCGCCGATGACGAACTCCTGGCGGCGCTGGCACTTCAGCTTGATCCAGTCCCTGGAGCGCGCGCCCACGTACTGGCTCGTGACCTTCTTGGCCACGATCCCTTCGAGCCACTGCTCCGAGGCCGCCTCGAAGAAGGCCTCCCCATGCTCGAGGACGTGGTCGCCGTATCGGACCACGCCGCGGGCGGGGAGCAAGAGCTGCAAGCACGCCTTCCGCGCGAGGAGCGGGAGGCCGCGCAGGTCGCCTCCGTCCAGGGCCAGGCCGTCGAAGAAGATCCCGGTCACCGGCACGGTGGCCCGCGCGCGCTCGATGTCGAGGGGGTTGGTGAGGTGCATGCGCGCCTGGAGGCGCTGGAAGCTCGGCCGCCCGCCCTCGTCCAGGGCCACGACCTCTCCATCGAGGACGAAGCGCTCCACCGGCAGCGCCCGGAGGGCGCGGGCGACCTCGGGGTAGCGGGCCGTGACGACCTGGCCGCTCCGGCCGTAGAGCTCCACGGCCTCGCCCGCGCGAGAGGCCAGGACGCGCACGCCGTCGTACTTGATCTCGAAGAGCCACTCCCGCCCCGAGAAGGGGCGGGCTGCCGGGGTGGCCAGCATCAGGGGCTGCTCGCTGGCCAGGACCTCGGCGAGCGGGACCTTCAGGGCCTGCAGCCGCTTGCGCAGCGCGGCCAGCTTGGCCGGGGCCTCACGGAGCTCTTCCACCGTCAACCCCGAGAGCACGGACTCCGGGTACCGGTCGGTCAGCTCCTGCTCGCCGACGTAGGGGTCGGCCGTCTTGAGGAGGAGCCAGTCCTTTTCCTTCCCGCTCATCCGGGCGAGCGTCCACCTGCCGCGGAGCTTGAGGCCGAACAGCTCGACCTCGAGCTTTCCCCTGGCGAGCTGGTCGAGGAGATCGTCGCCCTTGACGGGACGGTACCAGCCGCGGTCCCAGACGATCACCGCGCCCGCGCCGTAGTTGCCTGCGGGGATCGCCCCCTCGAAGTCCGCGTACTCGACCGGGTGGTCCTCGACGTGGACGGCGAGCCGCTTCTCTGCCGGCCGGACCGACGGGCCCTTGGGCACGGCCCAGCTCTTCAGCACCCCGTCGATCTCCAGGCGCAGATCGTAGTGGAGGCGCCGGGCCGCGTGCTTCTGGACGACGAAGAGATGGCTGTCCCCCGGGCGGCGGCCGCCGAAGGGTTCCGGCGTGCGCTCGGGGTCGCGCTTCGTCCGATAGTCGTGAAGCGGGGGCGGGCGGTCCCGGCTCATGCCGCACCTGGGCCCTGCATGCTCTCCCCTGGTCCTGACCGCGAGGCCTCGCAGGCCGCTTGAATCATAGGGGTTTTCATGCTATGGTGCAAACTCGCCTCAAGATCCCTGGAACAGGAGGACCACGGCCATGCCTCCCCATTCCATCGGCTCGGGCACCATCTCCTTCGGGCTGGTCTCCATCCCGGTCCGGCTCTACGCGGCCGCCGTCTCCGGGGGGGTGAGCTTCCACCTCCTGCACGCCAAGTGCGGCTCCCGGATCAAGCAGCAGCAGGTCTGTCCGACGTGCAACGAGGTGGTGGAGCGGAGCGGGCTGGTCCGGGGCTACGAGTTCGCGAAGGACCAGTACGTGCGGCTCTCCGACGAGGAGCTGAAGTCGCTGGAGGGGGAGGCCTCCAGGACCATCGACATCGCCGAGTTCGTCCCGCTCCCCAAGGTGGACCCGATCTACTTCGAGAAGAGCTACTACCTCGGGCCCGACAAGGGGGGCGAGAAGGCGTACCGGCTGCTGGCCGACGCCATGGCCAAGATGGACCGGGTCGCGCTCGCCAAGTTCGTCATGCGCGGCAAGGAGAGCCTGGTCCTGGTCCGGGCCGCGCAGGGCGGCCTGATGCTGCACACCATGTACTTCGCGGACGAGGTCCGGGACTTCGCCGAGATCGACAAGGGGGAGTCGGCCAGGCTCAAGGAGGGCGAGCTCGAGCTGGCCGTGCGCCTGATCGATGAGCTCTCCAACGAGGAGTTCAAGCCCGAGCAGTACCAGGACGAGTACCGGCTGCGGGTGCTGGACCTCGTGAACCTCAAGGTCGAGGGGAAGGAGGTCACGGCGGTCGGCCCCCAGGTCCAGCAGGCCCGGGTGATCGACCTCATGGAGGCCCTGAAGGAGAGCCTGTCCAAGCGGGTCCCGCCGGAGAAGAAGCCCGCAGGCAAGGCCAAGCGCCCGGAGGCCGCAGCAGCCAAGAAGGCCCAGGCCGCCAGGGACTGAGCCGGGTCCAGCGCCCCCGGGATCCCGCCTACTCCGGAGCAAACTCGCTGGCGATCATCTGCCGGACCTGCTCCGGGGTCAGCGGCTCCTTGATGAACTTGAACTTCAGCGCGTCGGCCAGGTTCTGCTCCACCCCCTTCGGCGGGAACATCGCCACGGTCTCCCGGGGATAGAAGTCCCAGGTCCTCAGGATCACCGCCTTCGGCTCCTTCAGGTTCGCGCGTTTGATCCAGATCTCGGCCGCCGCCTCCCGGTGGGCGAGGATCCAGTCCAGCGCCTCCTTCCGGATCCGGAGGAGCTTCCGGACATCACCGGAGCGCTCCTGGCCTTGACGATTTTGGTCTCTTGACAGGGAGATCGCGCGGGCTACAATTGCGCACATTACGGAGTTGCGGTGAACGAGCCGGCCGTTTCACGGCCCGGCACGGGTAGAGGAGCCCGATGGCCAAGGACATCAACCTGGAAGGGATCGAGGCGGGCAGCATCGACGAGGAGGTGCGGCAGCAGGCGCTCATCCTCACGGCCCAGGACGGAGAGGGGATCGAGGCGCTCCTGTACCTGCCGGCGCGCGGGAGGCCCGAGACGGCGCTGGTGGCGATGCACCCGGCCACTCAGGCGGCGCAGAACTACGCCGGCAAGCCCTTCGCGCGCGAGGGCTACGCGTTCCTGAACGTGAAGTCGCGCTACGCGGGCGACGACAGCACGTTGATCTTCGAGGAGGTCCTCCTGGACATCGCCGCTGGCGTCCAGTTCCTGCGCGATGCCGGGATGCGGCGCATCGTGATGTACGGCCACAGCGGCGGGGCCTCCCTCACGGCCTACTACCAGAGCCAGGCGGAGTCCCCGTCGGTGACCTGCACGCCGGCCGGCGACCTGCCGGACCTCACGAAGGGGAAGCTCCCCCCCGGCGATGCGGTGTTCATCGTCAACTCGCACCCCGGCCGCAGCACGGCGTCCACCCTGAGCCTCGATCCCTCCGTCATCGATGAGCGCGACCCCTGGGGGGTCGACCCGACACTCGACATGTTCAACCCGGCGAACTACCGCCTGGTGGGCGCGAGGCTCGAGGAGAAGGGGGCCACCTACAGCCCGGAGTTCGTGACGCGGTACCGCGCGGCGCAGGTCGCGCGCAACGAGCGGATCACGGCCTGGGTGCGAGAGCGGCTGGCGGAGCTGAACCGGCGGGGCGACGCCCCTGTCAAGGACGAGCCCTTCTTCGTCTACCGGACAGTTGCCGATCTGGCCCACTACGACCTGAGCATTGACCCGTCGGATCGGCAGGTCGGCTCGTCGTGGGGGGACCCCCGTTACCTGAACTACTATGCCCCCACGGCCCATCAGGGGCGCGTCAGCAGCCTGCGCTCGTGGCTGAGCCAGTGGGGCCTGCACACGTCGAACGCCGACATGATGACCCACATCGCCCGGATCACGGCGCCGCTGCTCGTCGTCCAGTCGACGTCGGACCGCTGGATGTGCAGCGCGCAGATGGTCCACGACGCCGCTGGCAGCCGGGACAAGGACCTCCACTACATCAAAGGGGGGTACCACCTCTTCAAGGGACAGTCGGGATTGCTCGCGCAGGCCGTGGCGCTCATGGCGAAGTGGCTGCGCGCCCGGGGGTTCTAAGTCTCGCAGCCGCGGGCGCGGCGAGCGGTCCTCCTTAGGGGGGCGCATGATGGAAGCGGCGCTGATCGCGCAGCCGCGGGGGCAGAGGAGGCAGGTCCTGGGGTACCTGCTTTCGTACCTGGTGGTGCTGGCGGCGTGGCAGCTGATGAGCCTTCGGCTGGGACCGACGGTGATGCCCTCGCCGCTGGAGACGGCACGGGCGGCCCTGACGATCCTGAGCACCCCCGTCCTCGCCCAACACGTCCCGATCACGATCTTCCGCACCGTCGCCGGAGTGGTCGTCTCTGCAGCGCTTGCCGTCCTGCTCGTGCTCGGCGCACGGTACCTCGCGCCGTTTCGCGTGTTCTTCCTGAACGCCTTCTACCCGGGCCTGCGCGCCGTGCCGCCCGTGTCCATCGCGTTGCTGGCCATCGTGTGGTTCAGCCTGGGGACCAAGGCAGTGGTGTTCGTCATCGTCGTGACGGTGCTGCCCATCTACCTGATCGCCCTGTGGGAGGGGCTGAAGGTGCTGGACGAGGGGCTGCTCGAGATGGGCTACGCCGTGGCGCGCAACCGCTTCGCCGTCTTCCGTAAGCTCGCGGCCCCCATGCTGGTCCCGACCATGTTCTCGGCCACCAAGCTGGGCTTCTCCGTCTCGTTCAAGCTGGCCCTGGTGGGGGAGCTGCTGGCGGCCACCGAGGGGATCGGCTACGTGATGCACGCGGCCCAGCAGGAGTACAAGACGCATCTGGTGATCGCCTGGACGGTGATCATGCTGGCCGTCGTGGTCCTCGTGGAGCACTACGTCTTCAACCTGGTGGAGCGGAAGTACCTGTACCGGTGGGAGACGACGAAGGAATGACAGGGGTGCGGCGACTCGGATGAGCGGCGCGCTCAACACGGAGAAGCTGTCCAAGTCCTATGGGCTGCTGCAGGTGCTGGCGGACGTGTCGCTCTCCGTGCAAGGCGGCAGCTTCACCTGCATCTTCGGGCCCTCGGGCTGCGGCAAGACGACCTTCCTGCGCATCCTGGCGGGGCTGGAGCCCTTCAACGGCGGGGCGGTGGAGATCGATGGGCAGGATGTGCGCGCGCTGGGCACGGGGCTCGGCCGGCAGCTCAGCATCGTGTGGCAGGACCCGCGCCTGGTGCCGTGGCGGACGGCCGGAGGCAATGTCGAGCTGGCCCTGGAGCTGCGGGGCGAGGCGGACCGCCGGCGACGGCGGGAGGTGGCGCGCGAGGTGCTCCGCCTGGTGGACCTGGAGTCGTACTACGACCGCCTGCCGCGGGAGCTGTCGGGCGGGATGCGGCAGCGGGTGAACCTGGCGCGCGCGCTGGCGCTGGACACGCCCGTGATCCTGATGGACGAACCGCTCTCCAACCTGAATGAGATCACGGAGAAGCGGGATCTCATGGAGAAGATCCTCCGCCTGTGGGAGCTGCGGCGGAAAACGATCGTGTACATCACGCATCTGCTCAACGAGGCACTCTACCTGTGCGACCGCCTGGTCCTGCTGTCGGCCAAGCCCACCGTGGTCGTGGAGACGGTCGATCTGACCATCCCGCGCCCGCGAGATCTGACCGCGGAGGACCTGGAGACAATCAAGCGGCGTGTGAACATGCTCTACCGGGATGTCCTGGTCTGAGCGACGGGCCGGAGTGATCCGGCCGGAGGAGGGGGCCATGACACGATCGCTGCGAACCCTAGTGATCGGGATCATCGTGGCAGGGCTGGCGGGGGTGGGCTGGGCAGCCGAGGAAACACCGCTCCTCAGCTTCGGCCATCCCCCGCACTTCACGAGCTATCACTACCTGTACGGCCTCATGGCCGGGAAGGTCGGCCCGCAGGGCGTCCGGCTCGATTTCAAGGCGATGTGGTCCGGCCAGATCAACAACCTGCTGGTGGCCGGCAAGCTCGATGCCGGCGTGATGTCCATCAGCGCCTACGTGATCGGGCGGGCCAAGGGCTTCCCCTACGTGGCGATTGGCTCCGCCATCACGGAGCGGGGGAGCAACAGCATCTGGGTCCCCGCGCGCTCGGCGGTGCGGACGCCGAAGAAGGTCACCTGGATCACGAAGGAGCTGCCGATCCTGGTAGCGCTGATGGAGAAGGGAGAGCTGGATGCGGCGATTCTGTGGGGAGACTTCTACTACAAGTCGCTGAACGATCCGCGCTTCCGGCTGCTGTTCCAGATCGGGCCGGAGATCAAGCAGATGCTGGGGGTGTACCCGGTGGTGCAGCTGACGGTGGTGCAGGAGCGGCTGGTGCGGGAGCGGCCGCAGGCGGTGAGGGCGTTCCTGCAGGCCCTGCGGGCCTCGCGCGACTATGTGAAGACCGCCAGCCTTGACGAGGTGATCGATTTTTACATCAAGCGGCGCGGGGAGGGCGACCGGCAAGTGCTGGTGCTGGATGCGAAGATGGGCTCGAGCATGGACTTCACGTTCACGCCGGAGGAGCGGCGGTATTTCGAGACCTACACGGGCTGGGCCAAAGAGTTCGGGCTCGTGGAGAAGAAGCTCGCGCTGAAGGATCTGGTGTTGGAGCTTGACTGACAGCCCCATACGAAGGGGGGCAGAGGGGAGGGGATCGCGCGAGCTGGCAGGGTGGCGGGGGAGGCGTCGCGCGCGATCCAGGTGGCCGTCGTCACGTGATCGGCGTAGGCCGATGGAGGAAAGGCCATGAGATGGACGATACGCGGCCTGCTGACCGGGGTCCTGATTTTCGGGCTGGCAGGGGAGACTTGGGCGGCCAGCGACGTGCCGGTCCTGAGCCTGGGCCATAGCCCGCATTTCGGGACCTACCATTATCTTTATGGGCTGATGGCGGGGAAGCTGCAGCCGCAAGGGCTCCGCATCGACTTCAAGCCGATGTGGTCGGCCCAGATCAACAACCTGATGGTGGCCGGGAAGCTTGATAGCGGGGTGATGTCCATCAGCGCCTATGTCATCGGGCGAGCCAAAGGGTTCCCCTATGTGGCGATCGGCTCGGGCGTCACGCAGATCGGGCGCGGGGCCAATGGACTGTTCGTCTCCGCCCGTTCTGGCGTGCGGACGCCCAAGGATCTGGAGGGCAGCCGCGTCGGAGTAGCCGTGGCGACCGAGAACGTCCCGCACAAGGGGATTCTCAAGTACCGCTACGGGGTCGACCTCGGCAAGATCACCTGGATCACGAAGGAGCTGCCGATCCTGGTGGCCCTGATGGAGAAAGGGGAGCTGGATGGCGCCATCCTCTGGGGGGATTTCTTTGACAAGGGGCTGAACGATCCTCGCTTTCGGCTATTGTTCGGGATCGCCCCCGAGATCAAGCAGATGCTCGGGGTGTATCCGATCGTGATGATCCTGACTATGCAGGAGCGCCTCGTTCGGGAGAGGCCGCAGCTGGTGAGGGCTTTCCTGCAGGCCCTCCGTGAGTCGCGGGACTACGTACGGGCCACCAACATTGATGGGGTCATCGACTGGTACCTCAAACGGCGGGGGGAAGGCGACCGGGTGGCCCTGTTGCAGGGAGCGGGAACGTCCGCGATGGAGTTCACGTTCACGCCCGAAGAGAGGCGATTCATGGATACGTATGCGGGTTGGGCCAAGGAGTTCGGGCTTGTGGATCGGAAGCTCCCCTTGAAAGAGCTGATAGCCGAGAGCGAGTGACGGGCGCCCCGGAGCGCTGAGGGGAGAAGGTGAACGGCCCGGGGCTCTCTCGTGAGCAGGGGCGCGGGCAGCCCCTCCTTTGACGAGAGGAGTCCGGCGGAGGGGGACGATGAGACGGACAGTACTCGGCCTTCTGGCGGCAGTCTCCGTTCTCGGGCTGCCGTGGGCGAGCCCTGCGACGGAGGTGGCACCGACCATAAGCTTCGGCCACACCCCGCACTTCTCCAACTACATCTTCCTGTACGGGCTCATGGCGGGGAAGATACGCCCTCAGGGCGTCCGAATCGAGCTGAAAGAGATGTGGTCGGGCCAGATCGACAACCTGATGGTGGCGGGCAGGCTCGATGCCGGCGCGATGTCCATCAGCACCTACATGATCGGACGAGCCAAGGGCTTCCCGTACGTCGCAATCGCTTCAGCCGTCGCGCAGACCGAGCAGGGGACCAACAGCATCTGGTTCCCGGCCCGCGCCCCCGTGCGGACGCCCAGGGATCTCGAAGGCAAACGGGTCGGCGTGGCGGTGGCGACCGAGAACGTGCCGCATAAAGGGATCCTCAAGCACCGGTACGGGGTCGACGTGGACAAGATCACGTGGATCCCGAAAGAGCTCCCTCTTCTGGTGGCCCTGATGGACAAGGGCGAACTGGACGCCGCCATCCTCTGGGGGGATTTCTACTACAAGTCTCTGAACGATCCGCGTTTCAGGCTCTTGTTCCAGATCGGCCCGGAGATCAAGCGGATGAGCGGCGTCTACCCGGTCGTGCAGCTCACCGTGATCCAGGAGCGGGTCGTCCGGGAGCGTCCCCAGGCGGTAAAGGCACTTTTGGGGGCCCTGCGGGCCTCCCGTGACTACGCCAAGACCGCCAATGTGGAAGATTTCATCGACCTCTACCTCAGGCGGCGGGGAGAGGGCGACCGGGACCTGCTACGACGCTCAACGACGGGCGCGACGATGGACTTCACGTTCACGCCGGAGGAGAAAAGGTACATCGAGACGTACGCGGGGTGGGCCAAGGAGTTCGGGCTCGTGGACAGGAAGCTCTCGCTGAAGGAGCTCGTCTTCGAGCTCGACTGACCGGCCACCCCTCTCAGGGAAGGAGGAACAACAAATGGGGAAGGTGGTGCGCGAGCTGGTGACGTGGTGGAACAGCGCCCCTGGCGAGACTTTCTTCGTCGAGCGAGACCTCGACCTGATGGAGGCGAAGGCGGAAGGGGGGCGGCGAATGGAGGTTATCAACGTCTATGACTACGACGTGGAACAGGAGCCGCCCATCCTCCTGTACGAGAACGAGGATGTGCGGATCGAATACATCAGGCAGAAGGGGCATCAGGGCATCGGATGGCACCGGGGGTGCGATCAGGACGAGGCGTCATTCCAGGTGAACGGACGCCGCATCCTCTACACGGAGACGGGAACGGTGGAGCTGAAGCCGGGAGACTTCACGATCATCCCCAGGGGGGTGTCTCATGATAACGCGGGCGACCCTGTCGGCGAGCACCTCCTCATCTACACGCGGAGGCCATTGCGTCGGGTGGTGCCCCTGAAGAGTGTGGTGCCCCTGAAGAGTGAGGAGGGATACAAGCCGCCGAAGAGCTAGGGGCGTTTTCGACCCATCCGTTCACGAGGTTGACAGGGCAGATTGCATCTGGTTAGAAGCCAGAAAGCTCAACCTAGGGGTGGCGCACCGCTCGGGGCCTGAATGTCCAGCCGCTCACCACTCAACATGACGGCCGCCCGCATCGGCTGCTCCGCCAGCACGTCTCCGACCGCGTGGGCCTCGAGCACCACGAGGTTGGCGACGGCCCCCTCGACCAGGCCGTAGCCCTGGAGGCCCATGGCGCGCGCGGGGTTGGTCGTCGCCATGGCCAGCGCGGCGGCCTGCTCCTCGGGGCTCCCCAGCTGGGCCGCCAGGGCCAGCAGCAGGGCGCTCTCCAGCAGGTCTGCCCGCCCGAAGGGATTGAACGGGTCGCGGACGTTGTCCGAGGCGACGGCGAGGTTCACCCCGGCCTGCAGGAGCTCGCGCACCCGGGTCAGCCCTCGCCACTGCGGGTGCCCTCTGCGCCCCTGCAGGTAGAGGTTGGTGGCGGGGTTGGTGATCACGGTGATCCCGGCCTCGCGGACCTTCTCGATCACGCGGCGGGCGGTCTGGTCGTCCACGACCGCCAGGGAGCAGCAGTGTCCGGCGCAGACCCGGCCCTGGTAGCCCTCCCGGACGGTCTTGTCGGCCAGGTACTCCAGGCTGAGCATCCGCGGGTCATCGGTCTCGTCCACGTGGAGGTCCAGGTCGCGGTCGAACTCGCGCGCCAGGGCGAACAGGTGGTCGATCTGGCGCGGGGGGTCGTGGGTCGCGAACGTCACCCCTCCGAGCACATCCGCGCCGGCCCGGAGCGCCTGGCGGATCAGGGCTCGCCCTTCCGCCACGTCCCGGCTGAAGCGGCCGGTCGGGAACGCCACGACCTGGATCCGCACGCGGCCGCGGTAGGCCTCCCGGACTTCCAGAAGCGCCTCGATCCCCCGGAGCCCCACGACGTCATCCACATCGGTGTGCGTCCGGAGGGCGCAGGTCCCGGCGCGGATCGCCATCTCCACGACCCGGGTGGCCCGGGCGATCAGGTCGGCCTTCGTCGCGGCAGGCTTGAGCCGGTCGGAGGCCGCGATGGCCCCCCGCAGCGTCCCCTCGGGGTTCGGAGAGTCCCGGGCGGTCAGGGCCTTGTCCAGGTGCATGTGGAGGTCCACGAAGCCCGGGAGCACCACGCGCCCCTCGAGGCGGAGCTCCTGGCGCCCCTGATGGGGGAGCGCCTCGCCGACGGCCACGATGCGCCCCTGGTCGATCGCCAGATCGCGCAGGGGAATCCCGTCAGCGATCCGCGCATGTCTCACCACGCAGTCAACCGTCGGCATGCCGGATCCTCCTCGGGCGCGCGGCGGTCTCGGGCCGGTCGGCTCAGGCCGGCTATCCCGCCTGGCGGGGCCCTTTGAGGGCCTCCGCGTTGACGACGTTCACCGGGCTCCCCTTGAGGTAGGCCAGGATGCTGTCCACCGCCACGCGCGCGGAGCGCTGGTAGGACTCCACGGTCTGCCAGGCCAGGTGCGGGGTGAGCACGGTGCGGGGCGCGTCGAGGATCGGGTCCTGCATGTCCACCGGGCCGGTGTCGCAGAGGTCCAGGGCGGCGCCGGCGAGCCGGCCGGCCCGGAGCGCCGCTGCGAGGGCCTGGCGGTCCACGATCCCGGCCCACGAGATGTCGATCAGCAGGGCCGCGGGCTTCATGAGCGCGAGCCGGGCCGCGTTGACGAAGTTCCGGGAGAGCTCCGAGCGCCGCAGGTGCACGGAAAGGATGTCAGCGGTCCGGAACAGCTCCTCCTCGCTCACCATCCTCGCGCCCGAGGCGGCGGCCCGCTCCGGCGTCAGGGTCGGCCCCCAGGCGATGACCTGGAGCCCGAACGCCGGGGCGCGCCTGGCCACGGCCCCGCCGGTCCGCCCCAGCCCCAGGATCCCCAGGGTCTTCCCCTCCAGCTCCAGCCCCGCCGCGGGCTCCCAGCGGTGCAGGCGCAGGGCCTGGTCCGTCCGGGTGATCTGCCGCGCGAGGGCGAGGATCAGCCCGAAGACGTGCTCGCCGACCGAGGCGGTGGAGGTCCCGGGCGTGGTCGTGACGACCACCCCCAGCTCGGTGGCCGCCTTGAGGTCGATGCGGTGGGGCCCGGTCGAGGCGATGAGGCGGAGCTCCGGCAGGGCCGTCAGCATCTCGCGGTCGAGCACGGTCCGGTCGCGGACCGCCACGGCCACGGCGGCGGCGCGGAGCCGGTCGAGCAACGCCCCGCGGGTTTCCGCCACGCGGTTGTAGACCGTCACCGTGCCCACGGCCTCCAGGCGCGCCAGCTCTCCCGAGCCCCGGAACGCGCCATCCACATCGTCGCACACCACGATCTTCACTGGAGGCTCCTCCTCTT
>JACPFL010000183.1 GCA_016183025.1 Deltaproteobacteria bacterium | reverse complement strand
TCCCGGATCGGGCGCCGGCCGCGGCCGCGTCGGCGCCGTCGCCGGCGGGGCCGTGGACGGTCCAGGTCAGCGCCTTCCGGAGCCGCGCCCTGGCCGAGGACCTGCAGCGGCAGCTGGCCGCCAACGGGTACGACGCCTATCTGGTGGCCGTCGAGTCGGAGGACGGCCGGGTCCGCTACCGGGTCCGGGTCGGGAGCTTCGCCACCCGGGGGGAGGCCGACCAGGTCGCCGCGCGCCTCCGGACCGAGCGCCACCTGAACCCCTTCGTGACCGCCAGGACCCGCTAGGGCAGGCCGCACCGAGCAGGAGGGGCGAGGATGGGTCATCGGCCGGGACGGATCCTGATCACCCGGGAGGAGATCGCGGCCCGGGTGAGGGAGCTGGGCAAGGAGATCAGCCGCGACTACGACGGGAAGGATCCGCTCCTGGTGGGGGTGCTCAAGGGGGCGGTGGTCTTCCTGGCCGATCTGATGCGGACGGTGGAGATCCCGCTCGCCTGCGACTTCATCGCGGTCTCGAGCTACGGCGCCAGCTCTCGCTCCTCGGGCGTGGTCAAGCTCACCGCCGACCTCTCGCAGTCCATCGTGGGCCGCCACGTCCTCCTGGTCGAGGACATCATCGACACCGGGCGCACGGTCGCCTACCTCAGCCGGAACCTCGAGACCCGCCAGCCAGCCAGCCTCCGGATCTGCGCCCTCCTCGACAAGCTCGAGCGGCGGGAGGTGGAGGTGGCCCTGGACTACGTCGGCTTCACCATCCCCAACGAGTTCGTGGTGGGGTACGGGCTGGACTACGGGGGCCTCTACCGCAACCTCTTCCACATCGCGGCCCTGGAGCGGGACGCCGGGGAGGGCGGACCGGCCTGAGCCCTAACCCCGCGCCGGCGCCGTGCTATAATGGAGGCGTTCCTGCCGGCCTCGGAGGGGCGCGTCCGGGGACGGTCGGCGATCCCGAGCCCGAACGGCGGTGAAGAGGACGGATGAACCAGTTCTATAAGAACCTCGCCCTCTGGATGGTGATCGGTCTGATCGTCATCCTGCTCTTCAACCTCTTCCAGGCCAGCCAGCCGTCCAGCCAGGAGATGATCTTCTCGGAGTTCATGCGGCGCCTGGAGGGGGGTGAGGTCACCGAGGTCACCATCAAGGGCAACTACGTTACCGGCAAGCTGAAGGGCGAGACCCCCTTCAAGACCTACATCGTCGAGTCCCCGGACCTGCTCAAGCTGCTCCGGGAGCGGGGGGTCCGGATCACCGTCAAGCCGCCGGAGCAGAACCCCTGGTACATGAACCTGCTCATCTCCTGGTTCCCCATGGCCCTGTTCATCGGCGTGTGGATCTTCTTCATGCGCCAGATGCAGGGCGGGGGGGCCAAGGCCCTCTCCTTCGGCAAGGCCCGGGCCCGACTCATCTCCGAGAAGCACAACAAGGTCACCTTCGCGGACGTGGCCGGGGTGGACGAGGCCAAGGAGGAGCTCCGGGAGATCATCGAGTTCCTCAAGGATCCCCAGAAGTTCCAGAAGCTCGGGGGCAAGATCCCCAAGGGCGTCCTCCTGGTGGGCCCGCCCGGGACGGGGAAGACCCTCCTGGCCAAGGCCATCGCGGGGGAGGCCAATGTCCCCTTCTTCTCCATCTCCGGGTCCGATTTCGTGGAGATGTTCGTCGGCGTGGGGGCCTCGCGCGTCCGCGACCTGTTCATGCAGGGGAAGAAGAACGCCCCCTGCATCATCTTCATCGACGAGATCGACGCCGTGGGGCGACACCGGGGGGCGGGCCTGGGCGGCGGCCATGACGAGCGGGAGCAGACCCTGAACCAGCTCCTGGTGGAGATGGACGGGTTCGAGTCCAACGAGGGCGTGATCCTGATCGCCGCCACCAACCGTCCTGATGTCCTGGACCCGGCCGTGCTCCGCCCCGGCCGCTTCGACCGGCAGGTGGTCGTGCCCCGGCCCGACGTGAAGGGGCGGGAGGAGATCCTCAAGGCCCACACCAAGAAGACCCCGCTGGGCGCGAAGGTGGACCTGGCGGTGCTCGCCCGTGGCACCCCGGGCTTCTCGGGCGCCGACCTGGCCAACCTGGTCAACGAGGCCGCCCTGATCGCCGCCCGCCTGGACAAGGCGAAGATCGACATGGGGGACTTCGAGGAGGCCAAGGACAAGGTCATGATGGGGGTGGAGCGCCGGAGCATGGTGATCACCGAGGAGGAGAAGCGGATCACCGCCTACCATGAGGCCGGGCACACGCTGGTGGCTGTCCTGACCCCGGGCGCCGATCCCATCCACAAGGTGACCATCATCCCGCGGGGCCGGGCCTTGGGGCTCACCCAGCAGCTTCCCATCGACGAGCGCCACACCTACGCCAAGGAGTACTTGATGAATAACATCATGGTGCTCCTGGGGGGGCGGGCCGCCGAGGAGATCGTGCTGAAGGGCATGACCACGGGGGCCGGCAACGACATCGAGCGGGCCACCGAGGTCGCTCGGAAGATGGTCTGCGAGTGGGGGATGAGCGAGGTGCTGGGTCCCCTGACGTACGGGAAGCGGGAGGAGCAGATCTT
Source organism: Deltaproteobacteria bacterium (assembly GCA_016183025.1). Taxonomy (GTDB): domain Bacteria; phylum Desulfobacterota; class JACPFL01; order JACPFL01; family JACPFL01; genus JACPFL01. Next base: position 6,428 of record JACPFL010000183.1, on the reverse strand, counting down.
CCTGGGCAAGGAAATCGCCATGCACCAGGACTACAGCGAGTCCACGGCCGTGGCGATCGACCGGGAGGTCAAGGGGATCGTCCTGGAGTGCTACGAGCGGGCCAAGCGCACGCTCCTCTCCCACCTGGACGCCCTGCACCGCCTGGCCGAGGCGCTGCTGGAGCGGGAAGTCCTGGATGCCCCAGAGGTCGACCGCATCGTGAAGGGCGTGGGCCCCGACGGGGACCTGGCGCTCCAGCCGACGTAACGCCTCTCACGCTGTCCGCTCTCCCGCCCCGCCGCTCCTCGTCCCCCCCGCGCCGCTTCTGTGTCCGCCCGTTGGGGTCCGGGCCGGGGTGAACGCGGGGTAGGGCCCCGGACCGGAGCCCAGGCGGCTCGGCGGTCCACTGAGCACGGATGACGATCATGGCATCAGGGCAGATCCGGTGGCGGCGGGGACTCCTGAGCTACGCGGGCCGCACCCTGGTCATGGGGGTGGTCAACGTCACGCCCGACTCCTTCTCGGACGGCGGGCTGTACCTGGAGCCGGACAAGGCGATCGCCCGGGGCCTGGAGCTGGAGGACGAAGGGGCGGCCATCATCGATGTGGGCGGGGAGTCCACCCGGCCAGGGGCCCGGCCGATCCCGGCCGAGGAGGAGTTGCGCCGGGTGCTCCCGGTGGTCGAGGGGCTGGCCCGCCGCCTGAGCATCCCGCTCTCCATCGACACCTACAAGGCCCGGGTGGCGGAGCAGGCGATCGCGATGGGGGCCTCGATGGTCAACGACATCAGCGGGCTGCAGTTCGATGCGGCCCTGGCCGGGGTGCTGGCCCGGGCCGGCGTCCCCGTGGTCCTCTCCCACATCCAGGGGACGCCGGAGACCATGCAGCGGGCCCCCCGCTACGCCGACCTTCTGGGCGAGGTCAAGGCGTCCCTGCAGGCCGGGATCGCCCTGGCGGAGCGCGCGGGGGTGAGCCCGGACGCGATCATCGTGGACCCCGGGATCGGATTCGGGAAGACGGCCGCCCACAACCTGGAGCTGCTGCGGCGCCTGAGCGAGCTGCAGGCCCTGGGGCGGCCGGTCCTCGTCGGGCCGTCGCGCAAGTCCTTCATCGGCCGGGTCCTTGGCGCGGACGGCCTGGTGGAGGAGGGGACGGCGGCCGCAGTGGTGGCGGCCATCCTCCACGGAGCCAACCTGGTGCGGGTCCACGACGTGGCCCGGCTGCGGTGGGCGGTGCGGATGGCGGACGCGATCAAATTCGGCGTGGCGTGAAGAGGGGCGCGTGAGCAGAGGACGGGCGAGCGAGCGAGGCGAGGCGGACCGGATGGCCGGGGACCGGGCGCGGGCTGACCACGAGGCGAACGGGCCGGCAGGGGCCCCGGGGGTCTCCCCCCCCAACGCCGGGACCGAGAGGGCCGCGCGGCGGCAGCTCTTCGGGACCGATGGGATCCGGGGGATCGCGAACGTGGAGCCGCTGACCGCGGAGATGGCCATCAAGCTCGGCCGGGCGGCGGCCTATACCTGCCTGCGCCGGCAGGGACGCCACCGGATCGTGATCGGCAAGGATACGCGCCTGTCAGGGTACATGCTGGAGAACGCGCTGGTGGCGGGGATCTGCTCCATGGGCGTGGACGTCCTCCTGGTCGGGCCGCTCCCCACACCCGGGATCGCCTTCATCACGGCGAGCATGCGGGCCGATGCCGGCGTCGTCATCTCCGCCTCGCACAACCCGTTCCAGGACAACGGGATCAAGTTCTTCTCGGGAGACGGGCTCAAGCTCCCTGACGAGCTGGAGGAGCGGATCGAGGCGCTGATCTTCACCGATGAGATCGACGCCATCCGGCCCACGGCCACCCGGATCGGCAAGGCCTTCCGCATCGATGACGCCATCGGCCGCTACGTGGTCTTCCTGAAGAACACCTTTCCCCGGGAGCTCACGCTGGAGGGGATCCGGATCGTGGCGGACTGCGCCACGGCGCCGCCTACAAGGTAGCGCCGGCGGTCTTCGAGGAGCTGGGGGCCGAGGTGATCCCGCTGGGGATCAACCCCAACGGCCGGAACATCAACCTGAACTGCGGGGCCGTCCACCCCGGGGCCATGGCGCAGCTCGTCCGGCAGACCCGGGCCCATCTCGGGGTGGCCCTGGACGGGGACGGCGACCGGGCCATCTTCGCTGACGAGAACGGCGACGTGGTGGACGGCGACCGGGTCATGGCCGCCTGCGCCCTGGAGTGGCTGCGCGCGGGCCAGCTTCGCCAGCAGACGCTCGTGGCCACGGTGATGAGCAACATGGGATTGGACCTGGCCCTGCGCCGGGCGGGAGGCCGGGTGGTCCGCACCCCTGTGGGCGACCGGTACGTGGTGGACGAGATGCTCCGCGGGGGATACAACATGGGCGGGGAGCAGTCGGGGCACGTGGTCTTCCTCGACCACAACACGACCGGGGACGGGATGATCACGGCCCTGCAGGTGCTGGCGCTCATGCTGCGGCAGGGGCGGCCGCTCTCCGAGGTGGTCCGCGTCATGATCCCGTTCCCCCAGCGCCTGCTGAACGTGCCGGTGCGGGAGCGGCGGGATCTGGCCGGGCTCACGCGGGTCCAGGCGGCCATCCGGGACGCGGAGGCGCAGCTCGGCGAATCCGGGCGAGTCCTGGTCCGCTACTCGGGGACCGAGCCGGTGCTCCGGATCATGGTCGAGGGCCCGGAGGAGGGGACGATCAAGGCCATCGCCGAGGGGCTGGCGGCCTGCATGCGGCGGGAGCTGGGGTAGGAGCACGCGGGGCGCCCCGGCCCAGGGGCGGCGGAGACGGGAACAGGCAGCACGTATGGCGCGGCTCGGGGTCAACGTCGATCATGTGGCCACCGTACGCCAGGCCCGGCGTACCGTGGAGCCCGACCCGGTGGCGGCCGCGGCCCTGGCGGAGCTGGCAGGGGCCGATGCCATCGTCTGCCACCTCCGGGAGGACCGGCGCCACATCCAGGACCGCGACCTGACGCTGCTCCGGCAGACCGTCAATACCCACCTCAACCTCGAAATGGCGGCCACCGAGGAGATGCTCCGGATCGCCCGGCAGGTCCATCCCGACCGCGCCACCCTCGTCCCGGAACGGCGGGAGGAGGTCACGACCGAGGGGGGACTGGAGGTCGCCCTCAACCCGGATGCGGTGGGCAAGGCGGTGCAGCGGCTGAAGGAGGAGGGGATCCTGGTCAGCCTCTTCATCGACGCGGAGCCCGACCAGATCCGGGCAGCCCGCGAGGTCGGGGGAGATCTCGTGGAGCTGCACACGGGCCCCTATGCCCACGCCTTCGGCACGCCGGCGGAGCTGAGGGAGTTCGACCGCCTGATGGCCGGGGTCCGGCTGGGCCTGGAGCTCGGGCTGCGCGTGGCGGCCGGGCATGGGCTGGACTACCACAACATCAAGCGCCTGGCCCGCGTGGCCGAGATCGAGGAGTTCAACATCGGCCACAGCATCGTCGCCCGGGCGATCTTTGTGGGGATCCACCAGGCGGTGCGGGAGATGGTCGAGCTGTTGCGGGGCGGCGGGTGATCCTGGGGATCGGGGTGGACCTCGTCCACGTGGCGCGCATCGGGCAGGCCCTCGACCGCTTCGGCGAGCGCATGAAGCGGCGCCTGTTCACGCCCGGGGAGATCGCGTGGTGCGAAGGCCGGGTCTCCCCGGCCCAGCACTTCGCGGTCCGGTTCGCGGCCAAAGAGGCGTTCCTGAAGGCCCTGGGCACCGGGAAGCGCGCGGGGATCCCCTGGCGGGAGGTCGAGGTGGTCCGGGAGGACTCGGGACGGCCCCGGCTGGTCCTGCACGGGCAGGCGAAGCTCCTCTGCGACAGCCGGGGGATCCGGCAGGCCCTGGTGAGCCTCACCCATGACGGCGAGTACGGGGCGGCGCAGGTCGTGCTCGAGGGGGAGGGGTGAAGCTGGAGGGGGTCAGGTGAAGGTGGAGGGGGTCAGGTGATGCCCGAGGAGGCCGGGTGAAGCTCGCGCGTGTCGAAGAGATGCAGCGCCTGGACGAGGCGGCCATCCGGCACGGGATCCCCGCCCAGGTCCTGATGGAGAACGCGGGCCGGGGCGCGGCCGAGCGGATCCTCGAGCGGTTCCCGATCCGGGGGGGCCGGCCCGTGGCTGTCGTGGCCGGCAAGGGGAACAACGGCGGTGACGGCATGGTGGTCGCCCGGACCCTGCGCCAGCGCGGCATCGCAGCAGAGGTCTGGCTCCTCGGCACGCGCCATGAGGTCCGGGGCGAGGCCAAGATCAACCTGGACCTCCTTGAGGGAGCCCAGGTGGCGGTGCACGAGGTCCTGGGCGAGGGGGAGCTGGGCCGGATGCGCGAGCAGCTCCTTCAAGCCTCGCTCATCGTGGACGCCATCTTCGGCACCGGCCTCAAGCAGGAGGTTTCGGGGCTCTACCGGCAGGCGATCGAGGCGATCAACGCCGCGGGCACGGCAGGGCGGCCGGTCGTGGCGCTCGACCTCCCCTCGGGACTCGAGGGCAATCGTGGTCGGATCCTCGGCAATGCCGTCCGGGCGACGTTGACCGTGACCTTCGGGCTCCCGAAGATCGGGCTCGTCCTCGACCCCGGCGCGGCCTGCGCGGGCATCCTGGAGGTCGTGGATATCGGCATCCCGCCGGCGCTGGTCGAGGAGCAGGGGCTCAAGCATGCGCTCCTCGAGCCCGCCGCGCTTCGGGCGCTGATCCCGGCCCGGCCCCCTGAAGCCCACAAGGGGGACTACGGGCACCTGCTGGTGCTGGCGGGATCGGTGGGGAAGACCGGCGCGGCCGCCATGGCGGCGCAGGCCGCCCTGCGGGTCGGGAGCGGGCTCGTCACGGTAGGGGTCCCCGAGAGCCTGAACCCGATCCTGGAGGTCAAGCTGACCGAGGCGATGACCGAGCCCCTCCCCGAGACCGACGGCCAGAGCCTGGCCGTGGAGGCGTGGAACGTGGCAGCCCGACTCTGCGCGGGGAAAAGCGCCCTCGCGCTCGGCCCGGGCCTGGGGCAGCACCTGGAAACCGCGGCCTTCGTGCACCGGGCCATCCGGGAGGCCCCGGTGCCGCTCGTGGTGGACGCCGACGGGGTGAAGGCCCTGGCCCGTCACCTGGGCGTGCTGAAGGAGGCGCGGGTCCCGGTGGTCCTGACCCCACACCCGGGGGAGATGGGCCGGCTGCTCGGGGCCAGGAGCGAGGAGATCCAGGCGGACCGCGTGCGGGTGGCCCGGGAGTTTGCGGTTGACCAGCAGGTCTACCTGGTGCTCAAGGGCGCGCGCACCCTGGTGGCCGACCCCGCGGGGGAGGTCTTTGTCAACCCCACCGGGAACCCTGGCATGGCTTCTGGCGGGATGGGGGATGTGCTGACCGGGATGATCGGAGGGTTTCTGGCCCAGGGGCTTCTCCCGCTGGAGGCCGCGAAGCTCGGGGTCTACCTGCACGGGTGGGCTGCAGACCGGGTGGCAGCCCGCCGCGGCATGGCGGGGCTCCTGGCCACGGACGTGATCGATGAGCTCCCGGCTGCCCTGCGCGACCTCGGGGCTGGCGAGCGCTGAGCTGGTGGTGCGGACCGCTGGGCCAGAGGAGACCCGGGCGCTGGGACGGGCCCTGGGGGCGCGTCTCTTTCCCGGGAGCGTGGTGGCGCTGCGGGGGCCGCTGGGCAGCGGGAAGACCTGTCTGGTGCAGGGGCTGGCCGAGGGGCTCGGGGTGGGGCCCGAGCTGCCGGTGAGTCCGAGCTTCATCCTGGTGGCGGAGTACCAGGGTCGCCTGCCGCTCTACCATCTCGACCTCTACCGCCTGAAACAGCGATCGGAGGTGGACGAGCTGGGCTACCGGGAATACCTGTACGGGGAGGGGGTCGCGGTGGTCGAGTGGGCCGACCGGGTGCCGGAGATCCTCCCGGAGGCGAGGCTGGAGGTGGCCCTCGAGTTCGCGGGGGGCGACGCCCGCACGGTCGTGCTCGTGGGCACCGGGGAGCGCTACGCCGGGCTGCTCGAGGGGCTCACATGGCGCTGATCGTGCAGAAGTACGGCGGCACCTCGGTGGCGAGCCTGGACCGGATCAGGCAGGTGGCCCGACGGGTGATCGAGACGAAGGCGCAGGGGCACCAGCTCATCGTGGTGGCCTCGGCCATGGCGGGGGAGACCGACAACCTGCTCTCCCTGGCCCGCCGGATCGCCGAGCGGCCCGACGAGCGGGAGATGGATGTCCTCCTGTCCACGGGAGAGCAGGTGAGCGTGGCGCTCCTGGCCCTGGCGATCAAGGCGCTGGGCGACCGCGCCAGGTCCTTCCTGGGCCACCAGGTGCGGATCTTCACGGACTCGGCGTTCGGGCGGGCCCGCATCCTGAGCGTGGACTCGGAGCGGCTCCACGAGGCGCTGAAGGACGACAGCGTGGTGGTGGTCGCGGGGTTCCAGGGGGCGGACCGGGCGGGGAACATCACGACGCTGGGGCGG
>JACPFL010000190.1 GCA_016183025.1 Deltaproteobacteria bacterium | reverse complement strand
GAGCTGGCTCTCCCGCAGCTCGTCCTTCGTGGTGAAGGGGAGGAGCTTCAGATCATCGAGCGTGCGGATGTGCTCCGGGCGGAGCCCGGCGGCCTTGAGCTTCCGCTGGTAGAAGGGAGAACGTTCCCAGAGGTAGGCGAGCTGCTTGCGGAGCTTGACCTCCTGGACCTCCTGGAGCTGATCCGGCCCCATCGTCTCCAGCCGCTCGTTCCAGTACCGTGGGAACGCCATGCCAGCCTCGCCGGTGCTACTCGGCCACGACCTTGCACCCGTAGGGGTGCACCTGCCAGGGCCCGAACCCCTGCGGGAGCTGGCGTCCGGCCAGCTCGCGCCGGAGCCGTTCGGTCTCGGCCCAGTCGATCTCGTACTGGAGCGCCTCCGGGTCGATCGCCCTGATGGCCACGCCGTAGAGGTCGCGGGCCTTCTCCAGCGAGATGAACTCGTCGATCACGTCCTCCAGCACCAGCTTCGGGTCCCGCTCCAGGGGGTCGCCGTACCCGCCTCCCCCGTTCGAGTAGAACGAGATGACGTCCCCGGGTCTCAGCGGGACCCCGCCGGCGAACATCCCGAGGTTCTTCTCCCCGGGCGTGCCCACGTTCAGCATGAGCTTGTTGGGGCCGCCGTTGAGCCCGCCCCCCAGTCCCGGCGGGGTCACCTCCTCCCGGTCCCCGTGGATGGAGTTGATCCCGTGCCCGACCATCCGCCAGACCTTCTTGATGCCGAACCCGCCCCGGAACTTCCCGTCGCCGGCGGAGTCCTGGATCCCCTCGCAGGCCAGGAACTGGAACGGGTACCAGCGCTCCAGCACCTCCACCGAGAGGTTCGTGGCCCCTGCCGCGTACATCGGCATCATGAAGGAGGGGCCGTCCCGGTCCGCCCGGGCCCCCTGCCCTCCCTCGAGCCAGGTGTAGGAGACGAAGGGGCGGCCGGTCTTCGGGTTGATCCCCCCCACGCAGCAGTTCTCCAGGTTCACGGTCCCGGCGAAGATCCGCTTCGGGTCGAGCTTGGCGAACGCCAGCCCCCAGGCGCACAGGACCGCGTGGTCCACCTTCTCGTAGCCGCTGGCGCAGTAGCCGGCCATCGGCGTCGGATGCAGGACATGGACACAGCTCCCGGGTGTCGTCACCACCTTGATGGCCCGGATGACCCCGTGGTTCAGCGGGGCCAGGTGCGGGAAGCAGTTGAGCGTGCCGTCGAACGTGGCCGACAGCAGCCCTGGCCGGGTGAGGCCTGCGGGTCCGCGTGGCGCCGGGTCGGACTTGGTCCAGTCGATCGTGACCTTGTCGCCCTTGATGATGAGCTGGCAGTGGAACTTGATCCGCGGGTGGTCGGGGTGCCCCTCATCGGCATCGGAGTAGTCCACGAACTCGTACGTCCCGTCGGGGATCTGCTTGACCTCCCGCCGGAAGACCCGCTCCGAGTAGTTCATGATCTCCTCGAAGGCCTGCAGGATGGTCTCCTCGCCGTACTTGTCCACGTATTCGAGCAGCCGCCGCTCGATCAGCCGCACGGCCTGGTACTGTCCGGCCAGGTCGCCCATCCGCTCGTAGGGGACGCGGACGTTGAGCTTGATGAGCTGGAGCACGGGATTCACCGGCCGGTCCCGGTCGTAGATCTTGATCGGGGGGATGACCAGCCCCTCGGCATAGACCTCGGTGGCCTTGGGGTTGAACGTGCCGGGCATCGGCCCCCCGACGTCCGACCAGTGGCAGCAGGCGACCGTGAAGGCGATGCGCTTCTTCTTGTAGAAGATGGGGCGGATGAGCCGGACGTCCAGGGTGTGGGTCCCGCCCCGGTACGGGTCGTTCATGAGGAACGTGTCACCGGGGTGGATCTCGTCGATGTCCTCCAGGGTGCAGCGGACCGAGTCCTCGAAGGTCCCCATGTGCGGGGTGATGTCGCGGTTCCCGTGGGCGACCAGGCGCCCGTCGTTGCTGAGGAGCGCCACCGAGTAGTCGTGCCCCTCGGTGATGACGGGGCCGTAGGCCACGCGCTCCAGCATGCTCGACCCCTGGGTGCACATGGCCCGGAAGCCGTTGCGCAGCACCTCGAAGGTGATGGGGTTCATCTTGAGGATGTCGCCGAGCTTCCCGATGTTGCTCGCTGACCGTCTGCCCATCACTCGTCCTCCTTACAGCAGGGCGCTCAGGTCGATGATCAGGTTCAGGTACGGGTCCACCACGGCCCTCACCTCCGGCGGGAGCACCGTGGTCGAGTCGAACTGCTCCACGATGGCCGGGCCCGTCAGGCGGGCGCCGTGCTTGAGCTTCGTTCGGTCGTAGATGGCCGTCTTGGTGAACCCACCCGCCTCTCCGAAGTACACCAGCCGCGTCCCCTTCAAGGCGGCCCTGGCGCTCCCCTTTTCCGGATAGCGCCTGAGCTTCCCCTTGGGCGCGGGCCCGGTGGCGGTCAGCCGCGCGTTGACGAGCTCCACGGCCACGAACTCGGGCGGGATGGTGTAGCCGAACTCGTGCTCGTGCCGGGCCAGGAAGTCGGCCACGATCCGGGCGATCTCCCTCTCCTCGAGCCGTCCCGCCTTCACCGGGATGGTCAGGGCCGAGCTCTGGGGGAAGTACTTCACATCCATGGCCCGGCGCAGGGCGACCTTGCCCGCCGGCACCCCCTCGCTGGCCATGGCCCGGCGGGCCTGCTCCTCCAGCTCCGTGAAGATCCGGTCGACCTTCTCCAGGTCCACCTCCTTCTCCCGCTGCAGGATGGGCCGGAGGTAGTCGTGGCGCATCTCCACCTGGAGCTGGCCGAAGGCCGAGGCGATCCCCGGATACTCGGGGACGACCACCTTCGGGATGTTGAGCTGGCGGGCCACGTCCACGGCGTGCAGGGGCCCGCCGCCCCCGAACGCGACGATCGCGAACTCGCGGGGATCGTACCCCCGCTCGACGGAGATCAGGCGGGTGCCATTGACCATGTTGGCGTTGGCCACGCTGATGATCCCGTCGGCCGCCTCCTCCACGCTCATCCCGTAGGGGTCGGCGATCTTCTCCTGGATGGCCCGCCGGGCCAGCTCCGGGTCGATCCGCATCTCCCCGCCCAGGAAGGTCGCCGGGTTCAGGCGCCCGAGCACCAGGTTCGCGTCGGTGTTGGTCGGCTCCGTCCCGCCCAGCCCGTAGCAGGCCGGCCCGGGGCGCGCCCCGGCGCTGTGGGGGCCGTTCTTGAGCGTGCCGCCCGGGTCGATCCAGGCGATGCTCCCGCCCCCGGCCCCGATGGAGATGACGTCGATGCACGGGAAGCGGATCGGGATCTTGAACTCGACCTTCCACCCCGACTGGGTGAGCGGCTGCCCCTTGTACACGAGGGCCAGGTCCTGGTGCCGCCGATGTCGAAGGTGATGACGTTGGGGAACCCGGCGAGCGTGCCGATGAGCGCCCCGCCGATCACCCCGCCGGCCGGCCCCGACTGGCAGGTCCGGGCCGGGATGGCCCGGGCGGCGTCGCAGGTCACGACCCCGCCGCCGGAGTGGATGATCAGGATGTCCCCCCTGTAGCCCCAGCCCCGCATGGCGTCGGTCAGGCTGTCCAGGTAGCGGTCGAGGATGGGGCCCACGTAGGCGTTGACCGTCGTGGTGCTCATCCGCTCGAACTCGCGCATCTCGGGGAGGATCTCCGACGAGCACGTGACGAAGACCCCGGGCAGCTCCTTCTCCAGCAGCTCCTTGGTCCGCTGCTCATGGGCGGGGTTCATGAAGCTGTTGATGAAGCAGACCGAGACCGCCTCGATGCCGCGCTTGCGGAAGGCCCGCGCGCAGGCCTGCACGTCCTCCTCGCTGAGCGGGGTCAGCACGTTGCCCTCGAAGTCCACCTTCTCGGTCACCACCAGGCGGTTCCGGCGCAGGACCAGCGGGGGGTTGGGGTCCCACCCCAGGGCGAAGAGGTCCGGGCGGTCGGCCCGGCCGGCCTCGAGCACGTCCCGGAACCCCCGGGTCGTCACCAGCCCGGTGTTGGCCCCGCGCCGCTGGATGATCGCGTTCGTGGCGATGGTGGAGCCGTGCTTGAACACGATCATCTGCACCGGCGGCACGCCGGACTTCCGGAGCGCCTCCATGACCCCCTCGATGAAGGTCGGGGGGGTCGAGGGGACCTTGACGTTGCGGATCTGCCCGGTCTTCGTGTCCAGCGCGACCAGGTCGCTGAAGGTCCCGCCGATATCCACCGCCACGATGTACCGCGCCATTACCCCCTCCCTCTCTCCCGCAAGGCGGCCAAGACCCGCTCGGGCGTCATCGGAAGTTCCTTCAGGCGGACCCCGATGGCGTCGGCGATGGCGTTGGCGATGGCCGGGGCCGTGCCCACCAGCCCCGGCTCGCCGACCCCCTTGGCCCCGAACGGGCCGGTCTCCTCGATGCTCTCGACGATGATGGGGACCACCGCCGGGATGTCCTTGGTGGACGGCAGGCGGTAGTGGATGAAGTTCGGGTTCGTCACCATCCCGTTGTCCAGCTCCATGGCCTCGAACAGCGCGTACCCGACCCCCTGGGCGAAGCCGCCCTGGATCTGTCCCTCCACGATCTGCGGGTTGATCGCCCGCCCCACATCGTGGGCTGCCGCAGCCCGGAGGATTTTGACCTCGCCGGTCCCCGAGTCCACCTCCACCTCCACGCAGTGCACACCGAAGATGTAGGCGGTCAGGGCGCCGAAGGGGAACCCCTTCATCATCGAACTCTTCGG
>JACPFL010000199.1 GCA_016183025.1 Deltaproteobacteria bacterium | reverse complement strand
GCCTCGTAGGCGCTCAGGTCGAAGTGGCCGTGGCCCGACAGGTTGAAGACGATGACCGTGCGCGTGCCGGCCTCCCGGCAGCGGAGGGCCTCGTCGATGACGCAGCGAATGGCGTGGGCGGGCTCGGGGCCGGGCAGGATCCCCTCGGTCTGGGCGAAGAGCAGGGCGGCCTCGAAGACCGGGTTCTGGGCGTAGGCCACCGCCTCGATCAGCCGCTCGTCATAGAGGAGGCACAGGAGCGGGGCGTCGCCATGGTAGCGCAGCCCCCCGGCGTGGATCGGGGAGGGGACGAAGTCCGAGCCCAGGGTGTACATCTTCATGAGCGGGGTGGTGCGGGCCGTGTCCCCGAAGTCGTAGGCGTAGACCCCCTTGGTCAGGGTGGGACAGGCCGTCGGCTCCGTCGCGATGACCCGGAGCCCCTGGCGTTCCCCCTTGAGGCGGTCGGCCAGGAAGGGGAAGGCAAATCCGGCGAAGTTCGAGCCTCCGCCTACGCACCCGATCAGGATGTCGGGCTCCTCGCCGGCCTTGGCCATCTGCGCCTTCGTCTCCAGCCCCACCACGGTCTGGTGGAGCAGCACGTGGTTCAGCACGCTCCCCAGGGCGTATTTCGTGTCGTCGTGCGTGGCCGCGTCCTCGATCGCCTCGCTGATGGCGATCCCCAGGCTTCCGGGGGAGTCCGGGTCCTGCTTGAGGATCTGCCGCCCGGCGTTGGTGCGATCCGTGGGGCTGGCATGGACCGTAGCCCCCCACGACTCCATCATGATCCGCCGGTAGGGTTTCTGGGTGTAGCTCACCCTCACCATGTAGACCGTGCACTCCAGGCCGAACAGGCGGCAGGCCAGGGCCAGGGCGCTCCCCCACTGTCCGGCGCCGGTCTCGGTGGCCAGCCGGCGCACGCCCGCCTGCTTGTTGTAGTAGGCCTGGGCCACCGCCGTGTTGGGCTTGTGGCTCCCGGCCGGGCTGACCCCCTCGTACTTGTAGTAGATGTGCGCGGGGGTCTGCAGGGCGGCCTCCAGACGATGGGCCCGGTAGAGCGGCGTGGGGCGCCACAGGGTGTAGATCTCCCGGACCTCTTCGGGGATGTCGATCCAGCGCTCCTGGCTCACCTCCTGCTGGATCAGGGCCATGGGGAAGATCGGGAGCAGGGCCTCGGGGCCGATCGGCTTCCCCGTGGCCGGGTTGAGGGGGGGATCCATCGGCCGGGGGAGGTCCGGGATGATGTTGTACCAGCGGGTCGGGAGCTCCCGTTCGCTCAGGGTGATTTTGGTCTCGGGCATGAACGACTCCTTCGCGGCGCGCCGCAAACCCTCTGCTCGCCAAGCGCGCACGCATTCTACTTGCGCCCGCAACTCCACGTCAACGCGGAATATTTCGACGCCTGTCGCCTTGACAATCCTGGCGGCAGTTCAGTATCGTGCGACCACCGATGCTCGTCCAGTCTCCCAGTCCCGAGGTGCAAGTCGTCGCCTTTGAGGAGGGGCTCTGTACCCGCGTCCTCAACCGCCCAGAGCGGAACAATGCCCTGTCCGGGTCCCTGCTCGAGGCCCTGAGGGTCGTCCTGGAGCGGGTGGCCGCCGCCGAGGAGGCGCGGGTCGTGGTCCTGACCGGCCAGGGGGAGAAGGCCTTCTCGGGGGGCTACGAGATCGCGGAGCTGAGCGCCGAGGCGCTGGAGGCCATGGACACGGGGCGCATTCCCCACCCCCTGCACCTGGCCACAGAGGCGCTGGCCCGCTGCCCGGTCCCCACGCTGGCCCTGATCCGCGGGGTCGCCATGGGCGGCGGGCTGGACCTGGCCCTGGCCTGCGACATCCGGATCGCGGCGGACAACGCCCGGTTCTGCATGCCCCCGGCCCGGTTCGGGATCCTCTACCACTACCGCGGGATCCAGCGGTTCCTACGCGCGGTGGGGCCGGCCCACACGATGGAGCTGTTCTTCACCGGCCGCCAGTTCGACGCCGCCCGGGCGCGCGAGATCGGGCTGGTGAGCCACGTGCTGCCGCTCGCAGCAGTCGAGGCGTTCACGTACGAGCTGGCCCGGGAGATTGCGGCCAACGCGCCGCTCTCGGTCACCGGGACGAAGGCCATCGTCCGCCGTCACCTGGAGTCCTGGCCGCTCACGGCGGAGGACGAGGAGGCCATGCTGGCGCTGATTGCCCGATGCGCCCGGAGCGAGGACCTGCGGGAGGGGACGCAGGCGCTCGTCGAGCGGCGGCCGGGCCGGTTCGTCGGACGATGAGCCCGGAGCAGGAGCTGGTGTCGGAAGTGGCGGCCGGGATCTTCCTGGTCCGGGTGCCGCTCCCCTTCGCGCTCAAGATCATCAACTGCTACGTGATCCGGGAGGCCGGGCGGTGGGCGCTGGTGGACTGTGGCTACCCGACCGAGGAGGGGGTGCAGGCGGTGCGGGCCGGGCTCCGGGCCCTCGGCGGGAGCCCGCGGGATCTGGAGGCGATTTTCGTCACCCACCACCACCCGGACCACATCGGGCTGGCCGGCCTGCTCCAGGAGGAGTCCGGGGCCCCGGTGCTGCTGCATGCCCTGACCCGCCGGATCGCCGAGACGGTGATGGTCACCCCCGATGAGCGCTGGCATCGGGCCTACGCCACGATGCTGCGGCAGCACGGGGTGCCCGAGGAGGAGGCGACCTGGTCCGTGGACGAGTTCATCAACCGCCGGCGCATCATCCGCCCGCTCCTGGAGGCGCGGGCCGTGCAGGACGGGGAGGTCGTCGAGCTGGCCGGGTCCACGTTCCGCGCCGTCTGGACCCCGGGGCATGCGGATGGGCACCTCTGCCTGCTGCGCGAGTCAGACGGGGTGCTGCTCTCCGGTGATCACCTGCTCCCGAAGATCACGCCGAACGTGAGCCTCTTCCCGGAGTTCCGGCCTGACCCGCTCCGTGACTTCCTGGCCTCGCTGCAGAAGATCGCCGCCCTGCCCGTCACCCTGGGCCTGCCCTCCCACGGTCGGCCGTTCCCCCAGGTGCACGAGCGCATCGCCGCCCTGCAGCGCCACCACGACGCCCGCCTGGCCCGGATCCTGGAGGCCCTGAACGGGCAGGCGTGCACGGCCTCGGAGGTCTCGCGGCGGGTCTTCGGCGAGCTCGACTCCATGGACAACCGGCGCTTCGCCGTCGGCGAGGTGCTCTCCCACCTGGAGTACCTGCGCGCCGAAGGGCGGGTGGTCCGGGAGTCGAGCCAGGGCGTGTACCGCTACCGGGCCGTGGCCGGAGGGGCGTAGATGGCCGGGCGCGCGTTCACGGCGGAGCGGATGACCCGGATCCTTCCGAGCCTGATCGAGATCCTCGCCCGGGTCAAGGGCATGGAGCAGCAGGGGCGCCGGCTCGTGCACTTCGACCTGGGCGAGCCGGACTTCCCCACACCCGATCACATCGTCGAGGCCGCCTACCGGGCCATGCGGGACGGCTACACCCGGTACACCCCGAGCCTCGGCCTGATCGAGCTGCGCGAGGCCCTGGCCGAGCACTGGCAGCGCCTGTACGGGCTCGCCGTCGACCCGGGGGGCGAGATCCTCGTGACGCCG
>JACPFL010000181.1 GCA_016183025.1 Deltaproteobacteria bacterium | reverse complement strand
GTGAAGGAGGCGCGCATGAGCGCCTTCGTCTGCTCGTCGGCGATGGAGCGGAGGCGGTTCCAGAGGGCCTCCAGCAGGATGGGATCGTAGTCGGCCATGGCCTTACCTCCGGATGCTCATGAGCAGGTTCAGGAAGGGGTCGGCCACCACGCGGGCCCGGGGGCCGACCACCACCGTGGACTCCCGCTCCTCGATGACCGCGGGCCCCTCGATCTCCGCGCCCTCGAACAGGCGATAGCGGTCGAACACGCGGCAGTCCACGTAGCCGTCGGGCTCGGGGAAGTAGACCTGGCGGTTCCCCTTGAGCGCGTCCTCGACGCGGGAGTCCGGGCGGGGAGGGAAGCGGAGCAGCCGGAACTCCGGCTTCGGGGCGGTCACGACCAGGCGCCAGGAGAGCGCCTCGATCTCATACTCGGGGTTGATCCGGTGGAAGAGCTTCTTGTAGAGCCGCTCGAAGTGGCGACGGATCGCCAGCAGGCTCTTCCCGCTGAGCGTCCCCCGCGGGACCGGCACGTTCACCTCGTGCCCCTGGCCCACGTAGCGCATGTCGCAGGTGCGGATGTACGTGAGGTCGCGCTTGCGCACGCCCGCGCGGGTCAGGATGCGGGTCCCCTCCTCCTCCATCTCCTGGTAGAGGCGGTTGACCGCGTCCAGGTCCAGCTCGGCGAGCCTCGCGACGTGGCTCCGGACGAAGTCGAAGGAGAGCGGCACGATGAGGAAGCCGCCGGCCGAGGCCACCCCGGCGCCGAAGGGCGCGATGACGCGCTGGACCCCCAGGCGGCTGGCCACCCAGTAGGCGTGCACGGGCCCGGCGCCGCCGAAGGCGACCATCGAGTAGCCCTTCGGGTCCTGCCCGCGCTCCACCGCGTGCACCCGCGCGGCGTTGGCCATGTTCTCGCCCACGACCTGGTAGATCCCCCAGGCGGCCTTCTCGGGGGTCACGCCGAGCTGGTCCGCCAGCCGGCCGATCGCCTCCCGCGCGTACCCGACCCGCAGCGGCATCTTGCCGCCGAGGAAGTACTGGGCGTCGAGGTAGCCGAGCACGAGGTCCGCGTCCGTGACCGTGGGCTCGCTCCCGCCCAGGCCGTAGCAGGCCGGCCCCGGGTCCGACCCGGCGCTCTGGGGCCCCACCTTCAGCAGGCCCATGTCGTCCCTGCGGGCGATCGACCCGCCCCCGGCCCCGATCTCGATCATGTCGATGACCGGGAGCTTGATCGGGAGCCCGCTCCCCTTCTTGAAGCGCCAGACCGCCGCGACCTCGAAGTCGGTGGTGACCAGGGGGCGCCCCTCCCGGATCACGCAGATCTTCGCGGTGGTCCCGCCCATGTCGAAGGAGAGGACGATGTCCTTGACCCCCATGACCTCGCCGTACGCCGCGGACACGAGCGCGCCTGCGGCCGGGCCGGACTCCACGATCCGCACCGGGAAGCGCTCGGCCTCGGCCGAGGTCGTGATCCCCCCGCCCGAGAGCATGAGGTAGAGCTCGCGGGTGTAGCCGAGCGCCTGCAGCTCCTCCCGGAGCTTCTGGAGGTAGCGCCGCATGAGCGGCATGACGTAGGCGTTGCTGGCGGTGGTCGAGAGCCGCTCGTACTCGCGGAGCTCCGGGATCACCTCCACGGAGAGCGAGATGAAGAGGTGGGGGGCGACCTCCTCCAGGATCTCCCGCATCCGGCGCTCGTGGGCGGGGTTGCGGTAGGAGTGGAGGAACGAGACGGCCACGGACTCGACCCCTTCGGCCGCAAGCGTCTCCGCGGCCTCGTGGGCCTCCCGCTCGTCCAGGGGGGTGCGCAGGGTGCCGTCAGCCAGGAGCCGCTCGGTCACCTCCATCCGGAGCGGCCGGGGGACGAGCGGCTCAGGCATCTCCAGGAAGAGGTCGTAGATGTCGTAGCGCTTCTCGCGCCCCATCTCCAGGATGTCCCGGAACCCGCGCGTGGTCACCAGGCCGGTCTTCGCGCCCTTGCGCTCGATGAGCGAGTTGGCGACCAGCGTGGTCCCGTGGATCACGTGGGTGACGTCCGCGCCCTGGATCCCCCGGGCCTCCAGCAGCTCGCGGAGTCCCTGCATGGCGCCGACCGAGGGGTCCTTGGGCGTGGTCAGGACCTTGCTGATGAAGCGCTCGCCGGTCGCCTCGTCCACCATGATGAGGTCCGTGAAGGTCCCCCCGATGTCAATCCCCACGCGGTACATGCGATCGGCCCCCCGGCCTTTAACCCCGGAGCCGCTTTGCCCGGGCTGGTCCCGGCGCCCGCAGCACGGCTCGGCCTGC
Organism: Deltaproteobacteria bacterium; assembly: GCA_016183025.1. Classification (GTDB taxonomy): domain Bacteria; phylum Desulfobacterota; class JACPFL01; order JACPFL01; family JACPFL01; genus JACPFL01. The sequence goes on along the minus strand of JACPFL010000181.1, from coordinate 3,893 downwards.
GTGGCTCATTCTAGCGGATGGCGATGGGGCTGGGGTGGTGGTCATGATGAGCGTCCGGGCGACAGGCCCGTGGTTCAGCGCCGGAGCCCCTGGGGCCCGAGGAAGACCTCGGGCGCGGGGGCGGCATAGGCGAGGACGACCTCCTGACCCGTGGCCCCGTCGGCCGTCTCCACCGGGACCTGCCAGCTCAGGGAGCGGACCACGCAGACCCCCTTCTCCTCCTGCGTGCAGTAGTAGAAGGTCAGGTCGAGGCTGACCTCCGCCACATTGATCCCGGCAGCAGTCCGGAAGGGGATGTGCAGGGGAAGGCGCTCCGGCTGCCCGCTGAACGTGCGGGCCTCGTCCGGGATCTCCAGCCCTTCGCCCTTCACCGTCGCGCGGTAGATCAGCACGGCCTGGGGGTTGAGCTTGTACCCGGGCGGGGGCTGGAGATCGACGGTGAGCCGGCCCGGCGCGCCCGGGGCGAGGCGCTGCTTGGGCAGGGCGATGACCTGCCGCGTGGCCCAGTTCAGCCCGGTGAAGCCGGCGGTCGCGCCGGGGGTGGTCGGCCTGCGGAGCTGCAGGGTCGAGACCGCGCCGGTGGCCAGGTCGGCCACCCGGATCGCGTGATTGTTCGTGTCAGCGATGTAGAGCTTCCCCCCGGCGATGCTCAGGCCGCTGGGCTCGTAGAGCTCCGCGGCCGGACCGTCCCGGAACCCCGGGCGGCCGCTCCCCAGGTACGTGCGCGCGGTCCCGCGCCCGGGGTCCACGACCTTGATCTTGTGGTTGTACGTGTCCGCGACGTAGAGCTGGCCCTCGTGGTATTCGACGCCCAGGGGATGCTGCAGCCGGACCTCGCGCCCGGTGCCGTCCTTGTCCCCGAACTCGAACAGGCCCGCCCCCACGATGGTGCGGATCGCGCCGGTCGGGCCGAGGTCCACGCTCCGCAGCCCGCTGACCTCGCTGTCCGCCACGTAGAGCGCGCGGCCATCTGTGGCCAGCCCGCTCGGCTGGGCCAGGGCGCCCTCCAGGCGAGGGCCGTCCGTGATCTCCTCCGCGCCGCTGCCGGCGAAGGGCAGAAGCTCCGAGCTGTCCAGGTCCATCACCCAGACCTGGTGCGAGCCGGCCATGGCGATGTAGAGCTGCCGCCCGACGAGCCGCACGTCCCAGGGCGAGTTCAGCGCGACCTGCCGCCCGCGCCCGGGCACGTTGAGTTGTCGAGCCTGCTGTCCGGTTCCCGCTATGGTCCTGACGGTACGGGCGCGGAGGTCCACCTCCCGGATCAGATGGTTCTCCGTGTCGGCCACGTAGAGGCGCGGCCCGTCCAGGGCCATCCCCTGGGGCCAGCGGAACGTCGCCTGCTCGAAGGACCCGTCATCCGCGCCGGGCTTCCCGCTCCCCACCACCTCCTGGACCTGTCCCTGCAGGTCGGCGATGACCAGGCGGTGGTGATTCGAGTCGGCGATGAAGAGCCGCCCCGAGGCTGCGTCAGCCAGGATTTTGCCGGGGAAGGCGAGCTCGGTGGGGGGGAGCTTGTCGCGCTCCAGGCGCAGGGCCAGGGGCGCTTCGCGCAGCAGGCCGAGGGCGCGCGCGGTCTGGACCTGCTCGCCGATGACCTCGTCGAGCAGCTCCCGGTGCCCCTCGCCAGCCACGCCGCCCAGCACGTGCCCCTCGACATCGATCAGCACGAGCGTGGGCCAGGCCTGCACGCCGTAGGTCCGCCAGATGACGAACTCGTGGTCGTTCACGACCGGGTGCTCGAGCCCGTAGCGCAGGATGGCCTGACGGATGTTGTCCGAGGCTGCCTCGTTGGGGAACTTCGCCGAGTGCACGCCGATGATGACCAGCTCCTTCGCGTATTTGGCCTCCAGGTACTTCAGGTCGGGGATGATGTGGATGCAGTTGATGCAGCCGTACGTCCAGAAGTCCAGCAGGACGATCTTCCCCCGCAGCTCGGCCAGCCGGAGGGGGCGGTCCGTGTTCAGCCACTGCAGGCCGTCGGGGAAGTCGGGCGCGCGAATCGCCGGGCGGGGCTCCTGCGCGCCAGGGGGGGTCTCGTGCGCCGGGGGCCCCTCCTGCCAGGCCAGGGCCGCGGGCGCGAGCCCGATCGCGACGGCCAGGACAACGAGCCGTATCGGTCCCAAGCTCCAGTGGCTCACGCCGTCCCTCCTTATTCCGGAGCAAACTCCTTCGCGATCATCTGGCGGACCTGCTCGGGCGTCAGCGGCCGGGCGATGAACTTGAACTTCAGCGCGTCGGCCAGGTTCTGCTCCACGCCCTTCGGCGGGAACATCCGCAGGGCCTCCCGGGGGTAGAAGTCCCAGGCCTTCAGGAGCACCGGGCGCGGCTCCTTGAGGTTCGCCCGCTTGCTCCAGATGTCGGCCGCAGCCTCCTTGTGGGTGTGGATCCAGTCCAGGGCCTCCTTCCGGAGCCGGAGGAGCTTCCGGATGTCGTCGGGCCGCTCCTGGAGCAGCTTGCGGGTGGTGAAGTTCACCCGGATCGTGAGGGCCTCCAGGGCCTTCAGCTCGCTGCCGCGCAGCACGATCCGGATCTTCCCCTCCTCGACCTCCTTCAGGAAGAAGGGGGGGACCGACCACCCTGCGTCCACCTGCCCGGTCATGACCGTCGTGAACGCCTCCGGCGGGCCCCCGATGCCGATGAGGGAGGGGGGCTCGAGCCCCTGGGCCTTGAGCATGTCCGCGGCGGCCAGGACGGCCATGTGGGTGGAGGCGCCGGGCCGGCTGAAGGTGAGCTTCTTCCCCGCCAGGTCGCGTAGGCCCCTGATCGGCGAATCCGTCCTGGCGTACCAGAACACGTCGGGGAGCCCCGTGATCTCGGCCGAGACGATGGCCAGCGGGGCGCCCTTGCCCACGGCGCCGATGACGGAGTGGAAGCCGGTGGACCAGGCGATGTCGGCATTTCCCGCCAGGACGATCTGGATGTTCTCGCCCCCGCCCCGGGCCCAGACGGGCTGCACGACCAGGCCCGCCTCCCGGAACAGCCCGCGCTCCTCCGCCACGTAGTCCGGAAGGGCCGTATCGAAGAAGACGCGGTGGGGGATGAGCGTCTTGAGCGGCTGGGCGGCCAGGGCCGCTGTAGCGCTCAGCATGATGATCAGGGCCCCGACCCCCAGCGTTTTCCAGCAGAGCATTCTCTGTCCCATGGCAGCCTCTCCTGTTCGATGGCCTGGATCAATACCGCATCAATATGGGCTGCATTCTACGTCGGGGACCTGTGGCTAGCAAGGAGCCGAGCCTGAGCGCCCGAGCATCGCATTGGGATGCAGGGGGGCGGGGTTGGGAGGGCTCAGGTCACCCCCTCGCTCATCTGCATCGCCTTGATCGCCTCCTCCCGCACGACGCGGAACGCCCGGTCCACCAGCTCGTGGAACGCCGGGAGGGAGAGGCAGTCGACCGTGCGCGGACGCGGCAGCGCCACCTCCATGACCTCCTTCAGACGCCCTGGCCGGGCCGACATGATGTAGACCCGGTCCGCCAGGAAGATGGCCTCCTCGATGTCGTGGGTGATGAACAGCACGGTCTTCCGGCGCTCCTCCAGGAGCTGGAGGAGGAACTCCTGCATGAGGTGCCGAGTCTGGGCGTCCAGCGCCCCGAACGGCTCGTCCATGAGCAGGACCGCGGGGTCCATGGCCAGGACCCGGGCGATCGCCACCCGCTGCTTCATCCCCCCCGAGAGCTCGGCCGGGTAGCAGCGCTTGAACGCTGCCAGGCCGACCTGCTCGAGGATCTTGTCCACCCGGTCCCGGACCTCCGCGGCGGGCATCCCGCGGGCGCGGAGCCCGAAGCCGACGTTCTCGTCCACGCGGAGCCAGGGGAAGAGTCCCGGCTCCTGGAAGACGACCCCGCGGTCCGGCCCCGCGTCCTGGACCTCGCGTCAGCCCACGTAGGCCCGCC
>JACPFL010000005.1 GCA_016183025.1 Deltaproteobacteria bacterium | reverse complement strand
TCAACCTCGCAGAGGACTCCGCAGCGGGTCTTGCTGTGGGCACAGTAGGTGTGAATGACCTGGCTTCTGGAGTCCATTTCTCCCCCCTAGTGGCAGACCCATCCAGGGTCCCCGCAGGTGCACGCGCGGTGCCCAACGCCCCGGTGAGGCCGCGGTTATATTTCCCTCGAATTCCTCGCCACTTAGCGTCTCACGGCAGGATGACAATTTGTCGCCGCTGGGCGGGTGCGCGTAAGCCCGTTTGCCCGGTCCCCTGAGAGTCTCCCCGTCCGCCAGGCTGGGCTTGCCCAGAGTGAACCCTCACGGCCCCGCCCTGTCCGTAGAAGCCCCAGACCGGGCCTGCGGCGACCTGGGACAGCGGTCCCGGACGCTAGTCGAAGCCGTACTCCCGCCACTGCTGCCAGACCCGGTCCAGGTACTCCCGGGCCGGCAGCGCGACCTCCGGGTAGGCGTGCTTGCGGGTCGCGTCGATCCCCACCTTGGAGCTCAGCATCCGGGACCGCTCGTGGTGGGCCACCCCGGCAGGCACGATGGAGGGGTCCAGGGGCGCGCTGGGCGTGTCCGGCTCGATGTGGATGTCCCGGTGGGGCTGCATGTGGACGCTCAACGCCCAGTCCACGGCGAAGGGGTCCCGGATGTCGATGTCCTCGTCCACCACGATCACGATCTTCCCGTGCCGCGGATCGAAGGCCCACGTCCCCCAGATGGCCTGCTTGGGCTCCCCCTCGAAGCGCTTCTTCATGGAGATCAGGATGATGTACGCGGCGCACCCGCTCTCCGGGTAGTGGACGTCCCGGACCTGCAGGCCGAGCCCCCGCAGGTGGTGGCGCAACGGGGCCTCGAAGCCGACCCGCCGCATGCAGCTCGACTCACTCGGCGGCATCTGGCTCATGTACCCGTGGTAGATGGGCCGGTCACGATGCGTGATGCCGGTGACCTGGAACTGATAGTTGTCGCCGGCCGGCCCCATGTACCCCGTGAACTCCCCGAACGGGCCCTCCCAGCGGCGCCCCCCGCAGGGGACAATCCCCTCGATGACGATCTCCGCCGAGGCCGGCACCTCCAGATCCACCGTCTCGCCCTTCACCACCTCCAGCGGCGCCCCGCGGAGCCCCCCCGCCACCGCCAGCTCGTCCGTGCTCGGCGACACGGTGGAGACCCCCACCAGCCCCACCACCGGGTCCGCGCCCAGCACGATGGCCAGCTCCGTCGGGCGACCCGCGGCCTCGTTCTTGCTGATGTGCCGGGCCCCGCCATGCGTGACGTTGATGTAGATCCCGGCCTGGTCCTTCTCCTGGATCTGCACCCGGTACGTGCCCACGTTCTGCTGGCCCGTCTCGGGGTCCCGCGTGCACACGCACGCCGCCGTGATGTAGGGCGACGGGTCCCGCCCGGGCGTCCAGACCGGGTGGGGGAACGCCCGGAGGTCCGCCTCCTCCCCCTTCAGCACGTGCTCCTTGCACGGCCCGTCCGGCACCAGCACCGGCGGGATCGGATGCGCCTGCGCGTCGCGCCACCGCTCCCAGACCCGCTCCTCCTCCGTCTCCAGCGCCAGGGCGTAGATCGCCCCCGAGCCCCCGAGGATCCCCACGGCGACCGGGATGTCGAAGCCCTTCACCCGCTCGAAGAGCAGGGCCGGACGAACGGCCTCCGGAATCTTCTGGAAGACCGTCCGGGTCACGGCCGCCAGCTCCCAGTCCCGGTCCACCTCCCTGGTGATGCGCTTGAGCTTTCCGGCCCGCTCCAGCACCCCGAGGTACTCGCGCATGTCACGATACGGCACGTCAGCCCTCCTGCTGGTCCCGGCCTCCAGTGCCGGATCCCCAGCCCGCTGTCATGAGCCCCTGCCCCTCACCGCCCCCACGGCGGCTCGCGCCCGCTCGCCTCCCTGACCACGGTCGCGTCCACGAACTGCTGAGGGTCCATGCCCGGCGCCCGGGCGTCCCCCCTCCCGAGCTCCTTCAGGATAGTCCCCACGCCTGCCGGGATCGGCCAGGGGATCTCCTCCAGGTACTTCTCCACCGTCACCCGGTAGGTCTCCTCCAACACGTCCGGCTCGGTCAGCCGGGTGTACCGCCCGATCACCCGAAGCGAGAGTTCCCGGTCGGTCTTGAGGCGCCGGATGCTGTCCAGGTAGGCCCGCATGAAGCGCACGGCCACCGGGCGGCGGGAGGTCAGAAAGCCCCGGTGGACCGTCACGGTGGTGTGCAGGTAGGGCAGCTTCAGATCGGCCAGCTCCACCAGGACCCTGAACCCCGCCTTCTTCGCCCGGGCGGAGGTCGGCATCGAGAGCATCGCCCCGTCCACGCGCCTCGCCTGCATCGCCGCGAGCATGGTCGGCATTCCCCCGATCTGGATCACGGCCACATCTTTATCCGGGCGCAGCCCGAAATGGGTGAGGGCGAACCGGGCCGCCAGGTCGGTGGCCCCTCCGAACCGGGTGACCCCGATCTGCTTGTCCCGCAGCTCCCCGGGCCTGGTGATCTCCGCCTGGACGACGAGGTCGAAGGTCATGGTATGGACGACGGCGGCGATGATCACGAGGTGCGCGCCGCCGAGGATCGCCCGAATCACGGCCGGCCCGCCGACCTGGGCCAGCTGCACATCGCCCGATGTCAGAGCCTGGGCGACCAGGGTGCCGCCCTCCAGGTAGACCGGGGAGACCTGGAGCCCATAGCGCTCAAAGAGGCCGGCCTCCTTGCCGACCCAGAGGGCGGCCATCGTCCCGCTGATCGAGGCCCAGACCACGGTGAGATGGTCGCGCGCCGCCGTGGCGGCGCGCGCGGCACCGGGGCCGGGCCCGGGCGGGGCCGCCAGGAGCCAGGTCGCGACCAGCCCGCTCAGGAGAGCGCGGAACGCCATGGCCGTGCCTCCCGCCCGCCAGGCCCCTCACTCGAGGGTGACGAAGACCTCTCCGGCCGGCATCCGATCCAGGAAGCCCAACTCCACGCTCCGCTCGATCATGAGCCGGGCGTTGGCCACAGCCTCCCGGTCCCAGCGCTCCAGCATTAGGTCCGGCAGGCGCTTCGCATAGAGCTCCGCCTCCTCCATGGACCGGATCCCCAGGTCCTTCCTGGCGTCCTCGATCGCCACCTGGGGGTTCTTTCTGATGAAGGCCGCTGTGTCCGCGAAGGCCCTGGCCAGGGCGCGCGCCGCCCCCCGGTTCTTCTGGATCCAGTCCTCATAGGCGGTCGCCCCGCTCAGCAGCAGGGGCTGGCCCGTCAGCTTCTTCCATTCGTCGTTCGGGCGGAGCAGCTCCCGGGCCTTCTTCTGCAGAACAAGCCGCGTGACGTAGGGCTCGAAGTGGATCATCGTGTGCAGGTCACCCCGCTCGAACAGGCCCAGCAGGACCGGCGGGGTGCCGATGATCACCTCGAAGTGCCGCTCGATGTCCACCCCCCGCTGCTTCAGGACCAGGGCCATGTTGGCGTAGAGGGCGGTGATCCGGCCGAGGGTCCCCAGCTTCCTGCCCCGCAGCTCCGCGACCGAGGCCCCCGGCACGTCCGCCCGGACCAGCAGGGCGGTGTGGTTCAGCATGATGCCCCGGAACATCTGGAGCGGGCTCCCCCGAAGGTGCGCCCGCGCCGCGCTGATGGGCGGGAACAGCCCGGCGTCCAGGCGCCTGAAGAAGACCGCCTCCTCCATCTTCGCCGGATCGAACAGCTTCAGGTCCACGGTGATCCCGTTCTTGACATCGAAGGCGTACTTCTTGAGCACCGTCGTGATGAGGCCGGCCTGGCCGCCCGCCACCGAGCCGAACGTGACCGTCTCCCCGGGCCAGGCCAGCGCCGGCCCCAGGCTGATCCCGCCGACGAGCGTGAGGAAGGCGCCCGCCCCCCGCCACCAACCGCAGACCCTCATCGCGTCACCTCCTGGAACGGGCCCGGGCGACCCTCATGTCCGGCGTTGCGCCATGAGCTGGTCGTACACCCGCCGGACGTTCATCCGCTGGACCTCGGGCGCCCGCTCCTTCAGGAACCACGGGATCGGGAAGCGCTCGATAAACGTGATGCGCTCCGCCGTCTCCTCACGGCTCCATCCCTGATCGATGGCCCTCCCCACCTCGTCCATGACCTCCTGGATGAAGGCGGCCAGGGGCCGCAGGGCGGCCTTGGTCGTCACCTCGCCGTGCCCCGGGACCAGCACTTCCCCCTCCAGCCGCTCCAGGCGCCCGAGGGTCTGGATCCACTCGCCCGGCAGGCACTCGTGGAGGAAGGGCATGCAGTTGTTGAAGAGGTTGTCGGTGGTGAAGATGACCCCCTCTCCGGGCAGGTGCACCACGGCCTCGTTCTCGGTGTGGCCCACCATCCGGATGAGGCGGAACGTGTGCCGGCCCAGGTACAGGGTCATCTCGTCGCTGAAGGTGATCGACGGGGGTCGGTACCGGTAGCCCTCGATCAGGGGGAGGTCGTCCGGCCACATCTGGGCGACCCGGGCCCGGAGCGCCTCCAGGGTCCCGATGGTCTGCTCGAACTTCTCCCGGGTCTTCTCGTGGGCGATGACCGTGCCCGGGAAGAAGAAGTTCCCCGTGGTGTGGTCCTTGTGGTGCTCCGTGTTGATGACGTACCGGACCGGCCCGTGCCGCTCCGCCTCCGCCCGCCACCGCAGCGCCTCCGACGGGCGCTGTGGGGTATCGATGCAGACGACTCCGTCGTCGGTCACCACGAACGAGACTGTGCACCCCTCGAACCCCGTCTCCACGTACACGTGCTCGCTGACCTGCTGCATGATCCCCTCCCCCTCCGCGCGGTCCCCCCTCCCCTACGCGAGGCCCAGGGCCCTCAGGGCATTCCGGCGAGGATGGCGGCGGCCACACCCTCACGGCTTGCCGTAGAGCTTCTCCAGCAGCCCCGATGCCTCAACCCTCCTGACGAACGCGGGATTGAGGTAGCTCTCCCGTGGCAGGTCCCGGACCTTCGGGTCGATCTTGACCACCTCCGCGATGGCCCCGGCCACCGCCTCGTCAGTGATCGCCGGAAGCCTGGTGAACATGTCTTTCCACAGCTCGTAAGTCTGTGTCAGCACCTTGGGGTCCTGCACTTTGGTGTATCTGGCCAGCGATTGTTTGGCGAACGTGGGGTCGGTCTTGACCCGATGGACCCCGATCACGTAGGCGCGCAAGAACCGCTCGACCTCCTCTCCTTTCCTCGCCAGGTACCCGCTGGAGCTCAGGATGGCCACATGCGGGGCCGGGATCTGCCACTTCTTGAAGCTGATGAGCTCGTGGAGGCCGAGCTCCGCCGCCGTGAAGAGCGTCGGAGGGGATAGCACCCCGGCATCAATCGACCCGCCTGTAAGCCCACCCAGAATCCCCGGCTGCCCGCCCATCTGGATGAGCGCCACGTCCTTCTCGGGGACCATGTTGAGCCGGGAGAGGACGATCCGCACCCAGATGTCCGGGGCCCCGCCGAAGCGGGTCACCCCCACCTTTCGACCCTTCAGGTCTGCCGGGGTCCGGATCTCCCTCCTGCTGAAGAGGGAGAAAATCATGCGGTCGACGGACACGCCCACGATCACGAGATCCGCCCCCTGCAGCTTCGCCCGGAGCGCGGAGATCCCGTTGCCGAAGCCGATCTGGACGTCTCCCCCGATCAGGGCCTGGGTCAGGGTGGTCCCGCTCGCGATGTAGAGGAGCTGGACATCGAGCCCCTGTTCCGCGAAATAGCCGGCGTCCTTGGCCACGAACAGCCCCAGGAAGGACCCGCTGATGCTGCTGTAGGCCGCGAAGATCCTTGCATCGGCGGGACGGAAGGAAGAGAGAACGAAGAAGAGCACGATGCCGGCAATGAGGCCGGGTGACTGCCACGTTAGAGCTCTGGCCGTCTGGTTCCCTCTTGCCATCTCTCTGACCCTCCTCCTGATGATCCTCCAGGGGGGAGAGGGGACTCCGCTCCCCTCCCCGGAGCCGGCATCCCCTCCGACCCGCCCGTGCGGGCAAGGACGTCGAACCGCATCGTCGTGCCTCCACACCCTCAGGCCGTCCGCCCAGCCGGTACGCTGCCCACCCGCCCGTCTCAGCGCGCGGGGGGCACCTGCGCGGCCTGTCGCTCGCGCAGCGCCAGGAGCACCTTGTCCGGCGTCAGCGGGAGATCGCGGAGGCGGATCCCCAGGGCATCGGCCAGGGCGTTGCCGATCGCCGGGGCGACCGGCGCCACCGCCGTCTCCCCCACCCCCTTGGACCCGTACGGGCCATCCCGGTGCGGGGTCTCGACGATGATCGCCTCCATCCGCGCCGGCAGGTCGGCCGCACAGGGGATGCGGTACGCGAGCAGCGAGGCATTGACCGGCTGCCCGCCCTCGAAGGCCACCTCCTCGAACATCGCGCCGCCGTACCCCAGGATCGCGCAGCCCCGGATCTGGGCCTCGACCTGCAGCGGGTTCAGGGCCTTGCCCGCATCCGTGGCGTTCACCAGGTGGAGCACCCGGATCTCCCCCGTGCGCGTGTTCACGGCCACCTCCGCCCCGGCCGCCCCCCCGAACCAGAAGACCGAGTTGATCTCGTGCTCCCGGCCGTCCGTGACCCCTCGGCCCGGGCTCTTGAACGCGCCGTGACCGAAGAAGGTCCCGCCCCCCTTGCCGAACTGCCGCCGGTTGATCTGCACGAAGGAGAGCCCCCGCTCCGGCGTCCCCTGCACGTACACCCGGCCCCCCTCCACCACGAGGTCGGCCGGACTGGCCTCCAGCAGGTCGGCCGCCCCAGCCACCAGCTGCGCCTTGAGGTCGGCGACGGCGGCCTGCAGCGCCCGCCCCATGTGGAACGTCGAGCGGGCCGAGATCGTCCCCCGGTCAAAGGGGACCACGTCGGTGTCCACCTCCGCGAAGGTCACCCCGGAGATCGGCAGCCCCACTTCCTGGGCGACGATCTGGCTCAGCACCGTCCGGGCCCCCTGCCCGATCTCGACCGTCGCGCACAGGACCTCCACCGTCCCGTCCTCGTTCAGCTTGACCGCGGCCGACGAGCCGCTCGGCGTGACGGTGTTCTTCAGGGTGCAGGCCACCCCCTTCCCGTACACCCAGGGGCCCTCAGGCGCCCGGCGCGCGGCCCGCCACTCCTCCCACCGCAGGCTCCGGGCGACCTGGTCCAGGGACTCCCGGACCCCCAGGCTGTGCAGCGGCTCGCCGGTGATGAACAGCTCCCCCTCCCGGTACAGGTTCCGCCGGCGGAGCTCCACGGGGTCCACGCCCAGCTCCCGGGCGAGGGTGTCGAGCTGCGACTCGTAGGCCCAGTAGGCCCCTGTGTCCCAGTAGATCTCCACCGCCTGCCCGAGCAGGTCCCCCGCCCTGGTCGCCGCCGTCCGCAGTCGGATCCGCGCGGCATGCTTGGTCACGGTGAAGAAGATCTCGTTGTGCGTGAGGGTGAGCTTCACCGGCCGGCCGGCCTTGCGCGCCAGCAGCACCGGCAGGTGCTCGATCTTGACGTTCGTCTTGGCCCCGTAGCCGCCCCCTATGTAGGGCGCGATCACCCGGATCTGGTTGACCGTCACCCCGAGAATGCGGGCCAGCTCGGCGCGGACCGCGAAGGGGGTCTGGGTGCACGACCATACCGTGATCCGGCCGCTCGCGTGCACCTGGGCCAGCGCGGTGTGGGGCTCCAGGGGAACCAGATCGGCCGTCGGGGAGGTGTATTCGCCCTCGATTACATGCTCGGCCCGGCGAAACGCCTACTCGATGTCACCCTGCTGCAGCCGCACGACGTTACAGGCGTTCCGCTCGGGCATGGACACGAAGGAATGGTCGGCGTCGAGGTCCCGGCCCACGATGTCGTACCACTGCTCGTGGATGAGCGTGGGCGAGTTCCACGCCTCCACCGGGTCCAGCAGCGCCGGCAGCTCCTCGTACTCGACTTCGATCAGGGCCGCGGCCTCCTCGGCCAGCTCAGGAGATTCGGCGGCCACCGCCGCCACCGGCTCGCCGACGAAGCGAACCCGGTCCAGGGCCACCACGGGCCGATCCGCGAACACCGACCCGTAATAGGGGTGCAGCGTCCGGTCGCGGGAGACGTC
>JACPFL010000180.1:1969-6212 GCA_016183025.1 Deltaproteobacteria bacterium | reverse complement strand
CGCTCCAGAGTCACTTTGAGTTCCTTATCGTTTGCAATCATGTCTGCTCCTCCACGGCCTCAATGATGCCCCTTCCTGTCCCGTCGCGCTTGATTTGCCACCGGCAATAGCCTGATCTTCGCCTCCGAGCGCTGCAAGACGGCGTAGCCAGAACACGCTTGCTCCAAAATGCGCCTGCGCCGCAGCATGGTCGAAAAGGACTCGGGCCTCACCGGTCAGTTGTCCCATGTCGAACGTGTCCTCCATCAGCAGGAACACATCCACGTCAGCCGGCTCCCTCTTGGCGCTGACGAACGACCCGAACACCACGAACCGTGCCAAATGGCCGGTGCCCGCCGCCACGCGATAAACTCGTTCTAGCCGCTGAGCCACCGCAAGTCGCTGCCGTGATCCCTTCCCGAAGCGGCGGAGCGTCTCCCGCAAGGTGGCACGGTAAGTTCCAGGTGGAAGATCACCATCCTTTCCGAGAGGCGGCAGAGCAGGTTCAGTCGTTCGCGCCACAAACCATTTCTACCATAAGGGCCCCGCCACGGCTAACGCGGTATCAGCTGCGGCGCGACACGCTGTCGGCTGGATGCCGAAGTTACGCGGCCTCTACCTCGACGAACTCTCCCTCTGAGGTTGGCGTTGGCACGGGCAGCCCGTCCTGCCTCAGGCCGTCGATGTGAAACTCGATGACCTCGCGGATTAGGCGCAGGACTTCCTCGCGAGTCTCTCCTACCGCGACACAGCCCGGCAGGTCAGGGACGTGCGCCCCCCAGCTCGTCTCTCCCGGCGCGACGACCACCATGTAACGTGTCATTGCCATCGTCACTTCTCCTTCCTTCGTGTCCAGGACGACCCTCATCCGCGGCGGCGCACGTCCCGGATAGCCCTCTCGACGTCAGCCGGCTTCATGCCGGCGCGTCGCGCCCGCCTTCGGACCTTGGCCGCGAGCGCGCGGACCTCGCTCCGGGCGGGGGCGTCGATACGCTTGAGGATCACGACGTCCCCCTCGCTCAGGACGACGAAGCGCGCGCCGGGTTCGAGGCCGAGGGCGGTGCGGATCTCCTCAACGCAGGAGCTTGAGCGCCAGGCCCGCCAGGGCGGGCGTCAGCCTGGGCCGCAGCAGCCGGGCGAGCGCGGCGGGGTCCAGCTCCGGCCACGGCAGGGCGGCCGGGTTTTCCGACCCGGCTCATCGCCGGTCGTCCCCAGGCGCCAGGCGCAGCCCGGCCGGGCCGTAAGGGCTGGCGCTGGTGTCGCGGGGGGCCACGAACGCCAGCAGGCCGAGCGTGACCACCAGCAGCGCCGCGGCACTCAGCCCCAGCGACCAGTGGATCCCGATGACGCTGCCCAGCACGCCCACCGTCACCCCGCTCCCGAACCGGAGGCCGTTCTGGGACATGTTGAACAGGCCGATCACGCGCCCGCGCAGGTGCCCCGGCGCCAGGAGCTGGACCAGGGTCTGGGCCATCGAGCTGAAGGCCAGGTTGAAGATCCCGGCCAGGAAGAGCAGGCCCAGGGCCAGCGGATAGCTCCGGGCCGCGGCGAAGCCGGCGATGGCCAGGCACCAGAGACTGGCGCAGATGATCGCGGTGCGGGCCCGCGGCCGGAGCAGACCCGTCCCCTCCAGCACCAGCCCCCCGATGACGGCGCCGGTGGCGTTCGCGGCCAGCAGCGCGCTGTAGGCGAACCCGGCCTCGTCCGTGCCGAGGTCGTTGGCGTACTCCGGCATCTGCGCCTGAAAGGCGTTGCCGACCAGCAGGGCGCTCAGGCCGGCGAGCGCGGCCATGGCCACGATGGTGCGATCGGCCGAGACCTCGCGCAGCACCCGTACTGCCTCTCCCAACCCGAATCCCCCCGCGCGCCCGCCCCGCGCGCCCTCCCGGGTGTGCCCGGTGTAGGGCATCGCCTGCAGCCACAGGGTCAGCGGCAGGTAGATCAGCGCGTTCGCCAGCAGCCCTGCGGGGGGCCCGAGGGCCAGCATCAGGCCGCCGCCCACCGCCGGGCCCAGCAGGATCCCGAGCTGGCGTCCCGTGGCGTTGAGCCGGACCGCGCTCTGCAGGTACTCGGGGCCGACGATGTCGTGGATGAGCATCTGGGTGGCAGGCGCGAGCAGGACGCCGGCCAGCCCGTGCACCAGCAGCAGGACGACCGCGTGCCAGACCTGCAGGCTCCCGGTGAGGAACAGCAGCCCCCAGGCCAGGGAGACCACGATGTACATGGCCTGGGAGATCTGCAGGAGCCTCCGGCAGTCGAACCGGTCGGCCAGCGTCCCGGAGTAGACCGAGAAGAGCAGGAACGGCACCCAGTGGCTGATGACGGCGTAGCCGCCCAGCAGCGGGGAGTGGAAGGCCTGGAAGATGACCCAGTAGCTGATCACGTGCTCGATGTTGTCGGCCATCATCGAGCACAGGGTGAAGCTGAAGTACGCGCGGTAGGCGCGGTGGTGGAGCGCCGCGAAGGCGACCCGCGTGGCGGGCCGCGCGGAGGGCGCCGCGGCGGCGGCCGGCGTCTTCATCGGGCGCGCCGTGGCGCGGGACGGGGAGCAGGCGGGACGGGGGCCATCGGGGCGGGGGTCAGCGGGCGGTCAGGCCGATCCCGTGCAGGTACTCCCGCAGCTCCGCCACCTCCTGGGCCGTGAGGGGCTCGAAGGGGGGATGGGGGTCGCCCACGTCCACGCCGGCCAGCCGCATCGCCGCCTTCATCACGGGGCACATCCCGTGGTGGATCCAGCGGGCCGGGAACAGGGTGAACTTGCGCTGGTGCTCGGCCGCGGCCTTGAGGTCGCCGGCCCGGAAGCAGCGGAGCAGCTCGGCCGCGATCTTCACGGCGGGCGGCGGCGTGGTGGCGCCGGGCCCTCCGAGCATGAGGGTGATGAGGAGCATCTCGGCTGTCGTGAAGAAGCGGGCGTGCCCGGCCCGGTCGATCTCCTCGATGAGCCGCCCCACCCGGCGCAGGTCGCGGGAGGACTCCTTGAAGTACTGGACGCACTCGAGCTTCGCGAGGGCCACCATCATCGGGACCGGGGCGTTGGCGCCGGGGCCGGGGTTGCAGTAGGCAACCAGGGGGAGGGAGGTGCCTCGGCCCAGCGTCTCGAAGTAGCGGAGGACCTCCCCGGTGCTCGGCTCGCCCCCGAACGGGCGCAGCGGGATCAGGGCCTGGGCCGCGGCCGCCCCGAGGTCTTCGGCCAGGTGGCAGAGCTCGGCGGCCGCCTTCACGTCGGGGTGGGTCACGCCGACGATCAGGGGGCGCCGGCCCTTGACCAGGCGCGCGGTCGTGCGGATGAGCGCCCGGCGGGCCTCGTGGGAGAGGTAGTGATACTCCTGCGTCTCCACAGCCGCGGCCTCGACCGCGTCGGCATGGCACTCCTCGATGGTGAAGTCCACCTCGCGCGCCAGGGCCGCCTCGTCCACGCTCCCGTCGTCCCGGAACGGCGTGAGCACCGGCGCCAAAATCCCGCTCAGCTCCATCACTCCCTCCCGTGTCGCCCCATCTCCCGGTTCGCCCCGATCTGCCGGCCCATCCCGCCCTGGCCGGCGCGGGGGCGAGGCCCTCACTCCTCTGGCCAGGCGCTCTTGTTGGGCTCCTTGCCCTTGACCCGCCGTGCGGCGATGCGCTCGCCCGTGACGAAGCAGTCGCCCTGCACGGCCAGACGCGCCTCCTCCTCGAACTCGTCGCTCCACTGCCCCAGCGAGTAGCCGTACCAGGGCGACTCGGGCTTGAGCGCCGGCAGGCCCAGCTCCTCCCAGATCTCCCGGGCCCGCTCCATGAACTCCTGCCGCGGGAGCGAGACCGGCGGGAACGGCTCCTTGAGCACGGCGTTCACGAGCAGGGCCGAGTCGGTGGCCGCCTCCCGGCTCTCCTCGGCCTTCCCGACCCGCGGGCTGTGGCCGGGGTCCTTCCCCCGGATGATCTGGACGTCCCGGTGCGGGCTCATCCGGTAGGACATGGCCCAGAAGACCGCGTCCGTGTTCTCGGGGTCGATGTCCTCGTCCACGGCGACGATCAGCTTGCCGATGGCCGCCTGGAACGAGGCCGCGCCGAACAGGGCCTGCCAGACCTCCTTCTCGGCGGGGCTGCGCATCTGGACGACGACGAGCTTGCGCAGGTTCGTGAGCGGCTCGTGCATGGCCACCCGCACCACGCTCTTGATCCCCAGGTTGTTCCGGAGGTGGTGCAGGAAGAGCGGCTCGTAGGCGACCTTCTTGATCAGGCTCGACTCGCTCGGCGTGACCTGGCTGATGATGGAGATGAAGACCGC
>JACPFL010000180.1:0-1882 GCA_016183025.1 Deltaproteobacteria bacterium | reverse complement strand
CTCGGCCTCGGCCGGCACCAGGAGGTCCACGGTCCTGGCCGGGACCAGGTGCAGGGGCGCGCCGGCCAGCGCGCCGGCCACGGCCAGCTCGTCCACGTCCAGGGGCAGCTTCTGCACGGCGGTGTAGTTGACGACCGGCGGGGCGCCGATGACCAGGGCCGCCGGCAGCGGCTGTCCGCGCTCGCGGTACTTCTTCCAGTGGACGTAGATGCCGGGCACGAGGTCCACCGACGGGTTCATCCCGAGGCGGCGGCGGCCCTTGAGCTGGGCCCGGTAACAGCCGACGTTCTGGGCCCCGGTGTCGGGGTCGCGACTGATCCAGGCCGCGGCCGTCACGTAGGGGGCGTTGTCGAACCCGGGGGTGGAGATGGGCATCGGCAGCGCGTCGAGCCCCATCCCCGGCCGGTCAAGCTCCGCGCCGATCCGGACGACCTCGTGGCAGACGCCCTGGCTCACGGTGAGCGGCTTGAGGGGGTTGGCCACGGCCTCGCGCCACTTGCGCCCGATCTCCTCCACCGGACAGCCGAGCCCGAGCGCGTAGATCCACCGGTTCGCTGACAGGGCGCCCACCGCCACCGGCATCTCGTAGCGCCTCCCCTTGCCGTCGGTGACGTGCTCGAAGAGGAAGGCCTTGCGCTCCCGCTCGGGGATGCCGCCGCGGAACTGCCAGCGGACCAGCGGGTGCAGCTCCGTGTCCTTGTTGATCGGCCGGGTGATGCGGCGGAGGTGCCCCTCCTGCTCCAGCACGGCCAGGTGCTCGTGCAGGTCGCGGTAGCCGCGGGGTGGGATGCTCCTCGGCGGGTCCTTCGTGGCCATGGCTGGTCCTCGGATTGACGGCAGTGCGGGGCCTCTGGCGATCGGGCTTGGGCCTTGACTCTAGCGCCCGGTCGCGGCCTTCTTCTCCGCGCCGTAGCTCATGAGCTCCTCGCTGACGACCACGGGCCCGTCGGGCGGACTGTAGCCCTCCCAGCCAGGGATCGGCTCCATCGCGGAGGTCTGGAGGGTCCCCTGGAAGATGAGGTGGAGGAACATGAACAGGGGCTTGGTCTTGATGATGAGCATGCGCGCCGGCCTGTCGCCGTCGTTGAAGTGCTGGTGGATGCAGCCGTTGTGGACGATGCACACGTCCCCGGCCTCCCAGTCGTATCGCACGCCGTCGTGGACGTCGTGGCCCTTCCCCTCCAGGATGTAGAACATCGCCTCGTTCTGGTGGTAGTGGCGGGTCGAGCGGCCGTGGGGGACCAGCTCCTCGATGTGCACGAAGATGGACTGGCCGAGCTCGGTCTCGGGCGTGAAGACGTTCTTGTTCCAGTGCTGGGCGCCCCCGTACCAGGTGAGGGCCTTTCCCTTGATGACCCGGGGCAAGCTGCGCAGCCGCTTCATCTCCTCCTTGAGCCCGTACGCCTGGCTTTCGATACCCCGCAGGAAGACGCGACCCATGTGGTCCCTCCACGTTGATGGTGAGGTCGCGGACACCGGCCGTCAGGAGCCGTCGGCGACCACAGCAGAGCCGGAGGTCTTATAACATGTCCGGGGGCTCCGGGGGAAGGCGCTCCGAGGCCCGGTGGAGGGCTGCTCAAGCTCCTGCCGGGCCGGGGGGGACAGCCGTGAGGCATGGCCCCGGGGTGGCACGGCCGGAGGGCATCCGTTACAATGCAGCCAGGGATCTGCTGCAGAAGACGGCCTGAGCCGGTGACGGGGAGCGCGGTCATGAAGTGGGAATACTACTGCGCGGAGGCGACGGGGTTCACCATCCACGACGCGAACGTGCTGGGCGAGCGGGGCTGGGAGATGGTCTGCTGCGACGGGGAGGGGTTCCTCTGGTTCAAGCGGCCCGTGGGGCAGGCCCAGGGGCGAGAGCAGGGTCATGCCGGCGCGGCCT
>JACPFL010000182.1:4769-7366 GCA_016183025.1 Deltaproteobacteria bacterium | reverse complement strand
GGAACTACGTCCCCGTCCTCGAGTACACGCTCTTCAGGACGCTCCCCCGGTTCACCCACGAGGATCGCGTCGAGGGCGTCCGGCTGGGGGCGCGAGCCTACAGCGCGGCCGGCACCACGGCCGCCTTCGAGGGCCACGGCCTCACCCCTGCCGTGATCCGCGCCTACCGCGAGGTCCAGGCGCGGGGCGCGCTGACCCTCCGGCTGCACACGCCCCTGAGCGTGCCGAGCGCGGTCTTCGACGACGGGCGGCTGGTCGACCTCCTCTACCACTATGCGGGGGTGGCGAGCGGGCGCGGCCTCGGCGACGACACCTTCCGGGTCGAGGGCATCAATCTCGGCGGCACCGCCGACACGCGGGTCGCGAAGCTGATCGCCTCCGGCTACCCGTACGAGCAGTGGGCGGGACACTTCTACCAGGCGATGGACCACGCGCGCTTCGTGCGCCTGGGGCTGGAGGCCGCGCGCCTGGGGCTGCGGATCAACTGCGTCGTCAGCCGAGACCTCGAGTACGCGCTGTCGGCGTTCGAGACGATCGACCGGCAGGTCCCTATCCGGGACCGGCGGTGGGTGGTGATCCACGTCAACGAGGCCACCCCCGCCCAGCTCCGGCGCATGAAGCAGCTCGGCGTGATGGTGACCGCCACCCCCGGCTTCCTCTACATGGCGGGCGACCGGTACGGGCTCGATGCGCTCGGCGAGCGGGGGGTTCCCCTCCGCGAACTCCTGGACTCGGAGATCCCCGTTGCCCTGGGCACCGACGGCGTGCCTCCCTCGATGCTGTGGACGATGTGGGAGGCGCTGGCGCGCTGGGACGAGGACTCGAAGAGCCGCATCGGCCAGAGCCGGCTCACCCGGGAGGAGGCCCTGCGCCTGGCGATCCAGAACGGGCCTCTCCTCACGTGGAGCGAGGACCGCCGCGGCTCGCTCGAGGTCGGCAAGGAGGCGGACCTCGTGGTCCTCGGCGGAGACCCCCTCACCTGTCCCGAGGACGAGATCAAGGACCTCTCCGTAGACCTCACCGTCGTCGGGGGCCTGATCGTTCACGAGCGCCAGAGCGGAGGGAGGGGCTGATGAGTGCTCTTGGGCTGGGCCGCTAGCGGCGGAGGCGCGCTGAACGGGCGCCCCGTGCACGCCCCGATCCCCCGCCCCGGCTCCCCGGCGTCGCCTGCCCCTCGATGGTCCGGCCCCCGCCCAGCTCTCCCCGCACGATCTGCGTCCCGTCCACCATGGCCTTGAGCTTCCGGAACGCCAGCCAGCGCGGGGTGTAGTTCATCCCGCAATCGGGGTTGATGTAGAGCTTCTCGGGGGGGACGTGCTTGAGGGCCATCCGGATCCGGCCGGCCACGTCCTCCGGGGTCTCCAGGTAGAAGGACTTCTGGTCGATCAGGCCGGCCCCGAGCTCCCGGTCCACGCCGAAGCGGGCCCACAGGTCAATCTCGGCCATCTCCCGATTGGCGAACTCCAGCACGAACTGCTCGGCCCTGGCCTCCAGGACCGCGGGGAAGAACGGCACGTAGCTTCGCCGGCTGCGGGGGCGGCCGGCGCGGTTGCCGAAGCAGATGTGCAGGGCGATCTTCGCCTTGACCCCCCGCACTGCCTCGTTGAAGAGCTGGACCACGCCCTTGATGTTCTGGGTGAACCAGGGGTGGAAGGCCGGCTCGTCGATCTGGATGAAGGTGGCGCCGGCCTCGGCCAGGCGCTGCAGCTCCGTGTGCACGATCCGGGCGAGGTCCCCGACGTAGGTCTCTTCGGTCTTGTAGGCCGGCCCCCGGCGCGTGGGCGTGGTGAGGGTCAGCGGCCCCGGGACCGGGACCTTCAGGGGACGGGTGGTCCGGGTGCGCGCGAACAGGAACTCCTCCACGATTCCCAGCCCGGCCGGGGCCGCGATGCGGTCGATCGCCTCGTAGACCACCTCCGTATCGTAGAACTCCACGCCGATCTTCCGGGGCCGCTCCATCGGCCGGAAGCCATGTATCCGCTCGTAAAACCCCATGATGAAGTCGTGGCGGCGCTCCTCGCCGTCCGAGAGGATGTCCAGCCCCGCCCGTTCCTGGTCCGTGATGGCGGCCATCACCGCGTCGTCCAGGACCTCGCGGACGTCCAGGCGGCCGAACTCCCCCCGGCGGATCATCTCCCGGGTGGCCTGCAGCCACCCCGGCACCGCGTAGCTCCCCACCGTGGTGGTGGGGAGCAGGACGTCGACCAGGCTCATGAACGGCTCCCCGTGCCGCGCACTCCGGCTACCGCTGGATCAGCCACTTCCGGTGGGGCGGCCGATGGTCGAAGAAGCGCCGGGCCTTCAGCTCGTAGCGCGGCAGGGCCTGTGGGCTCAGGACCTCGATGCCGATCGTCACCCCGATGGTGCGCTTCAACACCTCCTCCGCCTCCTGGCGGAGCGGCCCGTACCGCTCCGGCGCCACCTCCCGGGCCGCTTCCACCTTGACCGTCACCAGGTCGCTCCGCTCGTCGCAGTCCACATGGATCTCGTAGTTCTCCGTGAGCCCGTGCACCTGCCCCAGCAGGGCGCTCACGGCGCTCGGGTAGACGTTGATCCCCCGGATGACGACCATGCTGTCCGTGCGCCCCAGGACCCCG
>JACPFL010000182.1:0-4726 GCA_016183025.1 Deltaproteobacteria bacterium | reverse complement strand
GGTCATGGGAGCGGTACTTGACGGTGAGCTGGGCGTGCTGGACGTGGCTCGTCAGGATATGCTCCCCCACCTCCCCGTCCGGGACCGGCTCGCCGTTCGCGTCCACGACCATGGAGTGGTAGAATTCCTCAGCGACGTGAACGCCCCGGCCGGATGGGCAGCCGGGGCAGGTCGGCCCCACCTCGGCCAGCCCGTAGAAGTCATGGACCTCGCTCCCCCAGATGGCCTCGATCTGCTGGCGGACGATCGGGATGCTCCCGCCGGGCTCGCCCGAGACGATCATGAAGCGGACCCGGGCCTCCCGGAGGTCCACCCCCATCTCCTTGGCCACCTCCCCCATGTAGAGGCAGTAGGTGGGCGTGGCCAGCATCACGTCCGGCTTGATCCGGAGGAGCTGCTCGATGCGCGCCTTGGTGTCCAGGCCGCCGCCCGAGACGATGGTCCCCCCGAAGCGGCGGATCCCGAAATACGTGGACCAGAACCCCGCGAAGCTCCCCCAGTTGAACGGGAAGTAGAAGGTGTCCCGCGGCCGCGCCCCGATGGCCCAGAACTGGAAGTTCCAGGCCTCCCCCCAGAGGACGGAATTGTACATCGGGATGGGGATGTGCATCGGGGTCCCCACCGAGCCCGAGGTCTGGAAGGCGTGGAAGAGGTAGTCCCGGGGGAGCATCAGGGCCTCGCCGTAGGGCGGGTCCGTGGCCTGGGCCTCCAGGATCTCCTTCTTGTCCATGAAGGGGATGCGCTTGACGTAGTCCTCGAAGGTGCGGATCTGGTCCGGGTGGACGTGGGCCTTGTCGAGGAGGCGCCGGTAGAACGGGCTCCGGTCGTAGGCGAAGCGGATGGCCGCGCGCAGCCGCTCCAGGTGGATCCGGTCCAGGGCCCGCCGGGGCAGGGTCTGGGTGTAGGGGTTCCAGAAGCGGCCCCGCGCGGCGCGCGGGTTCAGGAACGGCCTCACGCTGGCGCCGCGCCCCGCCATGGCACCCCCTCCGTCAGGGAAGACCCAGGACCCGCCGGGCGTTCTCGAGCAGGATCTTCGGCCGGACCTCGTCCTTGAAGGGAGCCCCCTCGAAGTCCTTCAGCCAGCGTTCGGGCGAGAGCACGGGGAAGTCCGAGCCGAACATCACCTTGTCCTGCAGCAGGGTATTGGCGTACTGGATGAGCGAGGGGGCGAAGTACTTCGGCGACCACCCGGACAGGTCCATGTACACGTTGGCCTTGTGCAGGGCCACAGCCAGCATCTCCTCCTGCCAGGGCCAGGAGGGGTGGGCCCCGATGATCGTCAGCTCGGGGAAGTCCGCCGCCACGTCGTCGATGCACGGGATCGGACGGGTGTAGCGCAGGCGGATCCCACTCCCCCCGGGCGTGCCGGCCCCGATCCCCGTGTGCCCGGTGTGGATGAGCACCGGGACCCGGTGCTTCGCGCAGACTTCGTACACGGAGTAGAACTGGCGGTCGTTGGGGTAGAAGGCCTGCGTGGCCGGCTGGAGCTTCAGCCCGCGGAGGCCGAGCTCCGTGAGGGCCCGCTCCAGCTCGCGCACAGCCGTGCGCCCCTTCCACGGGTCCACGCTGGCGAATCCGATGAAGACGTCCGGGTGCTCGGAGGCCACCTTCGCCACGTAGTCGTTCCCGATGAACGGGTCGCCCGAGCCCGCCTCCTTGTCGATCACGAAGATGACCGCCTTCATCTCCAGGCGCCGGTACATCTCCGCCATCTCCGCGGCGGTCATGGCCCGGAGGCTGGTCTTGAAGTAGGTCTCCTTCTGGGCGCGCATGCTGTCGCGCTCCAGCACCTCCGGGGTGGACAGGTGGACATGGACGTCGATGGCCCGCATGTGCTCTCCTCCGCTCAGAACGGGATCGTCCGGAGGTCCGGGGCGATGGTCAACGGCGGCTCCGTGGCCGCCGCCACCTGCTCCGGGGTCACCCCCGGGGCCACCTCGAGCAGGACGAGTCCCGCGGGGCCCACTTCAATCACCGCCAGGTTGGTGAAGATCTTCTTCACGGCCCCCACCGCGGTCAGCGGGTAGGTGCAGCGCTTGACGATCTTCGGGGCCCCGTCCCGGGTCGTGTGGCCCATGGCGACGAACAGCCGTTTCGCGCCCACCGCGATGTCCATCGCCCCCCCGACCCGGCCCACCCGCTGCCCCGGGATCATCCAGTTGGCGAGGTCGCCCCGCTCGGAGACCTGCAGCGCCCCCAGCACCGAGACGTCCACGTGCCCGCCCCGGATCATCGCGAACGAATCGGCCTGCCCGAAGAAGCACGACCCCGGCAGGACGGTCACCGGTTGGTTGCCGGCATTGATGAGGTCGATGTCCTCCTCGCCCTGAGGGGGCCGCGGTCCGATGCCGAGCATCCCGTTCTCGGTATGGAGGAGGATATCCCGTCCGGGTGGGAGGCAGTTGCCCACCAGCGTGGGGATCCCCACCCCGAGGTTCACGTACCAGCCGTCCTCGAGCTCGGCGGCGATGCGTTGCGCGATCTGTTCGTCAGGCAACCCAGGTCTTGTCATACACTTCCCCCCGCACGACGCGCTGCACGAAGATCCCGGGAGTGACCACCGCCTCCGGATCCAGGGCCCCCAGCTCCACGACCTCCTCCACCTCGGCGATCGTCACCCGGGCGGCTGTGGCCATCATGACGTTGAAGTTCCGGCTGGTCCCCCGGTAGGCGAGGTTCCCCCAGCGGTCTCCCCGGTAGCCCTTGATGAAGGCGTAGTCCGCCGTGAGGCCGTGCTCCAGGACGTACGACCGCCCGTTGAACTCCCGCTGCTCCTTCCCCTCGGCGAGGATGGTGCCGACCCCGGTGGGGGTATAGAAAGCCGCGATCCCGGCCCCCCCCGCCCGGATCCGCTCGGAGAACGTGCCCTGGGGCATGCACTCGTACTCGACCTCCCCCCGCAGGAACTGCTCTTCGAAGTGCTGCGAGTGGCCGGGGACCGGAAAGCAGCCGATGAAGCGGCGGACCTGCCGCCCCTTGAACAGCCGACCCACCCCGAGGTCGCCACGCCCGGCGGCGTTGCTGATGATGGTGAGCCCACGTGCCCCCTGCTCGGCCAGCGCCCGGAGCAGGTTCACGGGGAGCCCCGCGAGCCCGAACCCCCCCACCATGATGGACGCGCCGTCCGGGATGTCGGCCACCGCAGCCGCCGAGCTCGGGTACCCTTTGTTCATCGTCTTCCTCGGCCCGCGCCGGCCGGAGGGCCGAGCTCTCCGCGCTCGTGGACGATACGCCCGCCGACCATGGTGAGCAGCGGCTCGATCTCCTTGATCTCCGCCTCGGGGACCGTGAGATAGTCCCGGTCCAGCACGATCAGGTCCGCGTACTTGCCGGGCTCGATGGAGCCCTTCACGTCCTCCTCGCAGGTCAGGTAGGCGCCCCAGATGGTCGCCGCGCGGAGCGCGTCCTCCCGGGAGATCCGCTGCTCCGGCGCGATCACCCGACCACTATACCGGTCCACCCGGGTCACGGCCTGCCAGAGCGGGTAGAAGAGCGAGACCGGGACGTTGTCCGTGACCACCACGAACGGGACCCCGGCCTCGACGAGGCTTTTCAGCGGGACGATGCTCTGCTCGCCCGCCGGGCCGAGCTGGTCCAGGAGCTTCTGTCCCTCCTTCCAGAGGTAGCGGTTGGTGTGGAGGGTCAGCACGACCCCGAGGCGCGCGATCAGCTCGATCTCGCGCAGGGTGAGGGTGCTGATGTGGCCGATGACCCAGCGCCGGTCCGCGATCGGGATCTCGCGGTTCACCTCGGCATAGACGTCCAGGAACTTCGGCCCAGCCAGTGTGACGACCCGGATGTCCTGCCGGGCCGCGGCCCAGATCGCCTCCCGGACCTGCGCGGGCGGCAGCGAGGCCCCGTACGAGTAGCCCGCCCAGCCGGTGTAGGGCATGGCCTGCCGGAGCACCGGGGCCTGGGCTGTGGAGTTCTCGTAGAGGACCACGCCCCCGATCCGCAGCCACTCGTCCCCGAACCCCGCGCCGGTCGCGAAGGTCGCCCAGTCCCGGAGGAGGGTCTCGACGCTGGCGCCGGGAAGCGCCCCCCAGTCAGGCCCGATGACCAGGGAGGTCCGCATGGTGAGCTCGCCACGGGCCCAGACCTCCTTGTAGACCCGGATGAGCTCGGCCGACGCGCCGTGCTCTTCGTACACCGAGGTCGTGCCGGCCGCGTGATAGGCGCGAATGGACTCGGGCAGGGCCGCCACCCGCTGGGCATGGGTGAAGCGAGGGACGACCGACATCAAGCTCAGCTCCACCGTCGGCACGAACCCGGACTCGTAGAAGACCCCGGTGGGTTCCCCTGTCGCGTCCTTCTCGATCTCGATCCCCGCACAGGGCGGCTGGGTCTCCCTCGTGATCCCGGCCAGCCGGAGCGCCAGGCTGTTCGCGATGGAGACCAGGGGGGTGGTGTGGCGCCAGAACCCCCAGATGGCCCGGATGTACACGGGGTTGTCCGGCGCCACCTGGTCCAGGTCCCACCGGTTGGGAAAGCGCTTCTCCGCCAGGATATCGGGGACATCCCAGTAGTACGGGGGATCGCCGATCGGCATCGTCACGATCCACTCCCCCGGCCGGGCCTTCCGGACCTCGCGCTCGATGATCGACAGGATCTCCCCGATGGAGCGAGCCCCGGCCAGGGAGGGGTTGAGGGACTTGAGCCCCTCCCGGTCCATGTGGGCATGCCCGTCCACCAGCCCCGGGAGGACCGTCCTCCCGCCGAGGTCGAT
>JACPFL010000173.1 GCA_016183025.1 Deltaproteobacteria bacterium | reverse complement strand
GATCAGCGTGGCAGAGGTTGCCGGCCAGGGTCGCCATGTTGCGGATGCGCGCGTTGGCCACGAAGTGGATGGCCTGGGCCAGGGCGGGGTAGCGTCGCCGGATGATCGGGGAGCACTCCGCCTGGGTGTGGGTGACCGAGGCGCCGATCCGGAGCATGCCGTCAGGGGCCTCGTCGATGCGGTCGAGGCCCGGGATCCGGCGGGTGCTGACCAGACGGGCGGGGGTGAAGGCGCCCTGCTTGATGACGATCAGCAGGGCCGTGCCCCCGGCCAGGAGCTTGACCCCGTCACCGTCAGCGATGAGGGCCGCGGCCTCCTCGACGGTGACAGGCTCGGCGAGCTCGAAGCGCTTCATCCCCGGAGGGCATCAGATGAAGTCCACCGAGTCCTCGCCGGGGATGCGCACGCGGTCGTAGAAGATCCCCCCGTCCAGGGGCTTGGTGGCGTCGATCCCCCACTTGGCCGTGGAGCGGGAGCGCGGCGCCGAGGGGTCCAGGGTGGAGCTCATCATGCGTGGGATGATGATGAGGTCACGGTCCGGCTGCATGCGGGTGTTGACCGCCCACTCGACCTCGGTGGGGTTGAAGACGTCGATGTCCTCGTCCACCACGATGGCCAACTTGATCCCCAGGTTGGCGGCCAGCAGCGCCGTGGCCACGTTGCGCCCCTCGTCCTCGTGGCGCTTCCGGATGGAGACCACGCAGTGGTGGCGGCTCGTGCCCCCCGGGGTGATGTTGACGGCCTTCACCTCGGGGCACAGGCGCCTGACCTCCTTGAAGGCCGCGGCCGCGTTGGCCGGCTCGATCATCGTGTGGTTCTCGGTCAGCGGGAACCCGGTGAGCCCGGTCTGGTAGATGGCGTCCCGCCGCATGGTGATGGCCGTGACCCTCATGACCGGCGCGGACTTGGTCTCGCTGTACGTGCCCGGGTACTCGGCGAACGGGCCGTCGGCGCAGCGCTCGCCGGGGATGGTGACGGCCTCGATGATGATCTCGCAGTGGGCCGGGACCTCCACGTCGATGGTCTCGCACCGGACCAGCTCCACCGGGGCCCCGTGGAAGCCGCCGGCCACGTCGAACTCGTCCACGCCCATCGGAACCTTGGACTGCGAGGCGATGGCGGTCAGCGGGTCCACCCCGATCGCCGTGGCTATCGGGAGCCCTTTGCCGGAGTCTTCGGCCTGGAGGATCATCCGCCCGAGGTGGTGGTCGGGGGGCGCCCAGCAGGAGAGCTTGTCGCGGTCCAGGAGCAGCAGGCGATGGATGGAGACGTTGCGGATCCCGGTGTCCGGATGCTTGCCGACCTGGATCCCGATGGTGATGTAAGGGCCGCAGTCCAGCTCGCTGTGGGTGACGATGGGGAGCTTGTAGAGGTCGATATCCTTGCCGGTCCAGACGACCTCCTTGGCCGGGGAGTCCTTGACCAGGACCGGCGGGATCCGCTGGTCCTCCCGCTCCAGGTAGCGCTGGACCACCTCCCGCTCGGGGAGTTCGAACGCCTCGGCCACCAGGCGCCGGGTGGCGAAGATCCCGGCGGCGACCTTCCAGCCGGGATACCCGGCGACCTTCTCGAAGAGCAGGGCCGGGCCGTTCGTGTCGGAGGCCTTGCGGATCCCCGCGGCGATCTCGTACTTCGTGTTGACCTCCTTCTTGATGTGGGCCAGCAGCCCGCGCCGATCGAGGTGGTCGAGGAAATCCCGCAGCCCCTGGAACATCGGCATCTCCCTCCGGAAGGATGAGGCCACGCTATCACCCGTGTTCGAGGGGTGTCAAGGAAGGCCAAGCCGCGCCCGGGACCATCTGACGCCGGATCCCACTTGGGGGCTAGGGGACCCTGGTCTCTCGTAGGCCTAGCTCCCATGATGTGGGTCAAATCGGGGGCATGGGGCCGTGGGATAATTTGGTGAGACACGGAATTGCCGGGAAGGGCTATAATTCTGGACGTGAATCAGCTTTGCCAGCGGATCCCTTCGGGGCATGGAGAACCCTAAGATGCCATCTTGGCCACGCTTCCCCAGGGCCCCCATTACTGAAGCGCTTCTAGATATTCGGGCGAAGCTTCCGCCCAGCATCGATATGATCAGGCTAGGGACATTCTACGAGATCGTTAAGGCTCAGTATCCCCAAAAGCGAGAACGTAGATCTTGGCAAGGTGGGCTCGAAATGAAGCTAGGCGGCCCGGCGGTGGTTCAGCAATCGGGAGGGCCAGATGGGTATCTTTTTATCTCTCAGGATGGGCGCCAGATCGTTCAGGCCCGGCTTGATGGGTTCACAGTGAATAGACTGAGGCCTTACGACAGGTGGGCTTCGCTTAGAGATGAGGCCAAGAGCCAGTGGAAACACTACCTCCAGGTTGCAACACCTGAATTGGTGACGCGTGTTGCTCTTCGCTATCTTAATCGTCTTGAGCTTCCACAGCCGATACGGGATTTCAAGGAGTACATCCTTACTGTCCCCGAGATCGCTCCTGATCTTCCGCAGGGTCTCGCCACCTTCTTCATGCAGCTGGTGGTTCCCAGCGCCCGCCTGAACTGTACTGCTATGATCAACGAGACGATGGAAGCACCCACGGAGAAGGTTCTCCCCTTCATTCTTGATATAGACGTATTCCGTGAAGCGGCATTCGAGCCAAATGGGGACGATCTCTGGCAGGCCTTTGAAGAATTGAGAGAGTACAAGAACGACATTTTCTTCAAGAGCATCACAAGAAAGACAGAGGAACTCTTCGCATGAGCTTCGCGGTTGCAACAAACCGAACACACGTGAATACCCCCTATGCTGTGGGAGCGGCCCAAGCGGCTGTAATAGCCACGTGCTCAAAGGCAGCGTTGCGTTTCGGTTTTCCTGTGAGCCGCTGGAGAGAAAGTGCCGAAGAACGGTTTCAACGTCTCGCTGAGACATGGCGGGCGGAGAGAGGACCAACGTCCTCGGTAACTGAAATGGCGATCCATTCAGCATATCAAGAGATCATTAGTATGGGATGGGAAGCGGTCCCTCTTCTGCTGCGGGAGCTAGAGCGGGCGCCCGATCACTGGTTCTGGGCCCTAAGAGTGATTACCGGCGTTGATCCCGTTCCTCCTGGCGCGAGGGGAAGGATTAGGGATATGGCAAATGCGTGGTTGCGATGGGCAGGGGAGCAGGGAATCCGCTGTTGAGGGCAAGAATCGAGGGCTCCTTCCCGCGACTTAGAAATACTGGCTTCGAGGTGAAAACCCCCGCCACCGTGGATTACAACTGCATTGCCTGGGCTGCTGGCGACGACGGGAGATGGTGGTGGCCCGATCCGTACTATCTTTACTACTGGCCGCCTGAGTTTCCTCGGCAATCCTCTCTTGAAGGCTTCATCCGCGCGTTTCAGGCAATGGGGTACGCTGAGTGCGAAACCGCTGACCTGGAACCAGGGGTTCAAAAGATCGCCATTTACGTGGACCAGATGGGCAGGCCCAGCATGCAGCAAGACAGCTCCCCAATGGAAACTGGACGAGCAAGCTAGGCCCGGAAGAGGATATCGAACACCCGACATTGGAAGGATTGACCGGCGATCTCTACGGCCGAGCTGCAATCATCATGAAGCGGGCCGGCCTGCCAGGCTCTTGAGTTAAGGGCACCGTGCTCGCATACAAAGACCCGACAGAGCCGGTGTGAGCACGCTCTGCGGGGTCGGTGCTTCGGGACGCTAGCCCTTGTTTTCGGGGGGGGGCGGCCCGGCCCGGCTGCATGTTCACGGGGATAGGTGGCCGGCTTCGGCGAGCCCCGTCAACAACAGGTGGAAGTAGATCAGCCCCCCGTACGGCTTCCACTTGCCCAGCGCGCGGGGCACATGCGCGTAGTCCAGCGGCTTCGTCCGGCCCAGCCACCGCTGGAGTGTGTTGCGGGCGCCCACGTCGTCGCCCGGAAAGACGTGCAGCCGCCCGAGCCCCCGGAGCAGGACGTATTCAGCGGTCCATCGTCCAACTCCGTGCAGCCCGCGTAGGTGAGTCGCGGCCGGCTCGTCGCTCAGCGCGGCGAGGCTTTCGCAGTCCAGTTCCCTGCTGAGGACGGCCCGCGCCAACTCGATGATCGCGCGCGACTTCTGTCGGCTGCATCCCAGCCTCCGCAACGCCTCCGGCTCCAGCTGCGCCAGCGTCTCGGGTCGGGGGAAGCCGCAGGCGTCCTTCGCCTCGACCCTCGGCCCGTAGGTCCTGGCCAGGCGATTGAGCAGTTCGATGCCCATGGTCAGCGAGATCTGCTGGCAGGCCACGCCGTTGACCAGGGTCTCGAAGAGCGAGGGGAAACGGGGCGGCTTGAGCCCCCGGAACCGGTCCACCAGGGACCTCAGTCTCGCGTCCCCCCTGGCGAGCCGATAAAACCCCCTCAGGTCCGTCTGCGTCCCCAGCAGGAGATGGAGCGCCCGGGCGACCTCCGAGATCGAGGTTCGCGAAAGCGGGGGCCCGACCACGGTGACCTGAAGCCGGGGCGCCTCGGGCGGCCCCGCTTGCTGAACGGTGACCTCCACAGGGACGTCTCGCACCACAAGGACCCGGTGGTAGGCATGTCCCTCCCACCGGTCGATCGCGTTGCGCGGGCGACGGCGCAGCGCCCAGGCCGTCAGATCCAGGCGGAATGGGGGCAAGGGTTCGATGACGAGCATGCGCTTGTCCACGGGACGTCATCCGGCCGGGGATACGGGGACTAGCCCTGGCGGGCGCGCCAGGGGAGGAGGCGGCGATCGAGCAGGTGGACCCCCTCCAGCAGGACCACCGCCACGAGGATGACGGTCAGGATGGTCGCGAAGAGCTTGGGGGTCTCGAAGGAGGCGCCGAAGGTCATGAGCAGGGCCCCGAACCCCACCACGGCCAGCACCATCTCGCCCGTGATCATCCCTACCACCGCCCGGGCCATCCCGAGGCGGAGGCCGGCGATGATGGCGGGCAGCGCGGCCGGGACGATGACCTTCAGGAAGAGGTCGCGCTCCCGGGCGCCGAAGGAGCGGGCCATCTCCACCAGGCTCGGGTCGGCCTGGCGCACGCCCGCCGTGGCGTTGACCGCGATGATCACGAAGGCGAACAGGAAGACCACGGCGGTGCGGGAGGCCAGGCCCAGGCCGAGGGCGATGACGAGGAGCGGGATGAACGAGATCATGGGGACGGCCAGGAGCGCGGTCACGTAGGGGTCCAGGGCCCGCTGCAGGGCCCGGTAGCGGCCCATGAGGAGCCCGAGCGGGATCCCCATCCCGGCCGACAGGACAAAGCCGAGGGCCAGGGCCTGCAGGCTCACCGCCAGGCTTCCGGCCAGCTCCCCGGAGCCTGCCAGCTCCGCCCAGGCGCCGAGGACGCGGGAGAGAGGGGGGAAGAAACGGGGGTCCGCGGTCTGGCCGAACCACTCCCAGGTCGCGGCCAGGGTGAGCAGGGAGAGCAGGCGGACCTGCGCCCCCTCCCACCTCCGGACTCGTCCCCCGCGCCCCGTGCCCGCGGCCATCCGCTGCGCTCTCCCGCCTGGCCCCCTAGCGCCGACCAATCCGCCGGAGCACCCGCTCCAGTGGCTCGGTGGCATAGACCTGCTCGGTTTTCAGCTGTTTCTTCACCAGCCCGGAGTCGATGTAGAACTTCAGGCTCTCCTCGTTCCGGGCCCGATCCAGCCCGCCGTTCACCTCCCAGATCTTGAGGTCCCGGTAGTCCTTGGCGATGGCGGCCATCTGCGAGGGTTTCTGCCCCGACAGGAGCTTCGGCGCCTGCTCCGTCACGACCCCGGGGTTCTCCTCGATCTGGCGATGCATCCGGAGCACGGCCTCCAGCATTGCCTCCACCATCTCCGGCTGCTTCTGCAGGACGTCCGTCCGGGCGACGTAGACCGTCCCGTGCAGGTTGGGGAAGATCCGGGCGTAGGAGATGAGCACGTGGAAGGCCCCGGGCCGGGACTCCAGCACGTTCACGACATCGGCGATCTCCGCGGGCGTGGCGTCGATCTGGCCCCGCATGAGCGCCTCGGCCCGCACCTCGGAGCCGGGGATGATCATCCACTGGGGGCGGATGCTGTAGTGCTTGGCCATCCACTTGACCAGGGCCTCGGTCACCGTGAACGGGCCGTGGTAGGCCACGCGCTTCCCCTCGAGCTGCTTCGGGTCCCGGATCGAGGCGGGGGTCATGAGCTGCCATTCGTTCTTGACCTGCTCGCCGATGATCCTGAGGTCCATCCCCTGCTCGATGGCCTTGACCACGGCGATGGACGCGGCCGCGCCGATGTCGGTGTCGCCCCGGACCACCGCCTGGACCGCGAGCTCCGTCTTGGCGAACACGCGCGGCGTAACCTCGTAGCCCTTCTCCGCCAGCAGCTTCCAGGCCAGCAGCGAGGGGATGTCCCCCATGTCCGTCACCGAGGGGTAGGCGAAGCTGATCTTCTTCTGGGCCTGCGCCGGCGCGGCCCAGAGGCCGACGGCGAGGGCCAGGGTCAGGAGCAGCCAGCTCATGCGGAGCCGACCGCCGGGGAGCCTCGAAGGGTGCAAGGGATGCCTGTCGATCATGGGCCTCTCCTCCCTGCAGGGCACAGGACGCGCCCGCTACTCCAGCCCCACCTCCACCTTCCAGCGGGACAGGCGGTGGTCGAGCCAGTGGATGACCTCCGTGGCCAGCAGGGCCACGGTGAGGACCGTGAAGATGATGGCGTACAGGGCGTCGGTCGCGAAGGCGGAGCCGTACTGCATGATCAGGGCCCCGAGCCCGGCCAGGGCCAGCAGCACCTCGGCGTTGATCATCCCCTTGACGGCGCGCCCCATGCCCAGCCTGACGCCGGCCATGATCATGGGGAGCGAGGCCGGCAGCTCGACCTTCAGGAACAGCTCGCGCCCCCGGGCGCCGAAGGACCGGGCCATCTCGACGAGGGTCGGGTCAACCTGGCGGACGCCCGTGCGCGTGTTCACGACGATCACGAAGAAGGCGAACAGGAAGACCACGGCGATCCGGGAGGCCACCCCGAGGCCCAGCCACAGGACGAGGACCGGGATGAAGGCGACGCTCGGGGCGGCCATCAGGGCGTCGATGTAGAGGTCCAGGAACTGCTCCACTCGGCGAAAGCGCCCCATGAGCAGTCCGACCGCGAGCCCGAGCGCGAGGGCCAGGGTGAACCCGGCGAGCAGGGTGCCGAGGCTGACGGCCAGGCTCGCCAGGAGCTGGCCGCTCTGCAGCAGGCGCACCCAGGCCGCCGCGACCTGGGAGAGGGGGGGCAGGAGCAGCGAGCCCAGGAGATGGCCAGCGGCCTCCCAGGCCGCGGCCAGGACGAGCAGGGAGAGGAGACCGCCGGGGAGCCGCGGCCGGGGGAGGGCGCGGGCGGGAGGCAGGGTGACGGCTGCCGTGCTCATGGAGACCCCTGGGCGCGCGGGCCCTCCGGGCCGGTCATGAGGCCTCCCCGGGAGGGTGCTTGGTCAAGGAGCGGCGCAGGCTCTCCCAGATGTAGTTCGTGAGGTCAATGAACTCGCGTTGCCGGCGCACCTCCTGGGCGAGGCGGGGCCGAGGCAGGGGGACCTCCAGGCTCTCGGTCACGCGCCCGGGCCGCGGCGACAGGATGACGACCCGATCGGACAGGTACACCGCCTCGTCCATGCTGTGGGTGACGAAGAGCACGGTCTTGCGCTCGCGCTGCCACAGCTCCAGCAGCTCCTCCTGGAGGCGCTGTCGGGTCTGAGCGTCCACGGCGCCGAACGGCTCGTCCATGAGGAGGACCGAGGGGTCCACGGCCAGGGCGCGCGCGATCCCCACGCGCTGCTGCATCCCGCCGGAAAGCTCGTGAGGGTAGTGCCCTTCGAACTCGGCCAGCCCCACGAGCTCGATGTAGCGGCGGGCGCGCTCCCGGCGCTGCGCGGGCGGCAGACCGCGCAGCTCCAGGCTGAACTCGACATTGGCGAGCACGGTCCGCCAGGGGAGCAGGGCGAAGCTCTGGAAGACCACGGCCCGGTCCGGGCCGGGGCGGGTCACGCGGCGTCCTCGGACGAAGACCTCCCCGGTGTCCGGCGGGATGAGGCCGTCGACGATCCGCAGCAGGGTCGTCTTGCCGCAGCCGCTCGGCCCGATCAGGCTGACGAACTCGTTCTCCCGGATCTCGAGGGTGATGTCCTCGAGGGCCTGGAAAGCGGTCACCTCGTGGCCGGCCACCTTATGGAAGGCCTTGCTGACCTGCCTGACCGTGATCATCCAGCCGGCCACCTCGGGGCCGAGCCCCGTCAGGGTTGCGCAGGCGATCCGCTCAGAACCCGGTGAACTCCTCCACGCCCGTCGAGAGGTCGATCTTCTCGATGACCTCCGTGGGTACCATGGCCCGCTCCGGGAACTGGATCGGCGGCAGGGGCTTGGTGGCGTCAGAGATCATCTTGGTCTGCAGGACCCCCTTGCCCAGTCCGGTGTAGTCGTGGGCCGTGGGGTTCAGGTGGCCGCCCAGGCAGTTCTGCATGATGATGAGGTCCTTCGCGGGGTCAAAGCGGGTGGCCTTGGCCCAGAGCACGTCCGTCTCGTTGAAGACGTTGATGTCCTCGTCCACGACCACCACCTCGATGATGTTGGGCTCCGTGGCCAGCGCGGCGAAGGCGGCCTGCTTGGGCTCGCCCTCGGCCCGCTTTTTGATCGAGATGTAGCAGTAGCAGCGCCCGCACCCGGAGATGGGCAGGTTCACGGCCCGCGTGCCGGGAACGACCTCCCGCGTGCGCCGCAGGATGGAGCCCATGCGGGGCAGGGCGCCCAGGATCTGGTGCTCGGGGTGGGCGTTGAACAGGTCCTGGTAGATGGCATCCCGCCGCATGGTGATGGCCGTGACCGTGATGAAGGGGCGGTCCCCCTGCATCATGTAGTAGCCCGGCCACTCCCCGAACGGGCCCTCGTACTTCACGGCGCCCGGCTCCACGATCCCCTCGATGGCGATCTCGGCGTAGGCCGGGATGGGGAGGTCCACCGTCTCGCCCCGGCAGACCGGGAGGTTCTCGCCCAGCAGCCCGCCGGCCACCTCGAGCTCCCCGCCGATGCCGGGGAGCTTGGAGACCGCCGACATCAGGAAGGCCGGGTGGTGGCCGACGATGATGGCGATCTCCATCGGCTTGTTCATCTCCCTGTAGCGGACCCGGACATAGTTGCCGTGGTTGGCCGGGTTGATCATGAGCCCCAGGGTCTGCTTGCCGTGGACCTGGTGGCGGTAGATCCCCCCGTTGATCCTGCCCGAGTCGGGGTCCCGGAGCAGGGAGACGCCGGCCGCGATGTAGGCGCCGCCGTCCAGGGCGTTGTGGGTGGTGATGGGGAGGAGCGAGAGGTCCACGTCGTTCCCCTTGAGGACGACCTCCTTGACCGGGCCCACGGCGACCTCCTTCACCGGCAGGGCCCCCTGCTCCCCCTTGGCCCAGCGCTCCACCATCTCCTGCACCGTGGTCTCCAGGGCCCAGGCCAGGCGCTGGTAGGTGGCGCCGACGTTGATGACCAGAGGGAGCTTTGACCCCTTGATCTTCCGGAAGTAGAGCGCCGGGTACTCCCCCTGCTTCTCGAACTTCTCCGCGATGCCCGTAACCCCGAAGGTTGGGTCCACCTCCCGCGAAATCACCTTGATCTCCTGGGGCGCCCGCTTGCCGAGATCCTCCAGGTAAGAGCGCAGGTCCTTGGCCATGATCACTACCCCCTGTGTGGCTGCGGCTTCGTCAGCATCCTCCCCATCTAGCGTATGCGCCAGAGGCTGTCAAGCCGGAACTCCGCGAAATCGCAAAGGGAAAGTCGTTGACATCCCTCGGAGGCAGCTATATGGTGGGTCCGCGTGACGGGGAGGGAGGGGCGATGCAGGATCGGGAGACCGCAGTAGCGGCCGGCGCGGCCCGGGAGATCGGCGTCAAGCTCACCAGGTCGGGGATGCCCCCCTGGCGTCATCCTCGGGTCTTGGGAGGTCGCCTCCGGCCGGTGGATCGAGGAAGTCTTCGTCAGCCGGCCGACCCAGGTCGTGGCCCGGCTCTATGAGCTCTTCTTTGTCACCGGGGCCATCTATACCCACCTGCGCGTGACCATCACCGAGATCGCCGTGGGGTACGCCATCGGCTCTGCGGTCGGCCTGATCGTGGGCTACTTCCTCGGCCGCTCGCGCGTCCTGACGGACATCTTCGAGCCCTACATCCTCGCCTTCTATAGCATCCCGAAGATCGCCCTCGCCCCCCTGTTCATCATCTGGCTCGGA
Organism: Deltaproteobacteria bacterium; assembly: GCA_016183025.1. Classification (GTDB taxonomy): domain Bacteria; phylum Desulfobacterota; class JACPFL01; order JACPFL01; family JACPFL01; genus JACPFL01. Next base: position 2,982 of record JACPFL010000173.1, on the reverse strand, counting down.
ATCGGCATCGGCTCCAAGATCGCCGTGGTCATCCTGTCGGCCTTCTTCCTGGTCTTCTTCAACACGTTCGCCGGGATGCGCAACATCAACGAGGACTTCGTGAACCTGGCCCGGGTCATGGGCGCCAATGAGCGCCAGGTGACCCGCCGGGTCATCCTCCCCTCCGCGGCCCCCTTCATCATCATCGGGCTGAAGACCGCGGTCCCCTACTCGGTGATCGGGGCCATCATCGGGGAGTTCATCGCCTCCAGCCGGGGGCTCGGGTTCTACATCCTGTACTCTGCCTCGACCTTCGACTCCGCGGGCCTGTTCGCCGGGATCTTCATCCTCGTGGCCCTGGTGTTCACGGTGAACCAGTGCCTGAACTGGCTGGAGGCCTACATCCTTCGCTGGAAGCCGACGGAGGAGACGAAGGTCACCGTCTAGCCGTCCCGAGCCGGGGCCGCCCTGGGCTCCGGCTCCTGCCGCGTTTCCCTCAGGACGACTGGGCCGGCTCGGCCTTCCGGCCCACCCACAGGTCAAGGAGTATCGCGATCACGCCCACCGTGACGGCGGAGTCCGCGACGTTGAAGGCCGGCCAGTGATAGGTCCGCCAGTAGGCGTCGATGAAGTCCACCACCGCCCCGAAGCGGAGGCGGTCCAGGAGGTTCCCGGCGGCGCCTCCCATGATGAGTCCCAGGGCGATGAGCAGGAGCCGCCGGTCTGGCGCCAGGCTTCGGACGAAGAGGACGATGACCACCAGGGCCGCCAGGGAGATGGCGATGAGGGCCGGCGTGCGCCACCCCTCCGGAAACGAGGCGAACAGGCCGAAGGCGGCGCCCGGGTTCCGGATGTGGGTGAGGTCCAGCAACCCCGGGATCACCGGGATGCGGGTGTGGAGCGGGATCTGGGTCTGGATCAGGAGCTTGCTGAGCTGGTCGAGCAGCAGGACGCCCAGGGCCACGGGGAGGAGCAGCGCGGCCCTGGCCCTCACATCGCCCTCACCACCCTGGCGCAGCGGGCGCACAGCTCCGGGTGGGTGGTGTCCCGCCCCACGACCTCGCTGTAGGTCCAGCAGCGTGCGCACTTCCGCCCCGAGGCGGGCAGGGCCTGGATCCTGAGCCCTTCCACCTCCGCGCTCTCGACCCAGGGGCCATCCGCCGGGCCATCCAGGCTCACCTGGGAGACGATGAAGAGGGCCGGGAGCTGCGCGAGCTGCTCCCGGAGCAGGCCCGCCGTGCTGCCGTCGGCCGCCAGGATCACCTGCGCGTCCAGGGAGCTCCCGATCTCCTTCCGCTGCCGGGCGGCCTCGAGCACCTTGTAGACCTCGCCGCGGACCTTCAGGAGCCGCTCCCAGCAGGCCTCCAGGACCGGGTCCTCGGCCTGGGGGGACGGATCGGGGAACCCGGTCAGGTGCACGCTCTCCTCCCTGACCCCGGGCAGGTGGGACCAGATCTCCTCGGCGGTGAAGGGGAGCAGCGGGGCCATGAGCTGCGCCAGCGCGCGCAGGGTCCGGTTGAGGACGGTCTGGGCCGAGCGCCGGGCGGGGTCGTGCGGGTGAGAGCAGTAGAGCCGGTCCTTCAGGACGTCCAGGTAGAAGGCCGAGAGGTCCACCGCGCAGAAGTTGTGCAGGGCGTGATAGATCAGGTGGAACTCGAACGTCTCGTACGCGCCGCGCACCCGGCGGATGAGCCTGGAGAGGCGGAGCAGCGCGAAGCGGTCCAGCTCCTCGAGCGCCGGGTCCGCCACCGCGTCGCGCTCGGGGTCGAAGTCGTAGAGGTTGCCCAGGATGAAGCGGGCCGTGTTGCGGATCCGCCGGTAGGCCTCGACCAGGCGGGTCAGGATCTCCGCTGAGATCCGGATGTCCTCCCGGTAGTCCTCAGCCGCGACCCACAGCCGGAGAACCTCAGCGCCGTGCTGCTCGATGACCTCCTGGGGCACGATGACGTTCCCCAGGGACTTGGACATCTTCCGTCCCTGTCCATCGACCACGAAGCCGTGGGTGAGGACTGTCCGGTAGGGTGCCTGCTCCCGGGTGCCCACCGCCGTGAGCAGGGCGCTGTGGAACCAGCCCCGATGCTGGTCGCTCCCCTCGAGGTAGAGGTCGCAGGGCCACTTCAGGTTGGGCCGCGCCTCGAGCACGGCGGCCCAGCTCACCCCGGAGTCGAACCAGACGTCCAGGATGTCCCGCTCCTTCTCGAAGGCCTGTCCACCGCAGCGCGGGCAGGCATAGCCGGTCGGGAGCAGCTCTGCGGCGCTCCTGGCGAACCAGAGGTCCGCTCCCTCCTGGCGGATCTGCTCGGCGACGTGCGCGATCACCGCCTCGTCGAGCACCGTCTGCCCGCACCCCTGGCAGTAGAACACGACGATGGGGACCCCCCAGGCGCGCTGGCGCGAGACGCACCAATCGGGCCGGTTCTCCACCATGGCGTAGATGCGGTCCTTCCCCCAGGGGGGGACCCAGGCCACCTTCAGGATCTGGTCCAGGGCCCGCTGGCGCAGGCCGGCGTGGTCCAGGGCGATGAACCACTGCTGGGTGGAGCGGAAGATCACCGGGTGCTTGCAGCGCCAGCAGTGGGGGTAGCTGTGGTCGAGGAGCTCGTCCTTGAGCAGCATCCCCCGGTCCCGGAGCGTGGCGACGATGGCGGGGTTGGCCTTGAAGACCTGCTGGCCGGCGAAGAGCGGGACATCGGCCGTGAACCGCCCGAGGTCGTCCACCGGCGTGTAGATGTCGAGGCCGTGGCGTAGCCCCAGCTCGTAGTCCTCCTGGCCGTGGCCGGGGGCGGTGTGGACCAAGCCGGTGCCTTGCTCCAGGGTGACGTGCTCGGCGGGGAGAATGGGCGAAACCCGGTCGTAGAAGGCGTGCCGGTAGGTGAGGCCCTCGAGCTCCGCCCCCTTGGCGTAGGCGAGGATGCGGGTGGGGTCGGCGAGGGCGAGGCCTCCCAGCTTCTCCGGGGGGAGCGAGGCGAGCTTTGCGGCGGCCTCGGCCTCGGGCTTGGGGAC
>JACPFL010000172.1 GCA_016183025.1 Deltaproteobacteria bacterium | reverse complement strand
GGTGCTACGCCTGCCACCCACCCGATGGCCCTCTGCCGTCCGAGGGTCCCGCGCGCTGCCGATCGCCCGGCCGCTGGGCCTTGGAGGAGTGGAGGCGGCCGCGGGTGTCCTCTGTATAGCCCATCCCGGACGGGATTGTCGAGGGCGGCCGGGGGCGCGGCGGTGGGCCTGCGCGCCAGAGGGTCAAGACGGGCGGCGGGGCGCAGTGGCTCAGGAGGGGAGCGAGCTGCGCCAGTTCGCTATAATGCGGCAGGCGCGCGAGGCGGCCTCGGAGGGGGCGCCGAGACCGCTCGTGAAGGGATCGGGACACGCGAGATGTCGAAGGTGATCCCCGACGAGATGCGGGAAGGAATCCGTCTGTTCAACGCGCGGGACTTCTTCGAGTGCCACGAGGTCCTCGAGGAGCTGTGGCGGAGTGAGTCGGGGGAGCCCCGGGCCTTCTACCAGGGCCTGATCCAGCTGGCCGTCGGCTTTTACCACCTGGTGAACGGCAACTACCGGGGGGCCACCTCGGTGCTGCAGCGGGGGATGGAGATGCTGCGCCCCTACGCCCCGGCCTACCTCGGAGTGGAGGTGGCCAGCCTCCTCGCAGCCGTGGAGGGGTGCCGGGTGCGGCTCGAGGCGCTCGGGGAGGGCCGGATCGCGGAGTTCGACGCCGCGCTGATCCCGCGCATCCGGCTGCCGGAGGCAGAGCCGGGTGGCGAGATCCGTCACCGTGGGGAGCTTTGACAGGGGTCGATCAATCCGTGGCGGGAAGTACGGACCAGTCTGGCTGGGGGCTTCCGGCTGTCGTCGCGATTAATCCGAATGCCCTTCCTCAGGCCGTGCGCGCTTGATGCTGTCCAGCATCTCGTCGATCCACTTGTCGGAGTCCTCCTCCTTCGTCTTCATCTCCACGGTGGCCGCCATCTCCATCACCTTCTTGGCCACGAAGATCGGGGCGTTCAGCTTCAGCGCCACCGCGATGGCGTCGCTCGGCCGGGAATCGATCACGACCTCATCGTTGTTCAGGCTGAGCGAGATGGTCGCGTAGTAGGTGTTGTCCTTCAGGTCGCTCACGATCACGCGATTCACCTTCGCCTTGGTCCCCTGCAGGATGTTCTTGATGAGATCGTGGGTGAGGGGACGGGGGGTGCGAACCTGCTGCATCTCCATGGCGATGGCGTTGGCCTCGTTCTCCCCGATCCAGATGGGCAGGGCCCGCTTGCCGTTCATCTCCTCCAGGATGACGATCGGCATGTTCGTCTGGGAATCGAGCACCAGCCCCTTGACCTTCACTTCGAGCATGGCTGACCTCCTGGCCGAAAATTCTACGCCCATTCTGGCACCTCCCCCCGCGCAAGTCAACCTCGGCTGGGCCACCGGATTGCGGGACCGGCGAGCGGCGCGATTGACGCGGTCTCGGTGAGGTGTTAGCCTGGGATCATGGCGACCCGGAAGAGCATGCCTCCATCCAAGGAGCGTCCGCGCGCCTCGGCTCCCGAGCCGGCCAAGACCGCAGACGCGGCGCCGGCCGCTGACGAGCCTCTGCCCGCGGTCCTGTGCGCGGACTGCGGCAAGGAGCTGGACCGCCGCGAGATCGCTGACGTCATGAAGCTCGTGAGGGCCAAGCAGCTCGCTGTCGTCCCCAAGTACCACCTCTGCCGTCGCTGTGACCAGAAGAGTGAGGTCGAGGAAATCGTGGCCAGCGCTCGCAAGCCCAGCCTGGACGAGTACGAGGGTAACGAGGAGGCCTTCGAGATCGTGGGCGAGACCGGCGAGCCGATCAATGAGGAGACCGAGGGCGGTGGGGACGAAGGCGAGGAGCGCTGACGGCTAACTGGCCCCCTGGGATTCCGCCTTCAGCTCCTCCACCAGCCCCAACAGGTCCTGCCCCCAGTCCAGGGTTTTCTGCAGCGACTCCCGGACCCGGTTCATGAATTCGTCCTCGTCCTTCGCCTGCTCAAGGCAATCCCGCACCAGGTCGTCCAGGTAGTCGTTCTCGGCCACCGCGTCGATGATCTCCCGGCCCCGCTTCGATAGCTCGCGATATTTCACACCTGCCCTCCTCGACGCCCGGCCTGAGAAGACAGCAAACCACGCTCGCGCCGTACACCGCCCCTAGTCAGGCTGCTGGATCGCCGAAAGCTGCCACATGTTCCGGCCCACGGGCCGGACAAACGTCCAGTACTCCTCGAAGGTCACCGGCTCGGTCCGGCTCCCGTCCACCACGTGGCCCGTCGCGTCATCCACCGTATAGTCGAGGAGGCTCGCCTTGATGTGGACGGTGATGTAGTCCCGGCCGCTCTCCTGCCAGGCCTCCGTGATCTCGCAGGAGCGCACCGCGATGTTCTCCAGGCGGTAGCTCCGGCGCTCCGCCCGCAGGCGGCGGAACTCCGTCTCGAACTCCTGGGCGATCTCCTCGGTGAGCAGGGCGTGCACGGCGGCCAGGTCCCGGCTCGACCAGGCGGCCTGGACCTTGAAGAAGGCGTCCAGGCAGGACTCTTTGAACCGCCCCTCGTCGAAGGTGTCGTCCATCCGCCGGATGCGGGCCAGCCCCCGCTCCAGGTCCTCCGCGTCGGGGGAGGGGGCCTCGGCCACCCCCGCCCCAGGGGAGCGGCCGTACAGGTCATAGGCGGGCTCGGCACCGCCAGCCTGGTAGGTCGCCCCGGAGTACCCTGCGCCGGAGTACCCGATGGCCGGCGCTGGCTCAGCCTGCCGCGACCGCAGCAGGCGGAAGAGCAGGAAGATCAGGCCGCCGACCAGGAGGATCTCCAGCAGGCCAATCCCCCCGAACAGGCCGCCCCCGCTCCCGAACAGCCCGCCGCCCAGCCCACGGAAGAGCATGGCCCCGAGGAAGCCGCCCGCCAGTCCGCCAGCCATGCTCCGGAAGAAGCCTCCTCCAAAGAGACCCCCAGGGGCAGGGGCCGGCTGGGCGGGTGGTGCCGCCGCCGTCGTCTCCCGCTGCAGCGGTCGCGCCGGCTGGACAGGAGTCGGGGCCGGTGCCCTGCGCGGGGGCTGGACGGTGCGGGACCCCCGGCTCCCAATCGAGCCGCCGCGGCCAGCCCGGGCAGCCATCGCCTCGGTCTCGAGGACGCCAACCATGAGCCAGCCGGCCAGCATAGTCAGGGCTGCCACCTTCAGTGTACTTCGCCGAGTCATGGCGCCTCCTCCTGAGGCCGAGTGATGTCGCAACCCGAAGCGACACATCCCGGAACCAGCTTAAATAAGTCTGTCACAGGGGGGTGAGCTTGTCAATCATTCTGCAGATTTTCTGGGCCACCGGGACCTGGTCTCGAGCGAGGCGCCGCCAGCCGCGGGCTGCGCTTCAATGATTCCCTTGACATTCTTGCTCACAGGAGGGACCATAACCAGAGCAGGGAATCGGGCTTCAACCCCCCGCGGGAAGAGGAGGAAGCCAGGATGGTCGTCCTGACAGACAACGCGGCGAAGAAAATCCAGGGCATCCTTGCATCTGAGGGCAAGGATGACTATGGGCTTCGGATTTACGTGGAGGGAGGCGGCTGTTCCGGCTTCCAGTACGGGATGGCGCTGGAGAATACCGCCCAGGAGGGCGATGCGGTCGAGGAGATCAACGGGATCCGCGTCTACGTGGACCCGTCAAGCGCCCAATACCTCAAGGGAGCCCATATCGACTACGCGGAGGAGCTGACGGGCTCGGGGTTTCGCATCAGCAATCCGAATGCCACGAGCACCTGCGGATGCGGGCACTCCTTCAACGCTGAATAAGCCATGCCTTCCTGACGAGCGGCCGGCGGTTCAGCCGGCCGCGCCGTCCCTGCTGCTTGTTCCCGGCCTGTTCTCATCGATTGGCCTTCTGAGGAGTCCTGTCCGGCAGCGTACTGTCTCCGCGTCGGTCCCAACCCGGCCGGGCGCTCCACGTCGTGCATCCCTGCGTGCGCGCCCTTGTCAGGGAGCGGCGTGGCAGGGTAGGATTCCTTGAAGGAACACGCCATGGCGAAGCGCTTCACCGTGGGCGAGGCCAACCGGCTGCTCCCGTGGCTCGAGATGCTCCTCATCGAGATGGGGGGCAAGAAGCTCGAGATCGAGCGCCTGCGCGCCGAGCTGACGGAGGTGTCCAAGGGGGCTGTCGCGGAGGGCCCGGTGGCCCCGGCGGTGCTGGAGAATCTGCGCCGCCTGAACGGGACCGTCGTCGAGTTCAACCAGATGCTCGAAGCCCTTCATGATCGCGGGATCATCCTGCGCGACGTGGAGAGCGGGCTGGTGGACTTCCCGGCAGAGCTGGACGGGCAGGAGGCGTTTCTCTGCTGGCAGCTCGGCGAGAAGGAGATCGGCTACTGGCATGAGCTCGACGCGGGCTATGCCGGGCGCAAGCCCCTTCCTGAGAAGGGGCAGGGCCCGAATTGAGCGGGACGCCTGCCTGACCGACCCGGCTGAGGACAGCCGGCGCCCGTGACCGGGCCTGTCCCGCTGGAGCGGGGCCGGTTGACAGGTCTCACAGGGGGGGAGTAGGAAGGACACCATGGAGAGAGGGGTGGCAGGGAAGGTCCTGATCTATGGCGCGGACTACTGACCGTACACCAGGGGTGCCAGGGAGCACTACAGCCAGGCGAGGATCCCCTTCGAGTACGTGGACGTCACCAAGGATGGGGCGGCGTTGAAGGAGATGGTTCGCCGCTCGGGCGGCCGCGAGATCCCGGTCATCATCGAACAGGGGACGGTCAAGGTCGGCTTCAATGGGAGCTGAGAGGTGTAGCGCACCCCGGCGGGCGCCGGGGCCGAGCAGGGGGTCAGCGTCGAGCGCCAGCGTGGGGCTCAAGCAGCTCTTCTTCGAGGACCCCGACGGGAACGTGATCGAGCTGATCGAGCGCCGGTGAGGGGCGGACGGCTCCGCACGCTCCCGGACTACCTGAGGCCCGGCCTGGACCTCGTGTTCGTGGGGATCAATCCCGGCACCCTCTCGGCCCGCCTGGGCCACTACTATGCGCGGCCCGGCAACCTCTTCTGGTGGGCCCTGCACGCGTCGGGGCTCGTGTCGCAGCCTCTGACGCCCACCGACGATCGCCGTCTCCCCGAGTTCGGGATCGGCCTGACCGACGTGGTCAAGCGGCCGAGCGACGGCGCGGCGGACATCGAACCCCGGGAGTTCCGCACCGGAGCCCGCGCCCTGGTCCGGCGCCTGACGGCGGTGAGGCCCCGCCTGGTCTGCTTCAACGGGCTGACAGGCTACCGGCATGGGTTTGACCGTTGGGCCCGGCCCGGGCTGCAGCCCGTGACCCTCGCCGGCGCCCGCGTCTTCGTCGTCCCCTCGACGAGCCGCCGAAACGCCGCCTACGGCCGTGAGGCCGTGCTCCGGTGGTTCACGGAGCTGCGCCGGGTCCGGGACCGATCGCGGGCGGAGCCGCGCCGCCGACCAGCCAGCGGTCGGCCTCGTGCCCGTCCCGATCAGTGAGGCGAGCGCCATCAGCCCGACCATGTTGGCCATCGAAGCCCAGGGACTGCACAAGGTCTTTCGCGGGGGCTGGCCCACCAGGCGGCGGAAGGAGGCCCTGCGCGGGGTCGCCGTGGCGATCCCGCGGGGCGCCATCTTCGGGATCCTCGGCCCCAACGGGGCGGGCAAGACGACCCTGCTCTCCATCCTGGCGACCCTGCTGCTCCCCGACGCCGGCTGGGCGCGGGTCTTGGGGCTGGACGTGGTGCGGCAGGCCCGCGCCCTGCGCGCCCGGGTGAACCTGGCCAGCGGGAACGCGAGCTTCCTCTGGGCGCTGACCGCGGAGGAGATCCTCCATTTCTACGGCCGCCTCTACGGGCTCTATGGCCGCGGGCGCCACCGGAAGGTCCAGGCGCTGCTCGAGCGCTGTGAGATCGAGCCCTACCGGCGGGTGCCGTACAACGAGCTCTCCACCGGTCTGAAGCAACGGCTCTCCCTGGCCAAGGCCCTGCTCAACGACCCGGAGGTCCTCTACCTCGACGAGCCGACCGTCGGGCTTGACCCCGATATCGCGGTCCGGATCCGGGAGCAGATCGCCTCCCTGCGCCGTGAGCGTGGGATCACGATCGTTCTCTGCACCCACTACATGCGCGAGGCCGAGCAGCTCTGCGACGAGGTCGCCTTCCTGCGTGAGGGGCGGATCCTGGCCCGCGGGTCTGCCGCCGAGCTGAAGCGGGAGATCCGCACGGGCGATCGCATCCGCGTGCGGCTGGAGGGGCCAGTCCCGGCGCTGGCCGGCTTGCCCGGGGTCCTGGAGGCGACCGCGGCCGAGGGGGTCCTCGAGTGCGTGGTGGACGACGCGGTGAAACGCCTGGACGATCTGCTCGGCGCGCTCCGCGAGGGCGGCGCCGTGGTCCGGGACGTCCGGGTGCTGGAGCCGGACCTCGAGGAGGTCTTCCTTGAGCTGGCGCGGTGAGCGCGCCGCCCCGCGGAGGCGGCGGTGAGCTGGCGCGCGGAGGCGGCCCGCTACTGGGCCTTCGTGGCCAAGAACGCCATCATGACCCGGCGCAGCGTCTTCATGCTGTTCGAGGTGCTGTTCTGGCCGTGCGTCTGGCTCGTCTCGGTCGGCCTGCTCACCCGCTTCCTCGAGCTGCGCCAGGAGATGGTGGCCTACGTGCTCGTGGGCGTCATCTCCATGAGCATCATCCAGGTCTGCCACCTCGACGTCGCCTTCGCGCTGCTGCTGGACCTCTGGGCGAAGAGCATGAAGCACCAGTTCCTCGCCCCGATCCACCAGGGGCACCTGCTCCTCGGGCACTGGCTCATGGGGGTGCTCCGGGGGATCGGGGTGTTCGCCCTCCTCGCGGTCTTCAGCGCGCACGCCTTCGGGTTCGACTTCCTGCGGGCCGGGGTCGGCCCGCTGGCGCTCTTCCTCCTGGGGCTCTTCCTGAACGCCGCCGCCATCGGCGTGGTGGTCTGCATCCTGATCCTGCAGTACGGCCACCGGGCGGAGGTCGCGGCCTGGTCCCTGGTCAGCCTCATGATGCTGGTCTGCGGCATCTACTACCCGGTGACGCTGCTGCCGGGAGCGGTGCGGTGGCTGGCTGAACTGCTCCCCCTGACCTACTTCCTCGAGGCCTTCCGCGCCTACTACGGCTTTCAGCCGCTCTATGCCCACTCCCTGCTCAAGGGGTACGCGCTCACGGCGGCCTACCTCGTCGGCCTGCTCGTGCTCTTCCAGTGGGGGCTGAACCGTGCCCGGCGCACGGGGCTGCTCCTCAAGCTCTCGGAGTAGGCAGGTGGCCCGGTCAGAAACTGCCCACCCGTTGGGCTCGAGGGTGCCAGAACTGACCAGCCGGGGGGCCAGGAGGCCCACGAATCGGGCCCGCCGATCCCTGGCCCAGCCACAGGGGCGAGGTAATCCTGTGAGACAGCTCGTGGTGGTCGATGTGGACGGGACGCTCCTGAACACGAGGGGAACGGTGGACGCGCGAACCCGCGAGGCCGTGCAGGCCGCCCGGGCTGAGGGCGTGGGGGTGGTCGTGGCCACGGGCCGGACATTTGGCTCCATCCGAGGCCTCCTGCAGGAACTCTCCCTGACCCTGCCGGCCATCTGCTGCAGCGGCGCCATGGTCCGCGATGCCCGGACAGCCATGATCCTCTATCACCGGACGCTCTCGCGCGCGCAGGCCACCGTCGCCCTGAATGGGGCGGCGCGGATCGGCGTCGAGGCGGCCCTCTTCTGTCAGGAGCGGGTGCTCTTCGAGCCGTCGGCCCGGCGGATCCGGGCCTTCTTCGAGCGCGACGGGGCTGATTGGGAACAGATTGCCGACCTGCGCGCCTTCCCCGACGGGGAGCCCACCAAGGTCCTCCTCACCGGGGAGGAGCGGCCCCTGGAGAGCTTCATCCGGGAGATCGGCCCCGGGATCGAGGGCGGCCGGGTGGTCTGGGGCTACGATCGGGTGCTGGAGGTGATCGCGGACGGCGTCTCCAAGGGGGAGGCGCTGGAGCGGCTGGCCCTGTGGCTGGGGATCGAGCGCCAGGCCATCATCGCCGTGGGGGACAGCTACAACGACCTGGAGATGATCGAGTTTGCCGGCCTGGGCGTCGCGATGGCCAACGCCGCCGAGCCCCTCAAGGCCGCGGCTGACTACGTGACCAGCTCGAATGACGAGGGCGGCGTCGCCGAGGTCATCGAACGCTTCATCCTGGGCCAGGACGGCCACCTCTCCCGCCCCTGAAGGCCTGAGGCTCGCGAGGCGATCTTCCCTGCCTTGCCGGCCCCGCACGATCTCTCGCCCCCTTTGTTTCGATCCATGTTCGGCTTGCCGGCCAGTGGGGCACGTGCTGGCCCGGGCCGGGCCGGCATGAGCCCCGGGACCCCGGGCGACCAGGAGGCGACTAGGGGCTTGACAAGGGGGGCCGCCCTCGTAAAATGGCGCCCCGGACCCGACAGGGGGCACAGCTACACCCGATGGATGAGGAACCTCCGAGACGGCACGCTCGCTCGGAGGTTTCTTATTTTGAGGGGCACGGGGGGGGCGAGCAATGGGACGGGGCAAGGTGAAGTGGTTCAGCGAGAAACGCCACTTCGGCTTCATCACGGCCGACGACGGGCAGGAGATCTTCTTCCACGAGTCGGAGGTGAACGAGCCGGATCGGCCACTCAAGGAAGGGGATGAGGTCAACTTCCGGGTGGACCAGAAGGAGAAGGGCCCCCAGGCACGGGGGATCGTCCGCCTGAAAAGCGCCCCACCCACGCAGGCGCCGCGGGGGAACCTCGGCCGGGGCAAGATCCGGCGCCTGATCGTGAACAAGGGCTACGGCTTCATCACGGCCGACGACGGGAAGGACCTCTTCTTTCACCACTCGAGCCTGCGGGAGTTCAAGTTCACGGACCTGCGGGAGGGGGATGGGGTGGAGTTCCGGATCATCGAGGAGGAGAAGGGACCTCGGGCCGTCTCGATCCGGGTGCACAAGCCCGCCTCGCCCCCGGCGGCCGGGCCTGCGGCTGCCGACGTGGCGGCCGGGCCTGCGGCTGCTGACATGGCGGCCGGCCGTGCGGTGGCGAGTTCCCCGACCGAGGGCGCCCCGGCCGAGGTGATGGTCGCGCCAGCCAGCGAGCCATAGAGGGCTGTTCCAGGCCAGCGGCGCACCAACGCTGCTGCCGCCCGGACTCGCGGTTCGTCGCATCCGTTGGCCCGGACCCGCCGGTGAACGTCCAGGCCGTCGGCTGAACTACCCTTCGGCGCCGTGGTCTTCGGGGCTCTTCCCTCCGCATGCCTGCTCCCAGAGGCGCGCATACCGCCCGCTCGTGGCGCGAAAGAAGGCCTCGGCGTACTGCCGCGCCTTGGAGACCGTGGCGCGGTAGCGGTTCAGGGCCAGGATCCCCGCTTCCCAATCGATGGAGCGGATCTGGCTCTGGAACTGCCGCAGGGCCTCCCGCTTGGCCTCCGCCTGGTCCGTGATGTCCACCAGCACGTTGGCCACGAGCGGGGTCCACACCTCGTAGGCGTAGATCATGCACCCGGGCACCTTCGGACGGCGCAGGGCCAGGATCAGCAGGTGGTTGGTCGCGACGTGGTCGTGGTGGCGCTCGAGGAAGAACGGGACGTAGATCAGGTCCGGACGGTACTCCCGGAGCAACTCGGCCAGCGTCTCTGCGGCCTCCGGATGGTCGCGCAGCGTCCGCGTCTGGTACCCCCAGAAGATGAGGCGGTGGAACCCGATGATCGCCCGCGCGCGCTCGGCCTCCTGGACGCGCTCGTCGGTGCACCCCGCGAGGTACAGGCACCAGAGCCGATCCCCGGCCTGCCGGTGCTTGATGGCGGTCCCGCCGCACCCGATCACCTCGTCGTCGATGTGGGGGGCCAGGACGAGGACGCGCGCCCCCTGCGGCTTCTCCTCGACCGGGACCGAGAGCTTCACCCAGGGGTCGATCGCCTCATACAGGCGGTAGACGTGACGCCAGAGCGCGTGGCGGGGCAGCTTCATGGGAGGACAGCGCGTGACGGGGCCGACCCCGGCATGTGTCCCCCGAGTAGCTCGCGGTAGGTCGTCTCGTAGGCCGCCACGCTCTGCTCCAGGCGGAAGCGCGTCTCCACGGTCCGCCGCGCGGCCTGGCCCAATCGGCGCCGCAGCGCCTCGTCGGCCAGGAGCTGGTCCAGGCACGCCGCCAGAGTGCGCGCGTCCCGCGCCGGAAAGAGCAGCCCGTCCTCCCCTTCAGTGATCAGCTCGCGCAGCCCCTCGATCCGCGACCCAAGGCAGGCGCACCCGGAGGCCATGGCCTCCAGGGTGGAGCGGCTCAGGGCCTCGCTGGTGGACGGGAGCACGAAGATGTCCATCAGCCGGTAGAACGGGAGGATCTCCTCCTGGAACCCGCAGAAGCTGATCCGCTCCCGGGAGACCTCCGAGGCGTCCGCCATCTCGCCGAGCCGGGCCAGCGCCTCGGGCTTGTAGGGTCCCAGGACCAGGAGGCGGAAGGGCTGGCGGACCCGCCCCAGTGCGGCCAGCAAGACATCGTACCCCTTGTTGTGCTCGCGGTCCGTCGCCTCGAACCGGCCGACGATCCCCAGGACCGGAACGGCTGGGGAGTCCGGAGCATGAGCGGCACGGGCCGCGGCGACCTGCTCGGGGCGCACCGCGTCCACGGCGGCCAGGTCCACGCTGTTGGGGATGACCCGCACGCGTGAGGGGAGGACCCCCTTGCGCAGGAGCGCGCGCCGCACCCCCTCCGAGACCGCGATGTTGAGATCGGCGAGCAGGTTCGAGAGCAGGAACTCGCCCGGCCCGAAGGTCCCCGGCCGGGTGCGCCGGGTCAGCACGGCGCGCACCCGAGCCCCCCGGAGCTTGAGGAGCACCGCGGGGAGCTTGTCGCGGGCCTCCTGGGCGTTGACGACCTGGATCCCCTCGTCGCGGCACCGGGGGAGGAGGCGTCTGGCCGCGGCCCAAGGGCCGCACGCGCGCACGTCCACGTCCCAGGTCTCGAGGCCTGACCGCCGGCAGAGTCGGGCCGTGAAGCTCTCCGCCGGGCAGCCGACGACCACCCGATGCCCGGCCCGGTGCAGGCCGCCGGCCAGCGTCAGGGCCGAGACCCCGGAGCCTGAGCGCCCGGTGCCTGCGATCAGGAAGAGGATGCGGAGGGGGGCGCTGCCGGTCACTCCAGGGTCTTCCGGAAGGCGTCGAGGGTCCGCGCGAGCCCTTCGCGGAAGGAGACGGCGGGCTGGTAGCCCAGGAGGCGCCGGTCAGGAGCCGCAGGGCCGCGAGGAGCTCATTGAGGGAGACCGCCGTCCCGCAGCCGATGTTGAAGACCTCCCCGGAGGCGCCCGGGGCCTCAAGGGCTAGCAGGTTGGCCTGCACCACGTTCTCGACATAGGTGAAGTCTCGCGTCTGCTCCCCGTCGCCGTGGACGACCGGCGGCTGGTGCCGGAGGACCGCCGTGATGAATCGGGGGATGACCGCAGCGTACTCGGAGGCCGGGTCCTGCCGGGGGCCGAAGACGTTGAAGTAGCGGAGGGCCACGGTCTCGAGGCCGTAGAGCTGGTGGAAGAGTCGCGCGTAGAGCTCCGCGGCCAGCTTGCTCACCCCGTAGGGCGAGATGGGGGCGGGCTCGGCCTCTTCGCGCACCGGCAGAGAGACCCCATCGCCGTAGACGGAAGAGGAGGACGCGACCACCACCCGGCGCACGCGCGCGTCCCGGGCCGCCTCCAGCACCTTCAGCGTGCCGATCACGTTGGCCCGGGTGACCTCCACGGGCTGCTCCAGGGAGCGAGCCACCGACGCGATCGCGGCCTGGTGCAGCACATGAGTGGTCCCCCGCATCGCCTCCGCGAGGGGCTGAGGGTCCAGGATGTCGCCCGGTATCACTCGCAGGCGCTCGCCCCCGGCGTCCTGGAGCGGCGTGAGCTTCTCGGGGCGGCCAGAGGAGAAGTCGTCCAGGATCACCACCCGGTGGCCGAGCTCGAGGAGCCGCTGCGCGAGATGGGAGCCGATGAAGCCGGCCCCTCCAGTGACGAGGACCTGGAAGGCCATGCCGGCGCTTAGCGACGTTTCAGGTCGTCGAGCCCCGGGCCCTGGTCGCGCACGAGCTGCATGGTGATGCAACGGATCCCGTTCGTCCCGGCCATGATGCCGGACGTGTCGAACTCGATGACCTTGACGCCGGCCTCCCGGACCCGGCGGATGGACTCCCGGGCCTGCGCGGGCATGATGACCTTACCGGGCTCCAGGATGACCAGGTTGGCCGGCCAGTACAGGTGGTGCTCGTCCCGCGGGACCTCGATGATCCGGAACCCCCGCTCCACCAGCCACCGGTAGACCGCGTAGTCGAGGTAGCCGGGATAGAGGAAGGCCACCCCGAGGTCCACCACCGAGAAGTACATGTCGATGTGGAACTCCCCGCCGGACTCGAAGCTGTCGTGGATGGTCGTGTAGTGGGCGACGGGGACGTCCCGCACGCCGTTGCGGCGCATGACCTGGAGGACCTGTTCCAGACCGTCCTCGTTGGCGCTGGAGCCCAGGCCGGCCAGGATCGCGTCCTCCGCGATGGGGACGAAGACGCCGGGCTCGCAGATCCCGGTCCCATGCACGGTATGGAGGATCGGGCAGTTGATCTTCGCGAAGAACTTCTGGAGGTTGACGTTGCGCCCGCGGATGTAGGAGTTCTGGCCGAACCGGGGGAGGATCACCCCGCCCTTCAGGGCGCAGATGGCGCCGCCCATGAACATCTTCCGCATCGGGCCATAGGCCCCCCAGGTCTCCTCCACCTCCATCCAGTGGACCGTGACCCCCTCGCTCTCCAGGAGGCTGGCGTACTCGTCGAACCCCTTGAGGAGCCGGTCGAAGTCGAAGGTCGAGCGCCGCAGCAGGAAGAAGTTGGGGTCCTTCTGCCACAGGGGGCTGGCCTCCTGCGGGTGCGGGCGGATCAGCGCCACCTCCCGGAGCCGGCCAATCCCCTGGGTGCCGCCCCAGGTCTTCCCCCACTCGCGCCTGACCTCGTCGAGGTAGTCCACCCCGGCGAGCTTCTCGGTCCGGGGCGGGCGCCCGGGCTCGTAGTCCGGGTAGTTCTCCAGCGGGTAGTCCTCCAGCCGTCCCCGGTACTCGCGCTTGGGGTCGCGATAGATCGTCATCCTCTCCTCTCCTCTGCGCCCTCACCCGGCGGCGGCCCTGAGGCACTCGGGGATCCGCTGGCGGATGACGGCCCCGTGCCCGGGCGCGATCACGCGGAGGGGCAGGCTGGCCAGGCGCCCGATCACCCTGGTCAGCATGTCACGCTCGGGGATGGCTCCCCGGGTCATGGCCACGGCCTTGTCGGGGAGCTCCGCCGGATCCGGAGTTTCCCCCCACTGGCCAAACAGGTCGCTGCTGAACAGGATCCCCTCGCTCTCCTCGAAGGCGACCAGCCCGTCCCACAGGTGCATCTCGAACGGCGTGTAGAGCAGGCGGAGCCGGCGGCGTCCCAGCGGCAGGACCTCGCCATCCTTCACGATCCGCACCTTCTCCGCGAGGCCGAACCCGAGGAGCTGCCGGGCGCAGATGGCTCCGCACACGGGCTCCACGCCCGGGGCCAGCTCCATGAACCGGGTCATGGCCCCGGCCTCGTCGTGTTCGAAGTGGGGGAGGATGAGGTAGCGGAGCCCGGACGGGTCCATGACCTTGCGGTGCAAGGCCACGACCTCGTCGAACATCGCCACCGAGCCCGTCGAGATCATGGCGGGGCGGTCGTCGAGCACGAGGTACTGGTTGAACCCCAGCCCGCGCTTCTGGTCGAAGATGGTGGTGCGGTAGACGTCGCGCGCGATCTCCTCGATCCAGCCCATCTCATGCCTCCACCGTGGTTGCAACGCCCCGCAGCATAACAGAAGCCCGGAAATTCGGGCAACAGGTTTGAGGAGGTTTGAGGTGCGTGAGACGGCCCAGTGCTGGAGCCTTCGGGCCGCAGGTTCCCTTGACAGTCGAAGCCGCGGGCCGCTAGAGTGAATCGGCACAAGCGAGGGAAACGGCGGTGTTCTTCAGCTCCAAAAAGGACAAGAGGGGAGGGGAGCCGGTGATGGTGGACATGCAGGCCGTGATGGCGGCCCTGGCGACCGTCAAGGACCCGGAGATTCACCGGGACCTGGTCTCCCTGAACATGGTCAAGAATGTCCGGGTCGAGGACTCGAAGGTGAGCCTCACGGTCGAGCTGACCACGCCGGCCTGCCCCCTGCGGGAGAGCATTGACCGGGACGTCCGGGCGGCCCTGGCCCAGGTTCCGGGGGTCAAGGAGGTGGACATCCAGATGAGCGCCAACGTGCGCTCGGCCGGGGTGACCCTCCCGGACAACCTGATCCCCGGCATCAAGAACACCGTCGCGGTGGCCAGCGGCAAGGGCGGGGTGGGGAAGTCCACGGTCAGCGTGAACCTGGCCGTGGCGCTGGCCATGACCGGGGCCCGGGTGGGACTCCTCGACGCCGACATCTACGGGCCGAACGTCCCGTTGATGATGGGCGTGAACGAGCAGCCCCAGGTCACGGAGGACAGCAAGATCCACCCCATCGAGAGCTACGGCGTCAAGATCATGTCCATGGGCTTCCTGCTCAAGGAGGACCAGCCGGTCATCTGGCGCGGCCCCATGCTCCATGGGGTGCTCAAGCAGTTTCTGGGGGACGTGCTCTGGGGCGACCTGGATTACCTCGTCGTGGACCTGCCGCCCGGGACCGGTGACGTGCAGCTCACCCTCTCGCAGTCCATCCCGCTGACCTGCACGGTGATCGTCACCACGCCCCAGGACGTGTCGCTCCTCGATGCCCGCAAGTGCATGGCCATGTTCAAGCAGTTCAAAGTCCCGATCTTCGGGATCATCGAGAACATGAGCTACTACGTCTGCCCGGACTGCGGCCGGCGGGATGAGATCTTCAGCCACGGCGGCGGCGCCCGGGCCGCCGAGCGCCTCGGGCTTCCATTCCTGGGGGAGATCCCCCTGGCCACCCCGGTCCGGGTGGGCGGGGATACGGGGGCCCCGATCGTCCTGGCCAAATCTCCCACGCCCGCGAGCGAGGCCTTCAAGGAGGTCGCCGGCCGCCTGGCGGCCACGATCAGCGTCCGGGCCTTCAAGTAACCCACATCTGGATCGACCATGCCCCCACCAGGCACCCTGTGGCTCCGGTTCGTGCTGGTCCTGGGGGTCGTGGGGGGCCTGCTGGCCTGCGGCGTGATGTCCCATGCCGGCCACATGGACGAGGCCGGATGTCCAGGGATGTTCGGGGTGGGGTGCCCGGCGTTCTCCCCGGCGCTCCTGTTGCTCGTCCTCGTCGTGCTCTCCGGCCTCCTCGTGCCAGAGGCGCCGCGACTGCTATGTTGTGCCCGCCCTCCGCTCACCGGGCCTCCCCGATTCGCCTTCTCCTGAGCCGGCGGTCACCATAGCTGTGACCTGCGCCCTGCACGGGACGTCCTGAGGACCTGTCTGCGCGGCGCCCCGTCGAGGCGTTCCCCTCTGGAGCGGGTGACGCGCACCGCAGTCGTGGCGGGTCGCCCTCATCATCTCGGAGGAGGAGGCCAGATGCGAGGCCGGACATCCGCGAGAAAGCTTCGACAGACCACGGCGGTAGGACTCCTGCTCGTCGCCCTGGCTGCCGGCGTGCTGGGCCCTGCACCTGTGCTGGCTTGCGGCGGGCTCAGCGCGTACATCACGGATCGCCCCAACATCCCGGGCGCTCAGGAGTTCCGGGATGAGCAGGGGCGCAGCTTCTACCGCACGCCCGAGGGCAGCCTCCTTGTGGCGACCACGACGGTGAAGATCTCCACCGGCCTGGCGGAGGCGATCGCCCGACGGTTCCTGGCGCTCCGGTTCCCGACCGCCGGCCCGCCCCACTTCCACGGCCTCGTGCACGAGCACGGGTCGCTGGCCTACATGTTCGAATCGGAGGTGCCGGGCCTGGCCGTCTCCGCCCATGTCGGGCCCCTGCAGTATGCGACCGACCACTACCACTTCCACGTGGACGCCATCACAGGCGATGTCTACGACCTCGGGTGCGGGCTGGGGACCGGCGAGGTGGCGCTGCGCTTCGAGCCGGAGCTCTACCTGCCCGCCCTGGCCCGCCGCTGGGTGGAGCGGAGCCAGTTCCCCACGGACTTCGTCGTCCCGGACGGACGGGCGCCGAAGATCGACGGAGCGATCGACCCATCCGAGTGGGCGGACGCGATCCATCGCCGCATCCGCCTGGGGACGACCCGGAGCGAGGTCCTCGACTATGGCTGAGGCGGGACCCCCAGGGCTGTCGGGGTCAGCCCGGGCGTGTACGAGGTCGAACTCTGGGCCAAGCTGCAGGGCGACCTGGTCAGCTTTGCCGTGCGCGGGCCGGCGGACCGCTGGGTCGCCCTGCTCTTCAAGGACTTCCCCCACCACGGGATGATCGGCGACTTCAACGATGTGAAGCTCCTGAGCGCGAAGGGGGTCGAGGACTTCTTCCTGGCCGACCGCCCGAACGCCACGGGACCAGGGCCTCGCAAGAAGGCGGGCGTGCATACCTGAATGGCCAGGGCCTCCCTGGTCAGGGACGCGCAGAGTAACCTGGTCGCCGCAGCCTCTCGGCTTAACGAGGGCCGGCGAGAGTACGAGTTCACGTTCCCCCTGCGGAATCGGGACCCCGGCGATACGGACTGGGCGCGCGGACAGGCCTACCAGCTCGCGGTGCTCGTGGGGCCGACAGCGGAGTACCACGGGATGAGCGAACAGGTCTGGATGAGCGACCAGTTCATCGTACGCCTCGGGAGCGGGGCGACGGAGTCCATCTTCCGGGCACCGATCAGCCTCCGCCTGGAGCCGGAAGAGACCTCCGGCGGTGCGGCCCCTCACCGTCACTGAAGGCGCCCAGGGGCGCGACCCGATTCTGCAGCGGGGGTCGGCAGGGCCGGCCGCCCCGTGTACACTGGTCCCGGTGAGGTCGAGAAGATGGAACCGGAGGAAGGGATCATGGGAGGTGCGGGGATCGTCGCGGAGGGCAAGCTGGGTTCTCGTGAGTGGCTCCTGACCCGGCGCCGGCTCCTGAAGGCTGGCGTCGGGGTTGCGGGGGCGGGGCTGACAGCCTTATTTTTTGGTTCCGGGACGCCCGAGCTGCGCGCTCAGGGCTCGGGAGATCTGATCGAGGAGGTCCAGAGGGGGCAGCTCCCGTTTTTCGTGCGGGGCCGCGGGGCGAAGGCGGAGGAGGCGTACCGCTTCGCCGCGGCCAACCGGGAGATCCTCCAGTACATCCCGTGCTTTTGCGGCTGCGTCGAGATCGGGCACCGGAGCAACTCCGACTGCTACATCGCGGCCGTGCGCCCGAACGGGCGCATCGCCTACACGAGCCACGCGGTGGGCTGAGAGATCTGCCTGAACATCACGCGTGACGTGATGGCGATGAAGGCACAGGGGCAGACGCCCCGTCAGATGCGGGCCGCGATCGATGCCAAGTACAGCCGATACGGCCCTCCCACACGGACGCCCCACCCGCCCCGGTGACCCGACGGAGCCGTCAGCCGCCCCGTCCAGCCTGGCGTAGCCGAGCGCCGTCCCCAGAGCTATGCGCGAGCCGGTGCCACATCGGCTGCCGCTTCGTGGACAGGTTGTGGCGGGGCCGTATCTTGACGGCACGGGAGGGGCGTGCCACTAGCGCAGCTTAGCCTGCCGTGGTTTCCCTGGAAGGGGGCGCTGTGAGACGAGCAGGGGCGATAGGGCTCTCGATGGTCGCGTTCGCGGGCCTGCTGGCGCCGCCAGCCCCGGGCCGGGCCGCCGACCGTCTGACCTTCGCGCTGGACTGGGTCCCGTACGGCAAGCATGCGTGGGCCTACGTGGCGATCGAGCGCGGGTTCTACCGGGATGCGGGGCTCCAGGTGACCGTGCTGGCGGGCAAGGGCGCCCTGGACGCCATCACGAAGATGGTGGCCGGGTCTGCGGAGTTCGCCAACGCCGACACCCCGAACGTCCTCATCGCCAGGGCACGCGGACAGCGGGTCCGGGAGGTGGCCACCATCTTTGCGCGGTCTCTCTACGTCTTCTACGCCCTGAAGGACTCGGGGATCCGGCGGCCGAAGGACCTGGAGGGGCGGCGCATCGGGGTGTCGGAGGGGGACCAGCCCAAGGCCGTGTTCCCGGCCTTTGCTGCGGCTACCGGGATTGACCTGAAGAAGATCACCTTCACCATCATGGAGCCCGCGGCCAAGAACCCCAGCCTGCTGGCCGGGAAGGTGGACGCCATCGGCACCTTCACCCCGGTCTACCCGCCCTTGAAGAGCGGGGCCGACAAGATCGGCAAGGAACTGGTCGAGATCCTGTGGAGCGACTACGGGGTCGACGTCCCCTCGGGCGGGATCGTGGCGACCGACCGGATGATCCGGGAGCGGCCCGACCTGGTCCGTCGGTTCGTCGAGGCCACGCTGCGCGGAGTGGCCTGGGCCATGGACAACCCTGAGCAGACCGCGGAGATCTTCGTCAAGCATCACCCCGCGTCCGACCGCGGGGTCACCCTGGAGACCTGGCGCAAGAGCCTGGCCCACATCGTCGCCGGGGAGAAAGGGCTGGGGTATCTCGATCCGGGCAGGGTGCGCTACACCCGGGATGTCATCACCAAGGCGTACAACCTGACGGTGGTCGTCCCGGTCGAGGAGATCTACTCGAGCGAGTTCCTGCCAAAGGGACCGCTTCGCCGGTAGCAACAAGACCGGCGCCGGGCTGGCCGCTGCTAGCGGCGGGGCCTGGCAGGACGGGTTCCGCGGCTGACTGGCCTCCGGGCCTTCCGCATGGGTATGCGCGCAGGCGAGGGGCGTAGTCTCCCGGCCCGTGCCACTCGAGGCGGCCGGACCTGCACCACCATCTCGATCTCGACGGCGATGTCGCTCGGCAGGGCGGCCACGCCGATCGCGGACCGGGCATGCCGCCCGGCCTCCCCGTAGATGGCCAGCAGCAGCTCGGAGGCCCCGTTGAGCACCTTGGGCGTCTCCCGGAACCCCTCCGGGGCATTCACGAACCCCAGGACCTTCACGACCTGGGCGACGCGGTCCAGGTCCCCCAGGGCGGCCTTGACCTGGCTCAGGCAGTTCAGCATGACCAGCCGGGCCGCCGCGTAGCCCTCCTCGACTGTCAGGTCCCGTCCCACCTTCCCCCGGCATTGCAGATCGCCGTCCAGGCGCGGGCCCTGCCCGGAGACGAACAAGAGGTCGCCGACCTGCCGCGTGGGGACATACGCCCCCATCGGGGCCATTGGCTCCGGCAGGGTCAGGCCCAGGCGGGCCAGGGCCTGCTCGGCCTTCATCAGCCGGACCGGCCTCTGCCGGCACGGCGGGCGGTGGTGGTGCGGCGCCTGGGCTGGGATCGGGTGCGTTGGCCGTTGCCGGCCCGCGTGGCCAGCGCGTGGCCCGGGATGATGTAGCCCGGCTCGACCGGACTGACCAGCTCCAGCACGTTGCCGTCCGGGTCCTCGAAGTAGAGGTAGCGGGTCATGTCCTCCTTGTGGGTGAGGGGGCCCTTCAGCACTTTGACTCCCTGGGCTCGCAGTTCCTCCGCAGCGGCGTCCACCTCCGCGGGGGTAGGCAGGAGGAAGGCGACGTGGTTCAGCCCGGCCCGCTTGCGGTAGTTGTCCGGGACCCCGTTGGGGACCCGGTAGAGCGCAAAGTCGTGATACCAGCGCTCAGGCTGTGCCTCGTACTGGCCCAGGTTCAGCCACACGATCTGGCCGGGGATCCGTCCGGACACGTGGAAGCCGAGCACCCGGGTGTAGAACTCCTCCGCCCGGTCCAGGTCGGTGACGTTCATGTTCACGTGCGCGAGGGCTCGGATCTTCACGGTTTCCCTCTTCCGATCGCTGCGAGAGCCCTACGTTACTGGCTCCCCGGCGGCGCGTCAAGCCGCGTCGCCGCGCGATGGCCTGCCCGAGAGCGGCGTCGGGTCGGGCCGCCCGGGCAGGGCGGAGGACGAGGCTGGCGCCGCGCGCGGCCTCCCCTCATTCCCACGTCCGTTCGTCCAGGACCTTCTTCGCGTCCGACGGCAGGGTGCCCGCCGGCACCAGCTCAACCTCCGCCCGGAGCTTCAGTGTCTCACGCAACGTCGCCTCGAGGGCCACCTTGAGGTCGGCCGGCGCCTCGGCGGCCTCGGCCCGGACTGTCAAGAGGTCATGGTGCCCGAGGCGCCTGACGACCAGCTGGGCCCGCCGGACTTCGGGGTGGCGCGCGAGCGCCTCGTCGATCTGGCGCGGGTAGACGAACATGCCCCGCACCTTGATCCCATCGCTCACGCGGCCGACGATCCGGAGGAGCCGGGGAGAGGTCCGCCCGCACGGGCACGGCGCGCTCGTCTGGAGCGACAGGTCGCCGGTCCCGAATCGGATGAGGGGGTAGATCGGGTTGAAGACTGTGCAGACGACCTCGCCGACCTCGCCCTCCGCCACCCGGCGCCCGGTGGCTGTGAAGTTCCTCCGGGAGATGGACTCCAGATGTGACCGGGAGAGGTTCATGCGCGAGGCCCGGGTCCTCTCCCGTATCCGGCACCCTCACATCATCCAGCTCTTCGATGCCGGCCTTCTGGACCGAGCCCCCTACCTCGTGCTCGAGCTCATGGAAGGCGACAACCTCCGGAGCCTGCTTTCCCGCCAGGCCCCCCTGGCGGTGGATCGCGCTCTCTCCATCGCCATCTCCTGCCTGGAGGCTCTCGAGACCTGTCACGGCGCGGGGATCATCCACCGCGACCTCAAGCCCGACAACATCCTCCTGTCGGACGGAGGCGAGCCCCGCATCACCGACTTCGGTCTGGTGACGGATCCGGGCTCGCCGTCCAACCTCACCGCTCCGGGGGAAGTGGTGGGGACCCCGGCCTATCTCAGCCCCGAGACCATCCAGGGG
>JACPFL010000171.1 GCA_016183025.1 Deltaproteobacteria bacterium | reverse complement strand
GTCAGCTTGAAGAGCCCGATGTCCCCGGTCTGGTGGACATGGGTCCCCCCGCAGAGCTCCCGGCTGAAGTCACCGATCTGGACCACCCGCACGCGATCCCCGTACTTGTCGCCGAAGAAGGCCAGGGCCCCGCTCCGCAGGGCGTCATCGAACCCCATCACCTGGGTCTGCACCCGGGCGTTCTCCCGGATCCGATCGTTCACGCTGTCCTCGATGAAGGCCAGCTCCTCCTCCCGGATCGGTGAGAAGTGGGTGAAATCGAACCGGAGCCGGTCGGGGGCCACCAGGGAGCCCGACTGCTTCACGTGCTCGCCCAGGACCGAGCGCAGGATGGCGTGGACGATGTGGGTGGCCGAGTGGTTCAGGGCCGTATCCTGGCGCCGCTCCTCGTCCACCTCGATGTGGACGTCCTCGCCCTCGCGCACGCTCCCGCGCTCCACCACCCCGTGGTGGACGACGAGCCCCGGCAGGGGCTGCGTCGTGGTCTCGATCCGGACGATCCCGCCGGGCCCGCGCAGGCGCCCCGCGTCGCCCACCTGCCCACCCCCCTCCGGGTAGAAGGGCGTCCGGTCCACGATCAGCTCGACCCGGTCGCCCTCGGCGGCCGCCTGCACGCGCTCCCCGTGGCGCAGGACCCGGAGCAGCCGGGCCATCTCCCGGACACGGTCGTAGCCCACGAACTCCGAGGTCACCCCCTGCCGGGCCACCACCCGGTAGATCTCGGCCACGGCCTGCTCGCCCGATCCCTTCCAGGCCCGCCGGGAGCGCTCCCGCTGGGCCGCCATCTCCCGCTCGAACCCCGCCTGATCCAGCCCCAGCCCCTGCTCTCGGGCGATGTCCTCGGTGAGGTCCAGGGGGAACCCGAACGTGTCGTAGAGCTTGAAGGCCACGGCTCCGGACAGGCTGTGCTCGCCACGGGCGCGCGCGGCCGCCATCTCCTCCCCCAGGATCCGCAGCCCCGTGTCCAGCGTCTGTCCGAAGCGCTCCTCCTCCTCCTTGATCATCCGGGCCACGTGATGGCGCTGGTCCACCAGCTCGGGGTACGCCCCCTGCATCTCGTCCACCACCACGCCGGAGGCCTGGAAGAGGACCGGCTCCTCCAGCCCGAGCCGCCGGGCATGGCGGGCCGCGCGCCGCATGATCCGGCGGAGCACGTACCCCCGCCCCTCGTTGGAGGGGACCACCCCGTCCGCGATCAGGAAGGTCATCGCGCGGGCGTGGTCCGCGATGACCCGGAGCGAGACATCGGTCGCCGGCTCCTCGCCGTAGCGGACGTGGGCGGTCCGCTCCAGGAAGCGGAGGATCGGCGTGAACAGGTCCGTCTCGTAGTTGCTCTTCACCCCCTGGAGCACCGCCGCCACGCGCTCGAGCCCCATGCCCGTGTCGATGGAGGGCTTGGGCAGGGGGGTCAGGCCCCCCTGCTCGTCCCGCTCGAACTGCATGAAGACCAGGTTCCACAGCTCCAGGTAGCGGTCGCAGTCGCACCCGACCCCGCAGGTCGGCCGGCCGCAGGAGAGCTCGGGCCCCTGGTCGATGAGCACCTCGGAGCAGGGCCCGCAGGGGCCGGTGTCGCCCATGGCCCAGAAGTTGTCCTGCTCCCCCATCCGGTAGATCCGATCGGCCGGCACGCCCACCTTCTCCTGCCAGAGACGCCAGGCCTCCTCGTCCTCCCGGAAGATGGTCACGTAGAGCCGATCCGCGGGCAGCCCGAGGGTGCCGGTCAGGAACTCCCAGGCATAGACCACGGCCTCCGCTTTGAAGTAGTCGCCGAAGGAGAAGTTCCCGAGCATCTCGAAGAAGGTGTGGTGGCGCGCTGTGTGCCCCACGTTCTCCAGGTCGTTGTGCTTCCCCCCGGCCCTGACGCACTTCTGGCAGCTCGTGGCCCGCGTGTACTCCCGGGGCTCGTGCCCGAGGAAGACCGCCTTGAACTGGACCATGCCGGCGTTGGTGAAGAGCAGGGTCGGGTCGCCCTTGGGGACCAGGGGGGAGCTCGGGACGATCGTGTGCCCCCGGTCCTGGAAGAACCGCAGGAAGGCCTGCCTCAGCTCATGGGCGCTCATGCTCATGGTCGTGGGTTCCCAACCTTGAAAAACGGGCGGCGTCGCTTTCTAATTCAACTTCAGCTCGACCTCTACCAGCGCGCCGGTCATCTGGTTTTCGACGATCAGCTTACCGGCTTCCTCACCTCGTAACAGCTCGCTGGCGTTGAGTAGCTCGATTCCGTAGACTGACCCATCCGGCGCCAGGTCGACGTTGACCGCATCGGTGATCCGAATCGTCTCTACCTGCTGCCTTTTCTCCTGCAGGCGGAGGTAGGCGACATTGTGGCGAGGATCATAAGTAAGTCTCATGTGCTTCTCCCTCAAAAGTATCTGGTGATGACGGTCATCACCAGCCAGTCTTCCCCTTCGCGGACCGCGTACGCCTCGACCTGCTTCGTCGCGTATATTCTGCCACGCCAGCGCTTGCCAAAGGGGAAGTTCTTTCGGAAGCCGGTCCGCCCGAACTTGGCCGGAAACTGCTCGCCGTCCTGAACCGCGGCAAGAACCTCAGCCTCGTCAATTCCCCGCTCCGCCAGTCGCTCAACGGCATGAGGATGCAGCCGAACGGAGATCACCTCGGCAGCCTGAAGAGCATCCCCTGTCCATGTCGCTGGATCAATCGGCGAGCTGAGGTCAGGTGGCGCTCCTCGTCCCTAGGGCTCGCCGGGCGAGCTTCTATAGTGTAACACCTCGGCGATGAGGGGCCAAGCGAAGCCCCGGCGGGCGAGGTACTGCCCTGCCTTCTGCAGCTCCGCGCGGCTGGCACGGCGGGGGTCCAGACCGCGGAAGCGCCGGGCCAGGGCCTGGCGGCACAGCTCCCGCTCATCCAGGTCGGCGGCCAGGGCCTCCAGCGTCTCGGCGACCAGCTCCGCGGAGAGGCCCCGCTCCCGCAGCCCCTTCGCCACCCAGAGCCGCCCGTAGAGCCGGCCCCGCATCAGCGTGGAGGCCACCTCGCGCGCCAGGGCCTGGTCGTCGAGGTAGCCGAGCTCCGTCAGGCGGACCAAGGCCGCGTCGATGGCCTCGGGGGGATGCCCTTTCTGGGCCAGGCGCTGGCGGAGCTCAGCGCTGGAGCGGCCGCGCGCCGCCAGGGCCCGTAGCGCCGCCTCATAGGCCTTGCGGGCCGGCTCGTTCACACGCTAGAAGCGCTCGACCTCCACCGAGGGCGGCTCGCCTCCCGGCTGCTCCTCCTCCCCTTCGCCCCTCTCGAAGGCGTCCCACTTGAGGTCGGAGGTAGAGGAGATCCCCTTGAGCTTGAGCAGGAAGTCGTCGCGGTTGGTGCACTGCTTGAGGGCTTCCTCGTAGGTGATGAACCCCTTGGAGAGCAGGAACATGAGCGACTGGTCGAAGGTCTGCATGCCGTAGCTCGACACCCCGGCGGCGATGGCCGCGGGGATCTCACGGGTCTTCTCGGGGTTGGCGATGCAGTCCCGGATGCGGGCCGTGGCCACCAGGACCTCCACGGCGGGAACCCGCCCCCCGCCGTCGGCCCGCGGGACCAGGCGCTGGGAGATGACCCCCTTCAGGACGGCCGCGAGCTGCAGGCGGACGTGGTGCTGCTGGTGGGGGGGGAAGACGGTGACGATGCGGTTGATGGTCTCCGTGGCGTCCACGGTGTGCAGGGTGCTCATGACCAGGTGGCCGGTCTCGGCGGCGAGCAGGGCCGTCTCGATCGTCTCGATGTCGCGCATCTCGCCCACCAGGATCACGTTGGGGTCCTGGCGCAAGGCCATCTTCAGGGCCGTGGGGAACGAGTGCGTGTCGATGCCGATCTCCCGCTGGTTGATGATGGAGCGCTTGTCCCGGTGCAGGAACTCGATGGGGTCCTCGATCGTGACGATGTGGCAGGTGCGCGACGTGTTGATGTAGTCGATCATGGACGCCAGGGTGGTGGACTTCCCGCTCCCGGTCGTCCCGGTGACCAGGACCAGCCCGCGGCGCTCGGCGGAGATCTTCTCGACCACCGGCGGGAGGTTCAGGTCCTTGATGTTGGGGACGGTGACCGGGATGGCCCGCATCACCATGGCGTAGGTCGAGCGCTGCTGGAAGATGTTGATCCGGAACCGCCCCATCCCCGCCACGCTGTAGGCCAGGTCGATCTCGTGGGCCTGCTCGAAGCGCTCGCGCATCCGCGGCTCGGTCATCACCTGGTTCACGAACGCGGTGAGGGCCTCAGGCCCGAGCCGCTCGGCCTCCCGCAGGGGGGCCAGGTTGCCGTCCACCCGGAGGATCGGGGGGAGCCCCACCTTGAGGTGGACGTCCGAGGCCCGCAGCTTCAGGGCCGTCTGCAGGATGGTGTTCAGGTCCATCGTTCGCCCCTCCCGCGCGCCTACCCCTCGTAGCGCCGGGGCGCCAGCCCCGCCTGCGCAAGGAGCTTCTCCTCGAGCGCCCGGCAGACCTCCGGGTGCTCCTTGAGGAAGACCCGCGCGTTGTCGCGTCCCTGCCCGATCCGCTCCCCCCCGTACGCGTACCAGGCCCCGCTCTTCTCTACGAGCTTGGCCTCGGCCGCCAGGTCCAGCAGGTCCCCCTCCCGGGAGATCCCCTCCCCGTAGAGGATGTCGAACTCCACCTCCTTGAACGGCGGAGCCACCTTGTTCTTCACCACCTTGACGCGCGTCCGGTTGCCCACCACGTCGTTCCCCTGCTTCAGGGCCCCCACCCGGCGGATATCCAGACGCACCGAGGCGTAGAACTTCAGGGCGTTGCCGCCCGGGGTGGTCTCCGGGTTGCCGAACAGCACGCCGATCTTCATGCGGATCTGGTTGGTGAAGATCACGCAGGTCTGCGACTTGCTGATCGTGGCCGTCAGCTTGCGCAGGGCCTGGGACATGAGGCGCGCCTGCAGCCCCATGTGGGCGTCGCCCATCTCCCCCTCCAGCTCGGCCCGCGGCACCAGGGCCGCCACCGAGTCGGTGACCAGGACGTCGATCCCCCCGCTCCGGACCAGCATCTCGGCGATCTCGAGGGCCTGCTCGCCGCTGTCGGGCTGGGCGATGAGCAGGTCGTCGGTCCGGACCCCCAGGCGGCGGGCGTAGTTCACGTCCAGGGCGTGCTCGGCGTCGATGAACCCGGCGATCCCGCCCTGGCGCTGCGCCTCGGCGACGATGTGCAGGGCCAGGGTCGTCTTGCCGGAGGACTCCGGCCCGAAGATCTCCATGACCCGGCCGCGCGGCACCCCCCCGATCCCGAGGGCGAGGTCCAGGCTCAGGGCCCCGGTGGGGATGGCGGGGATGTCGGCCACGGGGGTCTCGCTCCCCAGGCGCATGATGGCCCCCTTGCCGAACTGCTTCTCGATCTGCATGAGCGCCAGGTCAATGGCCTTCTCCTTGTCCTTGTCGTGGGCCATCCTCATCCTCCATGCGGCGCCGCCGCACCTGCCCCCGTGCCCAGGGGACATTCCCTGAGCTTCGCGTAGATCGGCCCGGTGGGCCGAAGGTCACTCCGGAACAGCACCACGCGATCCACCCGAACCTCGCCGACCGTGACGTCACGGGCCTGCTCCACCGCCCGCATGAGCCGCTCCCGGGCGTGGGCGGCGCGCACCCGGCCGAGCGTGAGATGGGGGCGGAAGGCCCGGTCTTCGGGCTTGAACCCCAGAGGGCGCAGCGCCCGGCCGAGCGCGCGGGCCAGCGCCTCCGCCTCCTCCGCGCCCCGCTCGACCCCCACCCAGACCACCCGCGGGGCGCCGAGCGTGGGGAAGGCGCCCAGCCGGGCCAAGTCGACCACGAACGGGTCCGCCCTGTGGGCCACCTCTTCCACCGCCGTGCCCACCGCCGCCACCTTGGCCTCGGGGACCTCCCCGAGGAACTGCAGCGTGAGGTGGAGGTTCTCGGGCCGCACCCAGCGGATGATCTCCGGCGGGAGGTCCAGCCCCGCCTGCAGCTGCCCGAGCGCCTCCTTGATCGGGGCGGGCAGGTCGATAGCGACGAAGGCCCGCACGGCCGCCCCGCCCGCAGCCACCCTCAGCCCTCCAGGAGATGGCGCCGGAGCAGGGCCAGAGCCGCCTCGGCGGCCTGCGCCTTGACGGCCAGGCGGTCGCCACTGAAGCGGTGGGCCTCGCAGCGCGTCCTCCCCGGCGACGTCACGGCCATGAAGACCGTCCCGACCGGCTTCGCCGCGCTGCCGCCGCCCGGTCCGGCCACCCCCGTGACAGCCACCCCCACCTCGCTCCGCGCCAGGGCCCGGACCCCGCGGGCCATCGCCTCGGCCGTCTCCTGGCTCACCGCGCCGTGCGCCTCGAGCAGTGCCGAGGGCACGTCCAGGAGCTCCACCTTGGCCCGATTGCTGTAGACCACCACCCCGCGCTCGAGGTAGTCGGAGCTCCCCGGGACATTCGTGAGGCGATGGCAGATGAGCCCTCCGGTGCAGGACTCCGCCACGCCCAGGGTGAACTGCCGCTTCCGGAGCAGCTCGCCGACCTCCTCCTCCAGTGGCTTCACCGCCGCCTCTGTTTCACCGGCCCCTGGACCGATGCCCCTGCCCCGGAGCAACTCCCATGCTTCGAGCAACTTCCATGCCTGGCCCGCAGGCTCGGCCCTCCGGCTGCCCGAATGGGCTGGGGGTACCTCGACTCCTGACAGACCAACCCACGCGGGGACAGGAGGACGGGCACGGAAAAACCGGCGGAAAGACCGAGCAGACGCGGACGGGCTCTCGTATTCAACAGCCCTTCTCGATGTTTGGTCCACTGTAGTGAAGCCCAACCCGGTTGTCAAGGAGCCCACGGGGGTTCACGGGCATCTGGCCACCTGCAGGGGAGCCGAGCGGCCAGAGATGCGCGATGGGCGGAGCGCCCGGGCAGCCGAGGGGTGGGCCGGCCCCGCGCGCATCCGGGGGATTGGCGTTGCGTTTTGCGGCAGGCTCCCCTACATTTTGAGTCAGGTAGGGACGCTCAGCCGTCAGCCGGGCTGCCTGGGCCGCGGCGGACAGCGCTTCCACGGGAGGAGGAGCCGTGCTCAACTTCATGCGGCGTCACGCCCAGTCGTGGCTCATCAAGGTCGCGCTGGGCGCGATCGTGGTCGTGTTCATCTTCTGGGGGATCGGCACGTTCCGGATCTCCGAGGAGGGGGTGGCGGCCCGGGTGAACGGCGAGTCGATCAGCGTCCGGGAGTACCAGAGCGCCTATGACCGCCTGCTCCGCGCCTACCGGGACGCCTTCCGCGACCGATTCTCGGACGAGATGCTCCGCCGATTCAACCTCCGCCAGCAGGCCCTGGACAACCTGGTGAACCGGACCCTGCTCCTGCAGGAGGCCCGCCGGCTCCACCTGCTGGTCAGCGAAGACGAGCTGCGCCGGAGCATCGCGGCGTACCCGGCCTTCCAGGTCAACGGCCGATTCAGCCAGGAGCAGTACGTGCGGCTGCTCCGGGCCAACCGGTGGACCCCCGAGCAGTTCGAGGAGGGGCAGCGGGAGGACCTCCTGCTGGCCAAGCTCGAAGGGTTCATCCGCGCCTCCGCGAAGGTGAGCCCCCGGGAGGTGGAGGAGGCCTACCGCCTCTCCCAGGAGCGCGTGAACCTGGAGTATCTCCCGCTCAAGGTCAAGGAGTTCGAGCGGGAGGTCAGGGTGACCGACGCTGACCTGCAGGCCTACTATGAGCGCAGCAAGGCGGCCTTCCAGGTCCCGGCCCGGCTTCGCCTCCGCCCGGTGGACTACAGCGTGGAAGCCTTCCTGGGCGACGTGAGGGTCTCGCCCAGAGAGGTGGAGGACTACTACCAGACCAACCCGCGGGCCTTCCAGGAGGCCCCGCGGGTCAAGCTCCGCCAGATCTTCCTCAAGAGCAGCAGCCAGGACGCGGAGGAGGCGCGGCGCCAGGTCCAGGCCCGGGCGGCCGAAGTCCGGCAGAAGGCCGCCTTGGGCGAGAGCTTCGCCCAGCTCGCCCGGCAGTACTCGGAGGACGACTCGGCCAAGGCCGGAGGCGACCTGGGCTTCGTCACCCGCGGCCAGCTCCTGCAGCCCCTGGACGACGCCGCCTTCAGCCTCAAGCCCGGGGAGCTCAGCCAGGTGATCGCGACGGATGTGGGCTTCCATATCCTGCGGGTGGACGAGGCGCAGCCCGGGCGCACCCTGCCCCTGGCCGAGGTCCGCGACCGGATCCTCACCCGGCTGCGCGCCGACCGCGCCCGTGACCTGGCGCTCGACCGGGCGGAGAAGGCCCACGACCTGCTGCTCGAGCAGAAGAGCCCGGAGGACGCCGCTCGGGCGACCGGCGGCGGCCTGAAGCCCGAGCAGTGGATCGCCCAGGGGGAGCGCCCGGAAGGCGTGGAGGAGGAGCAGGTCACGCCGCTCTTCAGCCTGCGCAAGGGCGAGGTGAGCCAGGTCCTGAAGGGCCCACAGGGCTACCGGCTGTTCAAGGTGCTGGACCGGCAGGAGGCCCGGGTCCCGCCCCTCAGCGAGATCCGCGACAAGGTCCGGGCCAAGGTAGTCGAACAGAAGGCGCAGGAGCGCGCCAGGGCGAGGGGGGAGGAGCTGCTGGCGGAGATGAAGAAGGGGAAGCGGCTACGGGAGCTCGACAGAGCCGCCGTGAAGGAGACCGGGCTGTTCGGTCGCGGTGAGATCTTCATCCCCGGCATCGGGCCCTCCCAGGAGCTCCGGCTCGCGGCGTTCACGCTCACCCCGGCCAAACCTTACGGAGAGCGGCCGTCTCTGGTGGGGGACGCCGTCTACCTGATCGCCTTGAAGGAGCGCAAGGCCACAGAGATGAAGGACTTCGACAAGGCGCGCCCTGCCATGCAGCAGGCGCTGCTCTCGGAGAAGGGGGCTCAGCTCTTCCAGCAGTGGCTGGAGCAGGTTCGGGCGCGCAGCAAGATCACTATGAACCCCCGCATGGTCGGGGAGACCAAGGGAGATTCCTAGGCGTGTGACCGCCGAGGGGGGACGTGCCCCCCTCGGCTCTCCTGCACTCCCCCTGCTAGCGCTCCCAGGGCGAG
The DNA here is from genome assembly GCA_016183025.1 of Deltaproteobacteria bacterium. Lineage (GTDB taxonomy): Bacteria > Desulfobacterota > JACPFL01 > JACPFL01 > JACPFL01 > JACPFL01. The sequence goes on along the minus strand of JACPFL010000171.1, from coordinate 2,584 downwards.
CCGGTGCCCCCGCCACCCCAGCTCCCGCCCCAGCCGGTACCGCCCATCCCTTCGGAAGGCGTGGATGGCGTCTCGGGAGTCGGGGGGGCCATCTCGGGCTTGGGCTTCGGGGCCGGCTTCCGGGCCGCCGCCCGCTTCTTCGGAGCCCGCTTCGGGGCGGCCTTCCGCTTCACGGCCCGCTTCGCCGCTCGCTTCGGGGCCGCCTTTTTGGCCCGACGGGCCATGCCCTTGCGGGCTGTGGCCTTCTTCGCACTCCGGCGGGCCGTGGCCCTCTTCGCGCCGCGGCGGGCCGCGCCCTTTTTGGCCCGCTTCGCGGACTGCCTGGGGTTGCCGCGCTTGGCCGACGCCTTCTTCGCGCGCCGTGCGGGGCGTTTTTTCGCCATCGTTTCTCCCCTCCCACCTTGGTGGTTGGATTCCCCGGGGTCTGTCCGGCGCCGCACCCCGCCCGGATCACCCGAGACCCCGTCCCATTTTCGGGGCGAATTCTAGCACAACCCTGATGGCACTGCTACGGGGAAGTTCCGCCGGGCCCGGGTTTCGTGGCCACCACCAGCAGCTCCTCCCGCAGGGACGGGAGCAGACCGCTCAGGGCCAGCAGGGGGCGCGACAGCCAGGCCGGCCGCAGGTCACGGTGGAAGCGCTCCCGCGACCGGATGTGGCGGGCGCTTACCACGCGAAAGCCGGCCTGCCCGAGGAGCCACCGGACCTCGTGCAGCGTGTAGAGGCGGTGGTGGCGGTACGCAGACAGGCGCCCCTCCACGTGCGCCTGCTTGGGGCCGATGTAGTACGGGGTGAGGTCCGGATAGATGTTGCGGCCGAAGGCGAGGCGGAGACGGTTCAGGACGAAGGCCACGTTCGGGGTGGTCAGCAGCACCTGGCCCCCCGGGCGCAGGACCCGGCGCACCTCCTCCAGGGGCCGGAGCGGCGAGTCGCTGAGGTGCTCGAGCAACTGGGCCAGGAGGACCACGTCGAAGCTGCCGACCGCCCCGGCCCACCCCTCGGTCTCCACGTTGACGATGGCCACCGGGATCCCGCGCGCCTCGCAGCGCGCCAGCGCCTCGGCCTCATAGAAGTAGTCGATCCCCTGGATCTCGTGGCCGAGCTTCTGCAGACAGACCGCCAGGTGGCCCCAGCCCACCCCCACGTCGAGCACCCGCAGGCGGGGGGGAGGCGCGGGGATGGCCTCGAGGATCCGGAGGTACCGGGGGAGGCTGGCCTGAAAGTACCGGTGACTGGGCCCTTCCGTCCCCGACTCCAGCTCCTCGCGCGTCTCACGCAAGAGGCGGAGAGCCAGGGCACGAGGCGCCACAGGGTCACCTCAGGGCCCGGGGGGCACGGGCGCCGGGGCGCTCGTTGGGGAGGCGGGGAGGCTGGCAGCGGCAGGCCCAAGGACGCCGGGCGGGAACGCAAACTCCTGGAGTTCCGCGCCCTTCAACGCGGCGGCCACGAGCCCGTCCACGTCCAGGACGCTCTCAGCCTTCTCGAGTTCTTCCAGCGTGGAGCGCACGGCCGGGTCGCGCGGCGTGAAGAGCTGGCAGCAATCCTCGTCCGGAAGGATCGAGACCGCGAAGGTCCCGATCGCCTGGGCCTGGGCCGTGATCTCCTCCTTGTCCATCCCGATGAGCGGGCGGAGCACCGGCAGCTCCACGGCCCCTTCGATCACGGCCAGGTTGTGCAGGGTCTGCGAGGCCACCTGCCCGAGGCTCTCGCCGGTGACCAGGGCCGTCGCGCCCTGAAGCCGGGCGATGCGCTCGGCGATGCGGGCCATGAACCGGCGGTAGGCGATGACCCGGTACGGCGCCCGGACGCTCAACACCACCTGCCGCTGCAGCTCCCCGAACGGGACGAGGTAGAGCCGGGAGCGGTACTGGTACTGCGTGAGGCGCGCGACCAGCGCGCGCGCCTCGTCCTGCGAGGCCCGGCTGAGGAACGGGTGGCTGTGGAAGTGGACGAAGATGACCCGGCAGCCCCGCTTCATCATCCGGAAGGCGGCCACCGGGGAGTCGACCCCGCCGGAGAGCAGGGCCACCACCACCCCGCTCATCCCCACGGGGAGCCCGCCCGGCCCCTTGAGTTTCCCGACGTAGCACAGGGCCTCCCGCGGCAGGATCTCGATGTAGGCGATCAGCTCGGGGTGCTCCAGGTCCACCCGGGCGCCGGTGCGCGCCTGGATGAAGGCGCCCACCTCGCGGTTCAGCTCCTGGGAGGTCAGGGGGAAGGCCTTGAACCCGCGCTTGGCCGTGACGCGGAAGCTCGTGAACGGGTGCCGGGCCACCTCCTCGGCCAGCGTGGTCTTGATCGCCTCCAGGTCCAGGGGGGAGCGGAGGACCCGGGAGAAGTTGGAGACCCCGCAGACCCGGGCCACGCGCGTGGCGATGGCGTCCCAGGAGGTCTCAGACCCCGGGTGCAGCACGATGCGGCCGGGCAGGCGCTGGGCGCGCGTGACCCCCAGGTCGGCCGTGGCCTGGAGCAGGTTGTCGGCGAGCAGGCGGATGAACCGGGGGCGGTTCCGCCCCTTCAGGCTGATCTCGTGGTAGTGGACCAGGATAAATTCCGCCGGGCTCATTGTCTATAGCCCACGCCG
>JACPFL010000175.1 GCA_016183025.1 Deltaproteobacteria bacterium | reverse complement strand
GGTTGGATGTCAGGCTCACGCGTTCAGCCTTGATCTTCGTCTCCCCAGGCTCTGTCTCGATCCTGACCCGGCCCGTGTCGCCGGCCGCCGACTCCACCAGAGCCGTGATCTTGTCGACCTCGGCCTGGGAGGTCGAGTCGTCCAGCTTGACCTTCAGCTCGGCATTGGCTGTCGAAGTGGCGGCTGAGGACGACGAGGCCTGGGCGCCCCAGGCCGGTCCTGCGAGCCAGGCCGCCGTTAGGATCAGAGCGACAAAGGACATGGCCTTGAAGTACGTACGCATGGCGTTCCTCCTCTCCATGGTGTTCCTCCTCCTCGTGTGCCTCCTCGCCATGATGGATCTCTATATCTTGGCGGCCATCAACACTGGGGGGCCTAGAAGCCCCGCCTCCGGAGGCAGGCCCGATAGGTCTCCATGTAGCGGGGGTCGCTCGTGCTGGACTTGCTGAGGCCGTGGATGGTCCCGGCGGTGGCCCCGGCCAGGCCGCCGATGGCGGTCATCTTCCAGGGATTCCATGCTGCATCCGACATCGCTGTTCCCTCCTTTCACTCGTTCGCCCCCGGGTGGCTGACGCTGGATGCCCGGTCCCCCGCCCGCTATATGCCCGCCCGGGCGCCGTGGCTCCTGCTATGCGGGATAGGGCAACGGGCATGCCACACCGAGGGGAGAGGGATGTCTGTCGGCAACCCGCGAGATTTCCACGGGATTTGGGCTTCCCCCGGGCGGGATGGGAAATGGAACCGGGAGGTAGTTTGGCGGCCGAGGATGTAACGGTTACACGGGGAGGATGTAACGGTTACATAGTGAGGCTGGCCCGAGAGGCTACCGCCTGCCGGACTTCTCCTGCCGCTCTCCCCGCTCCCGGAGGGCTGAGCCGAGATTCTTGTAGCCCAACTCGCGAGCCAGCTCGCCCCATCCTTTGCCGGCGCGGCGCCGGGCCAGGATCTCATTGAGGGGCTTCGCGGTGGCGGGGTTGGGCTGATTGGCGGTGAGGGCGAGGAGGATGGAGATCTCCCCGTAGCCCAGCCCTTTGGCACGCAGGTCCCGGACGTCCTGGGCGGTGAGCGGGCGGGAGGGATTGGTGGCGTCGAACCGGAACGCGGTGCCACGCCACTCGTCCAGGGGCGGCCCCGCCTCCCCCGCCCGCGCCTCGGCTGCCCAGGTTTCGGCTCCCGCGCGCTGCCGCGCCTCCACCGGCAACTCGACCACGAACACGGCACCCTGCCCCGGCTGGCTCTCCACCCGGATGGTCCCCCCGTGCCCCTCGACGATCCCCTGGCAGATGGCCAGCCCCAACCCCGTCCCCCGACCCGGCGGCTTGGTCGTGAACAGGGGCTCGAAGATCTGCCTCTGCAGCTCGGGCGCAATCCCCGGCCCCGTGTCCGCCACCTCCAGGCAGACCCGGGCCTGTTCGGGGGCGTAGCGGGTCCGCACCGTGAGCTGCCGCGGCGGGGGGGCGTCCCGCAGCGCCTGGTGGGCGTTGGTGGCCAGGTTGAGCACCACCTGCTGCAGCTGGTGGGGATCGGCCCACAGGCGCGGCGCCTCTGGCGCGCACTCCACCCGCACCTCCACCTGGTCCGATCGGAGCTGGGGGAGGAGCAGCGCCACGGCGTCCTGGACCACCGGGTTCAGCACTATCCACTCGCGATTGGGCGGGCGCTGCTGGGCCAGGGCGCGCTCCGCCGCCCGCGCGATCTGCTCGGCTCGCTCCCCCAGCGCCCCACCCCCCGCCGTCTGGCGCAGGAAGGCCGTGTGCCCCACGATCACGGTCAGGGGGTTGTTCAGCTCGTGGGCCACGCCCGCCAGCAGTCGGCCCATGGCCGCCAGCTTTTCGCTCCGGGCCAGGGCGTCGCGCTGCCGCTGCAGGTCCGCGTCGGCCGCCTGGCGCTCGATGGCGTAGCGCAGCGCGCGCACCAGCAAGGGCCCGGTGAGCTGCCCCTTGACCAGATAGTCCTGCGCCCCCTCGCGGACCGCCTTCATGCCCACCATCTCATCGTCAAGCCCCGTCAGCACCACGATCGGCACCACGGGGGCGTGGGCGTGCGCGCGGGTGAACGTCTCCAGCCCCTCGGAGTCCGGCAGGGAGAGGTCCAAGAGCACGGCATCGATCCCGCCCCGGGCCAGGCGCGCCAGCCCGGCCGCGAGCCGGTCGGCGTGCTCCAGCGCGAGCGGGACGCCCCGCACGTCGGCCAGCCAAGCCTGGAGCAGCCGGACGTCGCCGGGGTTGTCCTCGATCAGCAGGACTCGGATGGGCCTCATGGGCGTTTCCCCCCTAACGCGATCGTGCGTCAGCAGTGATCGACTTGACCGTGTTGGCGCCCCCGACCGTTGCGAGCCCCAGGCGCTTGTGACGGCGTCGCTGTGTGTGGGTGTCTGCGGTTCAGCCCGGGATGATGGAGCCGATTCGCCTGGATCTGCTGGTCCCAGATCTCGCCGCAGATCGGGCAGTGCCAGGCTTCGAAGACCCCTCCGGTCGCGACGAACAGGTCCCAGAACATAAGGGACCGGCAACGGCGACAGCGCTGGACACTCATGCTCGGCGCTCCGCTCCTGCTCGCTGGGGTCAGAGGCTAGCGCCCAAAACGGGCCACTTTGACAGATGTTCCGGGGTCCGAGAAGGCCTGCACAAGGTTGTTCGCGAGGACCTCTGTCAGGGCGCGGCCTGAGGCCAACAGCTCCTCGGTCAGCAGGATCTGTGACCCCTGCCGGATGGAGAGGACTTCCTCCGGGATGCCGATCGCGGCCGCGATCTTCTGGAGCTGCGGGTCGGGGACGATCCCGATCTGCACGGTCTCGGCGGATGCAGGGCTGACCCCCGCGCTCCGGCTCACCGCCTCGACCAGGGTGTCCATCGCGTTCAGGTCCAGGGGGGTGCCGCTGAGCACGACGATGCGGACACCGAATCGAGGGGACTGGCCGATCCAGGGGGTATGAGGTCGGGGGCTGACAGCGGACGCGGATCGCTCAGTCAGCGTCGCTCCCGGGCGGTCCCCGATCTCAGCGGCCGCCATCGCCAGGGAGGCGGTCGACGCCACGAACATCATCACAAAAAGGCCGAGCACGGCCTTCATAGGCTTCCTCTGCCGCCTCCTCGTCGTCTTCATCGTCCTTCTCCTCTCCGGTTATTCCCCACTCCGAATCCTGAGCTCAGGCCGTGGCAGCGTCGCGCACCCATGATGCCGAGACCCATGCGCAACCTCCATGCCACATCGGGAGAGAGAAACGGTAACGTGTTTGTTTCTTGGAAGATTCTTCCACGACGTGGAGCAGGCATGCGAGGCCGTGGGGCGTTCTCTGAGGCCGGCAGGATGTAACGTTTACAGCATGAGGATGTAAGGTTTACATCGTAGAGGGAAATGTACGTAGTAAGGTCAGGTGTGCAGCCTCATGAAACGCGCGAGAGGCTGCGCCAGGCTGCCGCGAAGCAGGCCGTTTTGTGCCCGGAGGCCTTGCGGCGGACGAATCACATCGGCTAAGCTCAGGAAATCCGGCCGGGACCCGGTAGCTCAACCCGGCAGAGCACCTGACTTTTAATCAGGGGGTTGTGGGTTCGATTCCCACCCGGGTCACCAGGCAGACCCGCCTTCCGGATCGACGGCTCCCAGCCCTCCTTGGCATCTCGTCCCCCGGGGCTTCGGGGCGGCCGGAGCGGTGAAGGGGCCCGGCCCGGATTTCGCCGGGGGGCCTTGATTTCACCTGACCGCTGCATTATGAGAGTGGTGCGTTGAGCAGGGCCGGGGCTCCTGGAGGGCCCTGACGCTCACCGAGGAGGGGAGAGCCATGAGACGCAGAAGTGTCATCCTGCCGCTCGCTGTTGTCTGGGCCCTCGCGGTTGTCTGGGGCCTCGCCATCGTCCCTCCCGCAGCGGCGGCCGTGAGCCCGGCCGAGCTGAAGCAGCTCGCCTTCGAGGCGATCCAGCGGAACGCGGATCAGATCGCGCTCATCGGCGACTCGCTCTTCTACTTCGCCGAGCCGGGGATGCAGGAGATCGAGAGCACCAAGTTCCTGAAGGAAATCCTGGAGGGGATCGGGTTCCAGGTGGAGACGGGCGTGGCCGGGATGCCCACCGCCCTGTGGGCCAAATGGGGCTCGGGCCGACCGTACATCGTCATTGCCACGGAGGTCGACGCCCTGCCGGAGGGCTCCCAGACGCCCGGGGTAATCCCCCGGAAGCCCCTGGTGCCGGGAGCCCCGGGACACATGGAGGGGCACAACACGATGGGGGCCGTGGCGGTGGGGGCGGCCTATGCCGTGAAGCAGGCGATGGAGCGGTACCGGATCCCCGGCACCGTCGCGGTCTCCTTCGGCCCCGCCGAGGAGCAGCTCATCAGCCGCCCCTACATCGTGCGGGCCGGGTACTTCAAGGACGTGGACGCCGCAGTCATCACGCACATCGGGGACGTGCTGGGGACGGGGTACGGGATCCAGAACTACGCGTTGATCGGCGCCAGGTTCACCTTCCACGGCAAGACCGCCCACGGCTCGGTCAACCCCTGGGACGGGAAGGACGCCGTGGATGCCGTGGTCTTGATGGACATCGGCTTCGACAAGCTGCGGGAGCACCTGCGGCCCACCTACCGGGGGCACCGGACCATCACGATGGGCGGCATCCAGCCCAACATCATCGCGGACAAGGGCCAGATCTGGTGGTTCGTCCGGGATGCCAGCGGGCCCGGGGCCAAGGCGATCTACGACAAGCTGGTGGACATCGCCCGGGGGGCCGCGCTGATGACGGGCACCCGCGTGGAGATCGAGCCCTTCGGGGCCGCCTGGCCGCAGATGGCCAACCAGGTCATCGCCGAGGCGATCCAGAAGAACATCGAGGCGGTGGGGATGCCCAAATGGAGCGAGGACGAGGTGAGGTTCGCCAAGGAGCTCCAGAAGTCGGTGGGGGCGAGGGAGGTGGGGCTCAACACCCGGGTGCTGCCGTTGCGCCGGGGGGCCCAGACGACCGCCTCCAACGACATCGGTGACATTACGTGGAACGTCCCAACAGCGCCCATACGGTTCCCCGCCAGCGCGCCCGGAGTGCAGTATCACCACTGGACCGCGGCCATCACGCCGGCCACCTCCATCGCCCACAAGGGTGAGGTCGCCGGGGCCAAGGTCCTGGCGGCGTCCGTGCTGGACCTGCTGACCTCGCCGGAGCTGCTCCAGAAGGCCAGGGCCCAGTTCGAGGCGGATACGAAGGAGACCAAGTACTTCTCCCTGCTGCCTCCCGACGCCAAGCCGCCCCTGGACCTGAACCAGGAGATGATGGAGAAGTACCGGCCCGAGATGCGGAAGTTCTACCTGAACAAGAAGGTCCAGTTCAGGTAGACCTGCTCTCCCACGCCGGAGAAACTGGAGGGTCGGGGGCCCCTCCGGGAAGAGGCCCCCTTGCGCCGGCTGCCGCGCGGCTCAGTACTCGTCGAACATCCGCTGGATCTCGTCCGGGTTCGTGGTCTTCGTCAGCGCGAGCTGGAGCAGGATCCGGGCCTTCTGGGGGCTCAGGTTGTCGGCGGCGACGAACCCGGGCTCCTGCCAGTTGTCCTCCCGGATGACCCGGCCGGCGCCGACCCGCGCGCTCCGCACCACGCGGACGCCCTGCTTGTCTGAGAGCTCCTTCAGGACCTTCCGGGCGTTCTGCGTGTGCCCGGCCCCGGACCCGGCGATGACCAGCCCCTTGGCGCCGAGCGCCACCGCGGCCTTCGCCAGCTCCCCGTCGTTGCCCGAGTGCACGTAGAGGATGTCCACCCGCGGGAGGCTCTGGACCCGCGTGAGGTCGAACTCCGTCTGCGTCGTGTGCTTGCGGGTCGGGAGACGGTAGTAGACGATGCGATCAGGGTCGGCATACCCGAGGACCCCCAGCTCCCGGGACTGGAACGTCTCCAGCCGGTAGGTATTCGTCTTCGTCACGTCGCGGGCCGCGTTGATCTCGTCGTTCAGGAGCACGAGGACGCCCTTGCCCCGCGACGCGGGATCGGCGGCCACCCGGATCGCGTTCAGCAGGTTGGCCGGCGCGTCGGAGCTGAGGGTGCTGAAGGGGCGCTGGGACCCGACGATCACCACGGGCTTGTCGCTCCTGACCGTGAGGTTCAGGAAGTAGGCGGTCTCCTCGATGTTGTTCGTGCCGTGGCCGAACACGACCCCGGCGAGGTCAGGGCCCTGCAGGTGGGCGGCGATCCGCAGGCTGAGCGCCTTGAGTTCCTCCGGGGTATCGTAGGGGATGAAGTCCTGCGGCTCCACGCTGACCCGGGCGAATTGCTGGACCTCCGGGATCCGCTCGAAGAGCTGTCGGCCCGTCAGCCGGGGCTCCCCGGTCAGGGCATAGCGGACGTACTCCAGGCGGTTCTGCGGGTTCCGCGGCAGCGTGCCCGGCCCCATCATGTAGTGGACACGGGGTAGATCGGCTCTCTGTGCGATGGTCGGGGTGCCTCTCTCCGGCTGCGCCTGCGCGAACGATACTACCGGGGCGAGGAAAAGAACAGCCAGAACCAGTGACAGATAGCTACTCATCGTACCACCTCCTTCATGGGGTTGACCCGTACCAAGATTCTCCTCCTCCCGCCTCCGCTGTCAAGCGGGGCCATGGTGAAACCTCCCGCCTGCTTCCCGTCCGCTCGCGGATATGCCAAGCTAGCGGCTGTCGCCGGCGTGACCCCTTCGTGGTGGGAGGATGCAGAGGAGTGACCCATGGACGTGTTTGACGAGCTGTGGCGATGCAAGGGGTACGGGACGGGCGCGCGGGCTGGCGGGAAGTTCGCCCTGCCGGGCGCCCGCCCGCAGTACCCGCCGGACCGGACCTTCGACACCGAGCACATCCGGCTCGAGGTCGTCCTGGACCTCCCGCGCAAGGCCCTGACAGGCGTCTGCACGACGACGCTCAAGGCCCTGGTGGACGGGGCGCAAGCCATGACGTTCGACGCTGTGGCGTTCCGGCTCGACCACGTCTCCCGGGATGGCGGCCGCCCGGTGCGGCACCGGTACGATGGGCGGAAGCTCACCGTGGAGCTCGCGCGCCCGCTGCGGGCCGGCGAGCGGGTGAAGGTGGCGATCGCCTACCGCGTGCGCCAGCCGAAGCTGGGCCTGTACTTCATCGGGCCCGACCGCCAGCACCCGACCAGGCCGACGCAGGTCTGGACGCAGGGGGAGACCGAGTACGCCCGGTACTGGTTCCCGTGCCATGATGCCCCGCAGGAGCGGATGACTTCGGAGCTGATCGCCACCGTGCCAGAGGAGTTCCTCGTGGTCTCCAACGGCGCGCTGGTGCGGACGACCCACCACGCGCGGCGCCTGGCCCGGACCTATCACTGGCGGCAGACGGTCCCGCACTCGCCCTACCTCGTCACGCTGGCGGCCGGCCGCTTCAGCGTCATCCGGGACCGCTGGCGCCGCGTCCCTCTCCTGTACTACTGCCAGCCGGGGCAGGAGGCCGACGCCCGCCGCGCGCTGGGGAAGACCCCCGAGATGATGGCGTTCTTCTCCCGGTTCATCGGCATCCCGTATCCCTATGCGAAGTACGCGCAGGTGGCGGCCGTGGACTTCATCTACGGCGGCATGGAGAACACCAGCGCCACCACGCTGACCGCGCGGACGCTCCACGACGAGCGGGCCCACCTGGACTTCTCGAGCGACCCGCTGGTGGCCCACGAGCTGGCCCACCAGTGGTTCGGCGACCTGCTGACCTGCAAGGACTGGTCGCACGCCTGGCTGAACGAGAGCTTCGCCACCTACTTCGAGGCGCTCTTCAAGGAGCACGACCTGGGGAAGGACGAGTTCGCCTACGAGCTGTACGGCAACGCGCAGGCGTACTTCGACGAGGACAAGGAGCGCTACCGGCGGCCGATCGTCACCCGGACCTACAAGGCGCCCGACGACCTGTTCGACCGGCACCTGTACGAGAAGGGGTCGGTGGTGCTGCACATGCTCCGCTATCTCCTGGGCGATGCGGAGTTCCGCAAGGCCATCCGGACCTACGTGCGTGGGCACCGGGGGCAGGTCGTGGAGACGGCCGACCTCATCGAGGCCATCCGCCTGGCAACTGGCCGGAACCTGCAGCAGTTCTTCGACCAGTGGGTGTTCAGCCCGGGCCATCCCGAATACCGCGTGCGCTACTGGTGGGAGCCCCGGCGCCGCCGCGCCGCGGTCCGCGTGGTGCAGACGCAGGCCACGGACAAGGAGACCGGGCTGTTCGCCATGCCCGTGGAGTTCGCGTTCCACACGCCGCGGGGAGTGCGGCGGTTCCGGGAGGTGGTCGAAAAGAAGGACCACCTCTTCACGTTCCCGCTGCCGACCGAGCCCGATCTGGTCCTCTTCGACCCGGACCACTGGCTGCTGGCGAAGGTGGACTTCGTGAAGCCCGAGGCGATGTGGCTCCGGCAGCTCAGCCAGGACCCGCACCCGGTGGGACGGCTGGAAGCGGCACAGGCGCTGGGGAAGCTGGCGAGCCCGACCGCCACGGCGGCGCTCTGCAGGGCCTTACCACGCGAGTCGTTCTGGGCGGTGCAGGGGGCGATTGCCCGGGCGCTGGGGGCCAGCCGGTCGCGGCAGGCCCTGGAGGGGCTGCTCGAGGGGCTGCGGCGGGTGACGCACCCGAAGGCCCGCCGGGTGATCTTCGAGGCGCTGGGTGAGTTTCGCGAGCCCCAGGTCCTGGCCACGCTCAAGGAGCGCTATCGCGACGAGGCGAGCTACTTCGCCGAGGTGGAGGCGATCAAGGGGATGGGGCGCATGCGAGATGCCTCGGTCCTGGCCACGCTGACGCTCCTGCTCCGGCGCGAGTCCTGGAACGACGTGCTGCGCGCCGGCGCGGTCGAGGCCATCGCGGCGTCGAGGGCCCCCGAAGCGCTCCCCATCCTGAAGCGGCACAGCGCGTACGGCTATCAGCTCAGCACCCGGCTCGCCGCGATCCGTGGCCTCGCGGAGCTGGGGGCAGGGCACAACGATGTCCAGGCCCACCTGGTGCGATTGACCCGTGATCCGGATCTCCTCGTGCGCCTGGCGGCTGTGCGCGCCCTCGGGCAGCTCGGGGACGAGCGCGCGGTCCCGGCCCTGAAGCGGCTCACGGAAGGGGACCTGGACGGCCGGCTCAAGCGCCAGGCCGAGGAGGCCATCGCGAAGATCCGGGAGGGGATGGAGGAGGAGAAAGGGAAGGGCTAGCCCAAACTCCCGCAGTTTGCCCCGCCGCGGAGCGATTCCGCGTACTCCCGTGATCGGGATAGGCAGGTGTGGACCGCGTCGTGTAAACTGGACAGGGAGGTGTAGACCATGATCCGAACGGTCGAAGCGGTGATTGATGAGCAAGGTAACGTGCGCCTGCTCGAACACGTTCGTCTTCCCGCGGCACGGCGGGCGCTCGTGACGATCCTGGAGGAGCATCCGCTCGCGGGCGTGCCTGAAAGCGCGCTACTCGGTGAGACGGCGCTTGCTGAGGACTGGAACCGGCCCGAGGAGGATGAAGCGTGGTAGCACCTGCAGCAGGTGCGGTAGTACTTGTCCGT
>JACPFL010000170.1 GCA_016183025.1 Deltaproteobacteria bacterium | reverse complement strand
GGCGGGGGGGCTCCCCGCGGGCCACAGCCCGCCGAGGACCGCCAGAAAACCGGTCATCAGGGTCAGCCGTCGCATGGCTCCTCCTTCAGCAGTCGAAGGCCATCAGGTCCTCGCCCACGACCACCTCGCCGTCGAACTGCTTCTTGACCAGCGCCCGAAGCTGGTCCAGGTCACGGTCCGACCACAGGTGGGAGAGCACCAGGCGCTTCACCCCTGCCTCGCGGGCAATCGCCCCGACCTCTTCGGGCTTTGTGTGTCGCACCTTCTGGGCGAAGTCCGGGGAGACGGAGCCCGGGCGCCTCCCCGCCGGGACGCCCGACTCCTCCAGCTCGGGCGAGAAGAAGACCTCGTGAACGAGGATGTCCGCGCCACGCCCGAGCTCGACCAGCCCCCGGCAGGGGCGGGTGTCGCCGGAGACCACGATCGCCTTGCCACCGCTCTCCACCCGGTAGCCCACGCTGAAGGTCCCCTCGGCCAGGTGGTCCACCCTCACCGCGCTCACCCGCCAGGCGCCGGCGCTGGCCACCTCGCCCTCGTCGATGTCCTGCGCCTTGACCTGGATGCCCCGCCTCCGCTGCGTCCCCCGCGAGGTCCGCGCCCTGATGTCGATGGAGAACGCCCGGTCGAACAGGGCCTCGGCCATCATCTCGGTCCCGGTCGGCCCGTAGACCTTCAGCGGGAAGTCCCGGCCCGTGATCCACGTCGAGAGCACGAAGTGCGCGAGGTCCACGGTGTGGTCGTAGTGGTGGTGGGTGAGGAACACATGCCTGACGTGCAGGGGGTCGATCCCGGCCCTCATCATCTGGAGGGTCGACCCGTGGCCGCAGTCGATGACCAGGGCCTCCCCGTCCACGATCACCGCCTGGCTGGCCCCGTGCCGCCTCAGGCTGAGGGAGGGGACGCCTGTGCCGAGCAGGACCAGTCTCATCTCCGCCCCCTCTAGCGACGATAGGATCGCTCGAGCGCCTTGAAGAACCCCTCGCGCTCCAGCTCCTCCATGAACCGGGCGTCGCGGAACCGCTCGGGGTCCGCCGCCCGCGCCTCCGGGAAGGTGCCGGTCAGTTGCTCCAGGATCCCCTGGATGCTGCGCCGGTGGATGTGCGGGGGGATCTCCATGTACCGGAGGCCGTACCGCTCGTACGCCTCCGCCAGGACCTCCTGGTCCCCGGTCCGAGCGTACCGGCCGATCGTCCTCACGCCGAACTCCCGGTTCGCCCGGAAGTGGTAGAGCCCTTCCACGTACGCCTTGAGGAACGCCTTCGCCTCGCCCGCGTGCTCCGCGAGAAACCGTCTGGTGGCCCCGACGCCGGTGTGCACTTACTCAATGGGGAGCTCGGACAGGTCGGCCAGCTCGCGGAGCCCCGCCTTCCGGGCGTGGGTGGCCGTGGGATGGGTCATGGGGGCCGCGTCCACCGTCCCGATCTTCATCGCCGCCAGGGTCTCGGGGAGCCCACCGGTCTGAACGTGCCGGACATCGCGCTCCGGGTCGAGGCCCCAGAGCCGGAGTGCGGCCCGGATGGAGAAGTCCCCGGACGAGCCTCGCCGCACCATGCCTCCGGATCGCGGGCTGGGCCATCACCACGAACGGGCTCCTGTTCACGGTGCTGGCGATGAGCACCAGGTCCGCGCCCTTCAGCCCTGCCATGACCACGCCGGTCCCGCCGATCGCCGCCATGTGAACGTCCCCCGCGATCATGGCGGCGGCCATCTTGGTGCCGGCCGCCATGTAGACGAGCGAGACGTTCAGCCCGTGCTTCTCGAACAGCCCCGCCTCCTTGGCGACCCACATCCCGGACATGGCAGCGCTGATCGCCGTGTACCCGCCCACGACTCTCTGCAGGGCGGCCCCGGCGGCACCGCCGCACGCCAGGACCACCACCAGCGCGACCCCGAGCCGTGCTAACGCTCTGCCCATCTCTCCTCCCACCTTGGCTGGCGAAATTGGTCCGCACAGGGATTGTAGGCCAAATTCCGGGCGGGTCAATCCTCAGATTACATCCTCAAGCGTCCCAAGGAGCCCCCGCGCCGCCTACCATACGGAGAACCTCAAGCGAAGGACCTCAAGAGTCGAACCCTTGACTCGATCATCAAACAAGCAGGCGGGGCTCACGACTGAGGAATTGCTAGACCCCCTCTAGGTCGCGTCGCGCCTCCTCCTACAAGTACCCCAGATCACGCAATCTCATGGTCAGTAACGGTCGCCACATAGGAACGATGTTGAATGATTGACGGGAGGGTGACGACTCGTCCGGCCTTGGAGGATTAATGAGTTCTGCATCTCTGGACTTCTGGATAAGGAAGTGGAAAGCTTTTTTCACTGGGTCATCAATCGTTTCAAAGGCGGCTCTTCGACCAGCCTCCACGAAATCAGGATCATCCCTATATTCACTTTCGAATTCCCTCTTGATCTGCTCCCAGTCGATTCGCTCGCCCATCGCCATGCATAGACGCAGGAACTTCCATTCAGCCGCTCCGAACCCGTCCGTGCGCCGCTCGAACTTTGCCCTCAGGTAGTCAAACTCCGGCCGATCCCGAAGTGTATCCTTCACCCATTGTTCCACGCGGGGAAGAAGATCGTCCTGCGTCTCGAAGTATGTCGGGTTCAAGATGAGCGTGGTCATCACACCTTCCCATTCAATCTCGCTTTGCATAAATAGGGCCGCTGGGATCGACCGACCCAGGACATCATTCAGGTACGCTATGATCGCCAACTCCTGGTGAATCCATACCGATCCTCGATACTTCCAATCTTTCTCATGTCCTTGTCCAGGGTACACGATTCGGCCACGGCGGTGCATGATGCCCACATAGGCATCAGCCTCTTTCAGTTTCCCCAAAATGTGTGACCCTAGGGCTGATGCTTGTTGTACCCGCTGAGCAAAGAACGGCTTAAGTTGAAGGTCCTCAAACAACTTGCAAACGGCCTCGCCAGTCTGCCGCTCAGCTAATCTCCTGGCGTTCTCCGGAATCTACCTCTGGCTTATTCATTACAAACTCCTCGCTAAATGATAGTTAGCGGGCCGCCGTGGCTGGACCGCCATGGACCTTCCCGACGCCCGGCTGCGCCTCCAGCGGGGCCGTGGCCTCGGCTCGGGGGAAGATGGTCAGGCGCGGGTCCAGGGCGTCCCGGACCCCCTCGCCCAGCAGGTTGTAGGCCAGCACCGTGATCAGGATGGCGAGCCCGGGGTAGAGCGAGAGCCACCACGCGATCTCCATCGTGTCCTTGCCCGCCGTCAGGATGTTCCCCCAGCTCGGCGTCGGGGGCTGCACCCCGAGCCCGAGGAATGACAGGCCGGACTCGACCAGGATGGCGGCCGGGACCCCCAGGGTGGCAGCGACGAGCACCGGCGCCAGGGCGTTCGGGAGCACGTGCCGGAGGATGATCCGGAGCGCGCCGGCCCCCTCGGCCCGCACGGCCATCACGAAGTCCCGCCCCTTCAGAGAGAGGAACTCGGCCCGCACCAGCCGGGCCACCCCCTCCCAGCCCGTCAGCCCGATCACCACCATGATGATCCAGATGCTCGGCTCCAGAAACGCGATCGCCGCCAGGATGAGAAAGAACGTGGGGACCGAGAGCATGATGTCCACGCACCGCATGAGCACCGCATCCGCCCATCCCCCGTGGTACCCGGCCGCGGCGCCGATGAGGGTGCCCACCGCGGCCGCGATCCCCACCGCCACGAACCCCACCAGCAGCGAGATCCGCGACCCGTAGATGACCCGGGACAGCACATCCCGGCCCAGCGGGTCGGTCCCGAAGGGATGGGCCAGGCTGGGTGGCTCCAGCACCCGGGCGACGTCGATCTCCAGCGGGTCGTAGGGGGCCAGGAGCGGGGCCGCCAGGGCCACGACGAAGAGCAGCCCCACCACCGTCCCCCCGGCAAGGCCCAGGCGGTTCCCGCGGAGGCGACGCCAGAAGAGGTCCAGGTACCCTTTCTGCATCCCCGTCCCCTACCCCACCCGGATCCGCGGGTCCACCAGCGCGTAACAGAGGTCCGCCAGCAGGTTCCCGACCATCGTGAGGAACGACCCCATGACCAGGAGCCCCATGATGACCGGGTAGTCCCGGGCCATCACGCTGGCAAAGAAGAGCTGGCCGATGCCGGGGATGGCGAAGATGGACTCGAAGATGACGCTCCCCCCGATCAGGTGCGGCAGGGAGAGACCCAGAAGGGTCACGATGGGGAGCAGGGCGTTGCGCACGGCATGGCGCAGGACCACGCGCCCTTCGGGCAGCCCCTTGGCGCGGGCCGTCGTGATGTAGTCCTGGCGGATCACCTCCAGCATGTTCCCGCGCATGAAGCGGGAGTACCCGGCCAGGCCAGCGAACGCCGAGACGAACACCGGCAGGAGCAGGTGCCGCGCCAGGTCCACCACTTTCTCCCCGAGGGAGAGGCTGGCGAAGTTGAGCGAGGTGAAGCCGGAGATGGGGAGCCAGCCCAGGTGCACGCCGAAGAGCATCATGAGCAGGAGCGCCAGCCAGAACGTGGGCACGGCGTACCCCACGAAGACCAGGACGGTCGTGACCTTGTCGAACGGCGAGTAGCGGTGCGTGGCCGAGTAGATCCCGATGGGCAGCGCGACCAGCAGGATCAGCCCCAGGGAGAGGATGTTGATCGTCAGGGTCCGCGGGAGCCGCTCGAGGATCTTGTCCAGGACCGGCCGGCGGTCCATGGCGAAGGAGTGGCCGAAGTCCAGGCGGGCGATCCGCCGGAGCCAGCTCCAGTACTGGACGTGCAGGGGCTGGTCCAGCCCGTACAGGGCCCGGAGCCGGGCCCGGGCCTCCACCCCCACCTCCGGGGTCATCTCGAACTCGAGCACCCCGGGCTCTCCCGGCGCGAGCTTCATGATGAGGAACGAGATCACGGTGATCCCGAGCAGGAGCGGGACGATGAGCGCCAGGCGCCGGACCAGGTAGGGGAGCACGGCGGCTACAGAGGACTCCGGGCTCCCGGGCTCATGGCGACCAGACACCCTCCCGCCGGGTCAGGAACAGCTCATCGTCCAGTTCCCGCCCGATGCCGCGGGCCCGGGCCAGCTCGTAGATCCGCCGCGCCGTCACGGCGAACTGGATCCCCATGCCGTGGTTGTTCTTGCAGAGCGTGATCTGCCGGGGCCCCGTGCGCCCCGACCGCTTCCCGGCGACGATCTCCCCCAGCTCCGCCAGGCTCTCCCACTGGAGCTTTCCCGCCTCCAGCAGCTCGAACAGGTTCCCCTGTCGGTCCTGTCGGACCTGCTCCCGCGTGTTCACCACGATGAGGTCGCAGCGGAGGTAGGCCTCGTGGTCCAGCTCGTCCCGCTTGCGCCGGTAGTCACCCCCCACGAGGGTGGAGAGGTGCTGGCCGGGCTCCAGCCACCGCCCGTCCACGAGGGGGTCCGCCGCATTCGTGGCGGCGTTGATGATGTCCGCGCCCCGGACCACCTCCAGGGGGTCGGAGACCGCCCGGACCTCCAGCTTGAGCTTCTCCGCCATCTCGGCGGCGAAGCGTTCCCGGTTGGCCCGGTTCGGGCTGAAGACCTTGGCCAGGCGCAGGGGGCGCACCAGCGCCATGGCCTCGAGCTGGGTGCGGGCCTGTTCCCCGGTGCCGAACAGCCCCAGCACCCCGGCGTCCTGCCGGGCCAGGAACTTGGCCGCCACCGCGCTCGTGGCCGCGACCCGCGTGACGGAGAGATAGTGGTCGTCCATGATGGCCAGGAGCCGGCAGCTCTCGATGTCGAAGAGCAGGACCAGGCCGACGAAGTCGTCCGGGTACTCCTCCCGCCACCGCCCGTCCCGGAGCACGGCCCGGGCCTTCGAGGAGTCGATCCGGAGCGCCATGCCCTTGAAGCCCGGGACGATGCCGGCGATGTTGTTGAACCAGTAGTAGGTCTCGGGCTCGCCCAGCGGCACGTACATCCGCATGCGGGGGCGGTTGACCGCGATCTCCTGGCCGTACTCCCGGAAGGCCACCTCCATGTCCTCGATGTTCTGGCCCATGGGGAGCAGCCCCCCCATCTCCGCGTTCTTGAGCACGAGCGTCATGGCACCTCCTCGTTCGTCACCAGCCCCGGCAACCTCAGCCGCCCCTAGCTCCCGGACGGGCCGAAGAAGCCCGCGGCCTCGAGCCCCTGGAGCATGCGGTTGTCGTAGAACTCCTCCGGGCGGGCCTGGCGCGCCCGCGGGTTCTGGTCCGCGATGACCTGGAGCATGTTCGCGATCGCCTCCCGGGGGACATAGGGCTTCAGCAGGAAGTGGCGGGCGAACGTCTCGTAGGTCTCCCGCAGCAGCTCCGGGTCCCGCACGCGCGTGTACTTGCTGATGACCTTCTCAGCCAGGTCCCGGTTGGCCTTGTACAGCCGTAGCCCTTCGACGAACCCCTTCAGGAACGCCTCCGCCCGCTTCGGCTGCGCCGCGAGGTACGCCCGGGTGGTCACCACCCCCTCGTGGACGAAGGGGATCCCCACCGCCGCGATGTCCACCAGCTCGCGGAACCCCATCGCCCGGGCGCGCAAGGTGGTGGGGGCCGAGACGACCCCCGCGTGGACCGTCCCGGCCTGCATCGCGGCCAGGGTCTCGGGGACGCCGCCGGTCTGCAGCAGCCGCACCTCGCGCCCCGGCTCCAGGCCGAACTTCCTCAGGACCAGGATGGCACTGTACATGGTCGCAGTGCCGTGCCGGGTGGCGCCCACCACCTTCCCCCGCAGATCCTCCACCCGCCGTACCTCCGGCCGGGCATAGAGCGAGAAGACCAGCGTGTTCACGTAGCCGGCGACGTACAGGAGATCGCCGCCTCCCAGCGTGGCCTCGATCGCTCCACCTCCCATGACCGCCAGCTCCACGTCCCTGGCGACCAGGGTCTGGGCCACCCGCGAGCCGCCCGCGATGAAGCTCTGGGTGACCTGGAGCCCATGCTTGGCGAACAGCCCCTCCTCGTAGGCCACCCAGAGCGGGGCGAAGGCCCCGCTGACGGCGCTGTAGGCGACCGGCATGCGCCCGGACTGGGCCCAGGCTTCCCCGACCAGCCCCAGGCCCGCCAGCACCAGGATCAGCCATCCCTGTCTCCGCATTTGTCCCCTCCGACGAATCAGCCGGTCGCCGCCCACCGGCCGCCTCACGTGCTCGGGTCCCGGTGCTCGGCCCTGTCAATCGGGAGCGGCACCCCGACCCCCGAAGGCGATTCACGATCGGGCGGATAGTACGCCGGTGATTCGACGCCGGTCAAGGCCGCCCCAGCGTGCTCGGAACGGCCGACACTATGGCTGATCACCGCTTCCCGTGGTATCCTGCACGCGTTCCTGGAAGAGACATTCGCTGCGACGGGCAAGGCACCCGGCGTCGGTCCGGGAGAGGGGGGCCCGGTGGGACGGTTAACCTCCGAGGAGCTGCGGCGGGAACAGGAGAAGACCCTCAGCAGTCCCCGGATGCGGTACGGGCCGCTCGCCCGTCTCCTCTTCGTCCTGATGGACCTCCTCTACGGGCGCCGGAAGACGCTCTCCAAGTTCAAGGTCCTGGAGGTCATCGCCCGGATGCCCTACCAGGCGTGGGAGCACGTGGCCTACATCGCCATCACCCACACCCACGGTCAGCCGGACTTCGCCCGCCGCGTCTTCGACCGCGTCAAGGAGAGCCGGCTCCAGCAGGACAACGAGCAGTGGCACCTGCTGATCCTGGAGGAGCTCACGGACAAGAAGGGGATCCGCGAGACCTTCGTCCTGCACCGGCTCCTCCCCCAGGTCATCGCCTTCGCCTACTACCACATCTCCTGGCTCCTCTACGCGATCCGGCCCGCATGGAGCTACTTCCTGAACGCCCACTTCGAGGACCACGCCGAGCACGAGTACATGGCGTACGTGGCCGAGAACCCCGCCCTCGAGTCGGAGCCCTTCGAGAGCATCTTCGCGGCCGACTACGGCCGGTTCGACTCCCTGGCCGACCTCTTCCGCCAGCTCGGCTACGACGAGCGCGTCCACAAGCTGGAGAGCCTGGACCGGGTGGAGGCGGCGCGCTTCCGGTAGCCCCGGGCGACCAGGACGGCCGTCACGGGACCAGCGCGGCGTAGAGCTGCTCGTCCCGGGGGACGTACCAGCGGATGAAGTTGTAGGTGAGCCCGGCCGGGGCCGGCTCGATCCCCCGCACCCGGCCGTGGACGATGGTCAGGGCATCGGGGACGTCGAGGAAGGTGTAGGGCTGCTCCTCGGCCAGGATGGCCTGGAAGGCATCGTAGGAGCGCTTCCGCTCGGTCCGGTCCAGAGTGCGGCGCCCCTGCTCCAGCAGCCGATCCACCTCGGGGTGGCGGAAGCCGATGAAGTTGAGCTGCTTGGGCCCCGTCTTGCTGGAGTGCCAGACGTTGTAGAGGTCGGGGTCCTGCCCCGTCCGCCACCCGAGCACGACCGCCTCGAAGCGCCGCTTGTCCAGGAACTCGTTCACGAAGGCGGCCCACTCCACCGTCCGGATCTTCACCGCGATCCCCACCTTGCGCAGCCGCCACTGGATCAGCTCCGCGGTCTTCGCCCGGCTCTCGTTCCCCTGGTTGGTCAGGATCGTGAAGGCGAAGGGGCGGCCGTCCCGGTCCAGGATCCCGTCGCCGTCCGTGTCCCGCCACCCGGCCTCCCGCAGCAGGGCCCGGGCGCGCTCCGGGTCGTGGGGGTAGCGCTGGACATGCGGGTTATAGGCCCAGGTCCCGGGGCGGTACGGGCCCGTGGCCGGCTGCCCGAGCCCGAGCAGCACCCCCTGGATGAGCTCCTGCTGGTCGATGGCGTAGCTGATGGCCTGCCGGACGCGCCGGTCGCGGAAGCGCGGGTGGCGGAGGTTGTACCCGAGGTAGGTGTAGGCGAAGGCCGCGTACCGGTAGCGCCGGAAGCGGGCCTGCAGCTCCGGGCGGGTGGTCTGCCGCGCATACTGGAGCGGGGTCAGCCCCATCATGTCCAGGCTCCGCGCCTTGAGCTCCAGGAACATCGTGGCCTGGTCCGGGATGATCCGGTAGACGTAGCGGTACAGGAAGGGGCGCCCCTCGAAGTAGTCGGGGTTGGCCTCCAGCACGATCTTCTCGCCGGTCTTCCACTCGACGAACCGGTAGGGGCCCGTGCCCACGGGCCGGCGGGCCAGCGGGGTCTTCGTCAGGTCCTGCCCTTCGAGCCGGTGGCGGGGGAGGATGGAGACCGCCCAGCTGATCAGGGCCTTGGCGTACGGTTGCCGGTAGCGCACGCGGAAGGTGTGGGGGTCGAGGACCTCGGCCTTCGCCACCTGCAGGAAGTCCTCGGCGTAGGCCGTGGGGGTCTTGCGGTCCACCAGGACGCGGTAGGTGAAGTGGACGTCCTCGGCGGTCAGGGGGTGGCCGTCGTGCCAGCGCACGCCCTGCCGCAGGCGGAACGTGAGGGCGAGGCCATCGGGGCTCACCTGCCAGGATTCGGCCAGGTCGCCCACGATATTGAGGTCCCGGTCGTACTTCACCAGGCCGTTGTAGATGAGCCCCCCGATGTTGTGGGAGGCGCTGTCCGCGGCAAGGATGGGGATCAGGTTGCTGGCGTCCCCGATGGACCCCTCGATCAGCGCGTCGCCGTACGCAGGTCCCCTCAGGGGTGGCGCAGGTGCCGGGGCTGTCGCTTTATGGCCGCCACCCTCACGCTGGGCCCGGGCCTCTGGCACCTCCGCCCGGCCGCACCCCGCGAGCCAGAGGAACGCGACGAGCAGCCATGCCAGCCGCGTGACCCCGGAACAGGCGCTAGCGGGAGGAACCATCCCCGACCACATCGCCGCCAGCCGAGCCCGCCTCGAGGCGCCGCCGCCGGCGCTCCCAGGCCACGAGCAGGGCCAGCACGACGACCAGCAGGATGGGGGAGGCGTAGCCGAACTCCTGCCCGGAGAAGGTGATGAGGTCGTCAAAGCGCCCGATCAGGAGCGACATCCGGGCCATCACGGTGTAGCCGAAGGCCGCCCCGAAGGAGACCATGAGGAAGTAGATCCCCGTGCGGGCCGCCACCTTGATCGCGCCACGGTGCTCGACGGAGAAGAAGAAGTAGAAGAGGACCGTGACCACCCCGACCAGGATCAGCAGGGTGTTCAGGGTCTGCCACGTGAACACGCTCACGCCGTCCGCCCCGACGGCGGCGAGCGGCCGGAGCGTCCCCTGGACCTGCTGCAGGATGAACGAGGAGATGATCCGGGGGATGGCCACGCCTGAGCCGAACCCCACGATGAAGGCGAAGGAGAGGCGCGAGAGCCAGGCCGCCCGCGGGATGAACCGGGTCAGGACCAGGACCCCGAGCAGGGCCGGGACCAGGAGCCACCACTGCCCCTGCTGCACGACGGGGCTGATGAGCTTCTTCTCCATCACGTCGTAGTGGAGCCGGACGATCGTGTAGCCGATGGAGACGCCGACGTACAGGTGCTCGCCCAGCTTGAACAGGGGGTTGTCCCGGTAGAGGAAGCTGTACATGAACAGGGTGAGGCCGGTGGCCAGCCAGGCGCCGAGCATGATGTCCGCGGACACGGCTATCGCCCGCCCGCCGCGCGCCGGCTCAGGAAGAAGGAGACGTTGCAGAGGACGATGAGGACGATGATCAGCAGGTGGGTGGCCGACTGGGCGTCCATCCCGGCGATGGCCTTTCCCTTCTGCCCCAGGAGGGTCTCGTACTCCGCGGCCCCGCGGAGCCCGCCGATCAAGCCATTGATCTGGCCCGTCTGCAGGAGCGGGTACAGCCCGGCCGCGCTCACGGCCGTGCTGCCGCCGCCTAGCTCGAAGCCGTACTTCTCCTTGCCGTAGACATACCAAGTCTCGATCCCGGGCGTGCCGGCGGCCAGGTCCACCGCATAGCGGACCTCGCGCAGGCTCCGGAT
>JACPFL010000020.1 GCA_016183025.1 Deltaproteobacteria bacterium | reverse complement strand
GTGCGGCCTCCCGCGCTTGGCGATCCCCACAATCTGAGCCGACGTCACCACATCCAGAAGCTCGAAGGCATCCGCCCCGGGGAAGGCGAATACCGGCTGCGGCTCGGCCGCTGGCGCTTCCGCTAGGACATCTTCGGGCAGGAGGTCTGGCTCTTCTACTGCGGCCTCCGGCGGGAAGACACATACCGGTAGCGTTCCCAAGTTCCAACCCTCGACGGTCCATCTTTCAGGCCTCGCTCCCTAACTGATATGGGAGGGGCTCGCGAAAGGGGCGTGCCTAAACTCGGATACAAGGTCAGGGGGCGGTGACGTGATCCCTCTGGCTAGAGCCGGGCAACTGGGTGCGTGGCGAGGGACGCGCGGGGCTCGGTTAGCAGGCTTCGGGAATCCGGATTAGCCGGCGGGGGAGGCGCAGACGTCCCTACCCGGGCTTGACTGGGGCGAGCGAGGAGCTTGCCAATAGGCATGGCATATCCCTGGACAAAGCCAACGCTCTTAGAGATGTTGCAAAGATACCCCCAACTTCGTGCTTGACTCCGCCTTCATCCGCGCTGTATTAAGGACGCCCTACATGGAGGCGAATCTTCGTCGCGGCGTCGGTCGCTGCGCCAGAGAAGGTCCTTTTGTTCCCGCCGGGGTGACGTGGTCTGTACTGCTCACGGCTCACGCCGCTCAGGGTAAGAGGAGCCCGCGGCGTTGACGATAGCGGGAAGAGACGAGAGGAGCGGGAATATGAGGACGACAAGAGGTTTGTACTTAGGCATGGTGGCGGTCGGCATCGCCGTAATCTTGGCCGCCTGCGCGGTCCAGCTGGGCTCCCAAGGGGGCACCGACCCGGCGATCCGCATCGGCGAGAACGACCTCGGCGGCGTCGTCACCAGCGCGAATGGGCCGGAAGCCGGCGTCTGGGTGATCGCGGAAACGACCGACCTTCCCACCAAATTCGCCAAGATCGTGGTCACCGACGATCGCGGGCGCTACGTCATGCCCGATCTCCCGAAAGCGAGTTATAGCGTGTGGGTGCGCGGCTACGGGCTGGTGGATTCGGCTAAGGTCCGGACCGCGCCGGGCAAGATTCTCAACCTGACGGCCGTGCTGGCACCCAACGAGAAGCAGGCGGCGCAGTACTATCCCGCCATGTACTGGTACTCGCTGCTCAAAGTCCCGGAGAAGCGCGAGTTCCCCATGCGGAAGATCAAGAGCCAGGGCGAGTGGTTGAACATCGTCAAAAGCGGCGCCTGCAACTCGTGCCACGGGCTCGGCACGCCGGGGATGCGGACCATCCCGAAGGAGCTGGGCGAATTCAAGAGTTCGGGGGACGCGTGGCGTCGGCGCCTCATGTCCGGGCAAGCCCAGATGTTCATGCTCCGCGATATCAACCGGCTCGACACCGAGCGCGCGCTCGCCATGTTCGCCGACTGGACCGACCGGATCGCGGCGGGCGAGCTGCCGTTCGCCAAGCCGGAGCGACCGAAGGGCATCGAGCGGAACCTGGTCGTCAGCCTGTGGGACTGGGCGAGCCCCACGACGTATTTGCATGACGTGATCTCGACCGACCGGCGCAATCCGCGGGTCAACGCGAACGGCAAGATTTATGGCTCGGCCGAGGACAGCACGGACATGGTGCCGATCCTCGACCCCGTGACCCATACCGTGACCGAAGTGAAACATCCGGTCCGCGATCCCAAGACGCCGTCCTCGAAGGCCAACGCGATGGCCCCTTCGCCTTACTGGGGGGCCGAGCCCATCTGGGACAGCCAGACGCTCAATCACAATCCGATGATGGATGAGAAAGGGCGCGTGTGGTTTACTGCGCGGATCCGTCCGCCCGCCAATCCGGACTACTGCAAGAAGGGCTCTGACCATCCATCGGCGAAGGTGTTCCCGCTCGAAAGCTCCAACCGGAACCTTTCGATTTACGATCCGGCGACGGGCAAGTTCACGCTGATCAGCACGTGCTTCCCCACGCACCATCTCAACTTCGCCTCGAACGCCAACGAGACGCTGTGGACCAGCGTCGGCGTTGTCGGCCCGGGCGCGGTCGGCTGGCTGAACCGAAAGATGTACGAGGAGACCGGGGACGAGGTGAAGGCGCAGGGCTGGACGCCGTTCATCCTCGACACCAACGGCAACGGCAAGCGGGACGCATATGTGGAGCCCGACCGGCCGGTCGATCCGGCGAAGGACAAGCGGGCCGTGGTGAACCTGTACTCCGTCGCTATCAGCCCGGCGGACGGTTCGGTGTGGGGAACGTCGTTGGGCTACCCCGGTCATGTCGTTCGGGTCAATCCGGGACCCGATCCGACGCACACCGCGATCACGGAGATCTATGAGCCGCCCTTCCCGGGCTTCGGGCCGCGCGGGGGAGACATCGATCGGGACGGCGTCTTCTGGGTGTCGCTCGCAACCGGCCATCTCGGGAGCTTCGACCGCCGCAAGTGCAAGGTCCTCAACGGGCCGACCGCGACGGGCAAGCATTGCCCCGAAGGCTGGGCGCTCCATCAGCTGCCCGGACCGCAGTTCAGGACGGTGACAGATCCGGGCAGCGCGGAGGCGAGCTACTACGTGTGGATCGACTGGTTCGACACGTTCGGCTTGGGCAGGAACGTGCCGATCGTCATGGGCAGCCTCAACGACGCGATCCTCGCCCTGGTGGACGGCAAGTTGCTCACCCTACGGGTTCCCTATCCGATGGGCTTCTTCCCCAAGAACGTCGATGGGCGCATCGACGATCCGAACGCCGGCTGGAAGGGCAAGGCGCTGTGGACGACCACGGGCACGCGTACGCCCTTCCTGATGAACTCGCGGGACCTCACTAGCGCGTCGCGGTCTCCCGCACGGCCACGTGCTCCTCAGTTGGGTTACGTCCGGCCGTCGCGGGTGTGGGCGATTGCGTCCACCATCAGTAGGATGTCGAACGGCAGGCGGGCCACCTGGACCGTGCTCCGCGCGGGGAGCGGGCCGTTGCCGCGGAAGAACCGGCGGTAGATCCGTCGGCGGCGAAGCAGCGTGAGAGACATCGCGACGGGAAGCTGCAACTCCGAACTCTGAGTGCGGGGGCTCTTCAAGCACATTCGCCCCCCGTGCGGCCGGCGACCGATGCCGTCACACGTGGCCAATGCTCACCCGCTTGGCGCCGGATTCAGGTTAATGGATCACGTAACTAACGCTTAGAACGATAAATTGCCCGAAACTGGGTACCGCACTTCTGTCCAACCTCACAGCAATCCTGTCACCGTCAGCGACGTGGACTGCGCCTGGAACGTCTATGTCCGCAGTGCTGCCGGCCGGAATCGTTGCCGAAATCGCAGTTAGAGTTCCGTTTACGAAAATGGCGACTTCTGCGGCTGCACCGAAGGAGTTGATTTCGATGTGAACTCGCATGCGCTGGATCACACCATTCCGGGGGACGCGATACTCTTTCGCACCACCGAAGCCAAAGAATACGTCAAACGCTGAGACGGGGATACCTGATCCCTCGGCCGCCCCGCCATGAACCATAATGCTGCTGCTTGCGAATGCAGGGTTGTTCGCCGCGTCCATGGGGAGCACGAGACCCAGAGATGCGAGGAGAACGCTGCCGACAAACAACGCCCGAACTCCCCGGAAGCCTGTGGTTTTCATCGTCGCCTCCCTGAAATGCCAGTGCGGGATCTGCCTCTCTCCCTGCCCAACGCCGTAACGAGGAGCGACGTTAACGGCGTGGAGCGCCTCCCTTGCCGACCCGGCCACTATTAGCGCCTATAGGAACTCATGTTAACCTAGAATGCGAAGTCCAGCGACCTTCAGGAACGCCTGCATCAGCGACACCTGGTTGGACTGCTTGAACTTCATTGTTCCGGGACCTCCTGGGTCATCAGTCCCCAGGTTGTTCCCCTCGATCTGCCTCCAGTCACGAACCCCCTGGCCATCGCCCTGGCCTACACCCCTTTACGGGCGACCGTCGCGGGTGTGGGCGATGGCGTCCACCATCAGCAGGATGTCGAACGGCAGGCGGGCCACCTGGACCGTGCTCCGCGCGGGGAGCGGGCCGTTGCCGCGGAAGAACCGGCGGTAGATCCGGTTGAACTCCTCGAAGTAGGCGAGGTCCCGCAGGTAGACCGTGACCTTCAGCATGCTGTCAAGGGACGACCCCGCGGCCCGGAGCACCTTGCCCAGGTTCCGGAGCGTCAACGTCGCCTGCTGCACAAAGGTGAGGTTCGTGATCGAGTCGGGGATCTTCCCCGCCGCGCGCGCCGCCCGGATCTGCCGGGCGCGCCGCAGGTCCAGCGGCCCCTGCCCGGTCACGAACACCAGGGAGCCGTAGCGGACGGCCTGCGTGTGGGGCGCCCCCGAGATCGGCGCCTTCTTCACCACGATCCCCTGTTTCGCTGTCGCCATGGCTCCTCCTCGTGTCCCGTTCGTGCCGCCGCGCGTCCCTACCGCCCCCTGGTGGGAGCGTAGAGCGCGTCGATGAAGCCGCTCTCGTCCAGCTTGCGCAGGAAGCGCGTCTCCACCACCTCTTCGACCGGGATCGTCGCCGCCCGGGGGTTCTGGCGCGCGAGCAGGCGGCGCATGTTGCGCAGCCCCTCGGCCGACGGGTACGGCTGGCGCTCGAGCACCTGCAGCAGGTCCTGGTACCCCTCCTCGGCGAGGCGGGGACTCTCGACCCGGAGCCGCCGGACCAGGATCTGGACGACCGCCTCGCGGTTGCCGGGGTGCTCGATGAACGCCACCGCGCGCACGAGCGCCCGCAGGATCCGCTCGATGAGCTGGGGGGACTGCTCGATCGTGCTCTTCAGGGCGACCACCCCTTCCCCGGTGAAGGGGATATTGGCTTTGTGCAGCTCGGCCAGGATGGGGTACCCCAGGGCCTTCAGCCGCCGGCTGAACACGCCGTCCATCACCGTGGCGTCGATCGCCCCGGCCTGCAGGGCCTGGACGAGCTGGGGCTGGCCCCCGATCGGCTGGACGTGGATCCGGTCCCGGACGGGGTCCAGGCCGAGGTGCTCCAGGGCCAGCAGCACCCCCATGAAGATCGGCCCGCCGAAGGTCTGGATCCCCACGCGCTTGCCGCGCAGGTCCTCGGGACGGGTGATCCCTGGGCGCGCGACGAAGTCGAACGCCAGTCGGCTGGTGAACGCGGCGACCATCCGCATCGGCACCCCGCCGGCCACCGCTGCCAGCACGGCGGTCCCCCCGGTATAGCCCAACTGCAGCTCCCGCGCGGTCAGCGAGGCCACCAGCACGGGCGCGCTGGCGATGAGGACGACCGCCGCGTGCACGCCCTCCTGCGCGAAGAGCCTCTGGTCCGCGGCGACCCAGAGCGGCGCCACGCGCGGCTGCATGGCCGCATGGCCGATCGAGGTCCGGCGTTCCTCTGCCGCGCGGACGCCGGAGGCGGTCAGGACCAGCAGCGCCACGAAGGTCAGCGCCACCAGGGGCAGCGCCAGGAGGGGCAACGCCAGCAGGGCGCCCCGCCGACGGGCTTCGGCATCGGCCCCGGGCCGCGGTCTCATCTCCGGACCCCGTGCCCCCGGCCTCCAGGGTGGGCCTAGGCCCCGTATCGCCCCTGGATCAGCTTGAAGAACCCCTGCCGCTCCAGCTCGTTGTAGAAGGAGAGATCCACGAACTCCTCCGGCCGCGCCTCGCGGGCCCGGGGCACGCGGGGGGCCAGCTCGTCGAGCAGGGTCTGGATCCCCGGCAGCAAGGGCATGGGCGGCCACTGGAAGAACTTCTGGGCGTACAGAGCGTGCGTCTCCTGCAGCACCTCCGGGTCCGTGATGCGGGTGTACTTGGCGATGACCGCCCGGCTGAACTCCGGCCGCCGCATGAAGTAGTAGATCCCCTCGATGTGGGCCCGCATGAACCGGAGCGTCACCTCGTGGTTGGCGGCGACATAGGGGCGCCTGGCCACAGCCCCATGGTGGAGGTACGGCACTTTCGCCTCGCTCATGTCCGCGAGCATCCGGAACCCCATCTTCTTCGCCCGGAGGGTGACGGGATCTGAGAGCACGGCCGCCTGGATCGCGCCCGAGGCCAGGGCGGAGAGCGCCTCCCCGACCCCGCCGGTCTGGATGATCGCCACCTCCTTGACTGGCTCGAGCCCCCACCCCTTGAGCGCGAAACGCGCGGCGAACTCCGAGGGGGAGCCAAACCGCGTCAGGCCGATCCGCTTGCCGCGGAGCTCCTCGGGTTTCTGGATCTCTGGCCGGGCCATGATCATGAACGGGATCGCCCGGATCGTCCCCGACAGGATGACCAGGTCGCTCCCGCCGAGGACGCTGGCGACGGTCCCGTAGATGCCGGTCAGGGCGAAGGTCACGTCGCCGGCGAGCACAGCCGCAGCCAGCTTGCTGGTCCCCGCCACGTACGCCAGGTCCGCCTTCAGCCCGTGGGCCTCGAACAGGCCGGCTTCCTTGGCCACCCAGACCGGCGCCATCCCGGCGCCGACCGTGACGTAGCCGACGCCGACGCGGACCGGGCCAGGCGCTCCGGCCAGGGCCGGCAGCAGCCCCCCGGCCATGGTCCCCGCGAGCAG
The DNA here is from genome assembly GCA_016183025.1 of Deltaproteobacteria bacterium. GTDB lineage: Bacteria > Desulfobacterota > JACPFL01 > JACPFL01 > JACPFL01 > JACPFL01. The sequence goes on along the minus strand of JACPFL010000020.1, from coordinate 12,487 downwards.
CAAGCCCAGGCCCCACCGCAGCAGCAGTCTCCCTCGTTTTTCCATCACGGTTCCTCTCCCCCAACGGGGTGTGGCCTCGGGCGCCCGGCGCACGGGCATCGGCGCCCCGCCCGAAGCTCCTCTGTTTCCCTACCGGGCACCGGTGGCGCTGTAGAGCGCATCGATGAAGCCGCCCTCGTCCAGCTTGCGGAGGAGGCGCGGGTCCACCATCTCCTCGACCGGAAGGCCCGCCACCTTGGGATTCTGGCGCGCGAGGAGGCGCTGGATGTTGCGTAGCCCGTCAGGCGACGGGTACGGCTTGCGCTCGATCACGCCCAGGATGTCCTGGTACCCCTCCTCGGCCTGACGCGGGTCCTCCAGGCGGAGCCGCCGGGCCAGGACCTGGACGACCGCTTCGCGATGGCCGGGCTGGTAGATGTAGGCCGTCGCGCGCAGGAGCGCGCGCAGGACCCGCTCGACGAGCTGAGGAGCCTGCTCGACAGTAGCCTTCAGGGCGATCACCCCCTCCCCAACGAAGGGGATGTTGGCCTTCGGCAGCTCGGCCAGAATCGGGTACCCCTGGGCCTTGAGGCGCCGGCTGAACATGCCGTCCACCGCGGTGACGTCGATCGCGCCGAGCTGGAGGGCCTGGACGAGCTGGGGCTGGGCGCCAATCACTTGAATGTGGATCCGGTCCCGGACCGGGTCCAGGCCTAGGTGCTCCAGGCCCAGCAGGACCCCCATGGACTGGGGGCCGCCGATGCTCTGGACGCCCGCGCGCTTCCCCCGGAGGTCTTCTGGCCGGGTGGTCCCCGGACGGGCCACGATGTGGAACGAAAGGCGGCTGGTGAAGGCGGCGAGCATCTTCACCGGCACGCCGCCCGCCGCCGCCGACAGGACGGCCGAGCCGCCCGTGTACCCGAACTGGAGCTCCCGCGCGGTCATCGAGGCCAGCAACGTAGGCGCGCCCTGGACGAGGACGATCGCCACCCGCAGCCCCTCCTGCGCGAACAGCCCGCGGTCCGCCGCGACCCACAGCGGGGCGACCCGCGGCTGCATGGCCGCGTGGCCGATGGCCGCGCGCAGCTCCTCCGCAGCCCGGACGACAGACGCCCCTGGCACGAGCAGGGCCACCAGGCCCATCGCCACCAGGCCGCCCCGCAGACGTCCTCCGACCGCTCGCCCCTTCATGACGCGTCTCCTTCCTGCCAGAGCAGGGTGTCCTCGGGCGCCCAGCCCGCGCGGACGGGCTCCCCCGTGTGCAGCTCTGCCCGCTCCCCGCCCACCTCTGCCAGCAGCGTGCAGTTCTCCGTGATCCGGATGAAGAGGTGGGTGAAGTTCCCGGCGTACCGGACGCGCTCCAGCACCCCGTCCAGGCGGTTCAGCCCCGGCACTGCCTCGGGCTGGGGCTCCGGCGCGCCCGCCCAGACCCGCAGGGCCTCCGGCCGGACCGCCACGCAGACCGAGGCCCCGGGCCGCAGCGGGCCGGGGGCCCGGACCCGGATCTGGTGGCCGTCCTCCAGCTTGACCGACGCCACCGGCCCGACCCCGTCGAGCACCGTCCCCCGCAGGAAGTTGATCTTCCCGACGAAGTGGGCCACGAACTGGTTGCGGGGGGCCCGGTAGAGCTCCCGCGGCGTGCCGACCTGGATGAGGCGCCCCCCCTCCAGCACGGCGATGCGGTCCGAGAGGCTGAAGGCCTCCTCCTGGTCGTGGGTCACGTAGATGGTCGTCATGCCGAGGGCCCGCTGGATCCGGTGCAGCTCGATCTGCATGGCCTCGCGCAGCTTCAGGTCCAGGGCGCCCAGCGGCTCGTCCATGAGGAGCAGGCGCGGGGCGTAGGCGACCGCCCGGGCCAGCGCGACCCGTTGCTGTTGCCCGCCGGAGAGCTCCCGCGGGAGCCGCCCCCCGATCTCCGGCAGCCGGACCAGCTCCAGCATCTCCCGCACCCGGCGGCGGATCTCGTCGCGGGGCGCGCCGCGCTCCCGCAGGCCGAACCCGATGTTCTCCTCGACCGTCAGGTGGGGGAAGAGCACGTAGTCCTGGAAGACCATCCCGATCCCGCGCTGCTGGGGCGGCAGGGCCGTGACGTCCCGGCCGCCGACGAGGATGCGGCCCTGCTCCGGGTGGAGGAACCCCGCGATGAGCCGCAGAGTGGTGGTCTTGCCGCAGCCGGAGGGGCCCAGGAGGGTCAGGAACTCCCCCTCCCGGACCTCCAGGCCCAGGTCCCGGACCCCCACGACCTCGCCGTAGCGCTTCGTGACCTCTTCCAGGAGCACGCCCGACATGGCTCCAGCGCTCTCCTCTTCCCCCGCCCTCACTCCTTCGCGCCGGCCCGCACCAGGACGTCCATCCCCATGAGCCGCTGCAGCAGCAGGATCGTCAGCACGGAGAAGACGACCACCAGCGTCGAGAGCGCCAGGATACTGGGGTTGAAGTCGTACTCCATCGAGTAGAAGAGGTCCACCGGCAGCGTGGTCAGGCGCGGCCCGACCAGGAACAGCGAGACCGGCACGTTGCCGAAGGACACGATGAAGGCGTAGAGCATCCCCGCGAAGACCCCTGGCCGGATGACGGGGAGCGTCACCCGGCGGAAGGTCGTCCACCGACTGGCCCCCAGGCTGTAGGCCGCCTCCTCCAGGCGGCGGTCGAACTTCTCCAGGACCGCGCAGACCGTGCCCACGACGAACGGCAGGCTGATGAAGACATGGGCGAGGAGCAGCCCCGTGAAGCTCTCCAGGAGCCGGACGCCGGTCAGGCCGAACAGGACGTAGTAGAACTGCAGGAAGACCACCCCGCTCACCACCAGGGGGATCTGCAGGGGCGCCCGGAAGAAGGCCTTCAGCAGCTCCTTCCGACGGTATCGACCCCGCACGATCCCCAGCGCGGCCGCGACCCCCAGGAGCCCCGCGGCCAGGGCGCTCGCGACCCCGATGGCCACGCTCACGGCGAAGGAGCGGAGGTAGGAGGCCGGGATGGCGAGGTACCACCGCGTCGACAGGCCACGCGGCGGGAAGCTGATGTAGTAGGCCTCCCCGCCCGACAGGGACGAGAGCGCCAGGACGACGAAGGGGGCCAGCAGGAAGGCGTAGATCGCCACGACCACCGCGGCCAGGCCCCAACGGCGTCGCGTGGTCACAGGGTCCCCCGCATGCCGGCCGAGAGGCGGCGGAAGCGTCCGAGGAGCCAGACCGCCAGCACGTTCAGGGCCACGACGGCGACCAGCAGGAGCACGGACATGGTGGCGCCCATGGGGTAGTTGACCTCGGAGATGATCTTCCGCTGGATCAGGATCGGCAGCACGGGCACCCGCCCGCCGCCCAGGAGCGCCGCCGAGGTGAAGGCGCCCATGCTCATGTTGAAGACCATCAGCCCTCCGGCCAGGACCCCGGGGAGGCACAGGGGGAGCAGGATCCGGGTGAAGACGCGGCGCCGCGGCGCGCCCATGACCTCTGCGGCCTCCTCCAGGCTCGCGGGGATGGTCTGCACGACGCTCAGCAGCACGAGCGCCATCAGCGGGAACGTGTAGTGCAGGAGCCCCACGACCACGCCGAACTGGTTGTTGAGGAGTGTCAGCGGCCTCTCGACGAGCCCGGCACCCACCAGCACTCGATTGACCGGGCCGCTCCCGCCCAGGATCACGATGAGCCCCAGCGACTTGATCACGACCGTGATGAAGGAGGAGACCACGAGCAGCGTCACCAGGAGAGAGCGCCAGCGACTCTGGGACCGGGCGATGAAGTACGCCAGCGGGAACCCCAGCAGGATGGCCACGACCGCCACCAGGAACGAGAGGTACGCGGTCAGGCGGAAGCTGTAGAGGAAGAGCGAGTCGGTCAGGACCCGGCCGAAGTTCTGCAGGGTCAGCTCATCGCCGATCCGCCCGAACCCCAGGGGGGCGTACAGGCTGTTCTTCACGAACAGCGCCTGAGGCAGGAGGAACAGGAGCAGCGAGGCCCCGAGCGCGGGCAGGAGGAGCGAGTCCCAGCCGGAGGCCAGCCCGGCCTTGACCGGCCCCCGGCCGGGCAGGGCTGCTACCGCAGGGTGACCCGGTTCCACGCCTCCACCCACTTCGGCCAGTCGCGGGCCAGAACCTTCCAGTCCAGCTCGTAGGCCTTCTTGATCTCCTCCTCACGCCACATGAAGCTCTCCCGCAGCGCCGCGTCCGCGGCGACCTTCTGGAGGGCCTTCCTCGTCGTGGGCGCCATGAAGACGCGCTTGGCGAAGTCGACCTGGAGGTCGGGGTCCAGCATCGCGTTCAGGTAGGCCTCGGCCGCGGCCCGGTTCCGGGAGCCCTTGATGATCCCGACCCACTCGTTGGCGATCATGCCGGTCCATTTGTCGCCCCGGGGGTCGGCGAAGCTCATGGGGAAGCCCGCCTTCCTGGCCCGGAACACCCACCCCACGTGCCAGGGCGCGGCCCAGACGTCCCCCATGGTGAACTTCGTGATGAGGTCGGTGGAGGCCTTGTAGTAGTAATTGACCTTCAGCTCCCCGATCTTCTTGAAGCCCGGGGCGATGTTATGCTCGTCGCCGCCCGCCAGCATGGCGAAGCCCACGATGGTGTAGGCGGCCATGGTGGTGTTGATGTCGGGGAAGGCCACCCGCCCGGCCAGCTTCGGGTGGAAGAGCTGCTTGAACTCGGTGGGGGCCGGCAGCCCCTGCTCTTTGAACTTCTCGGCGTTGTACGCGATGACGATCTGCAGGAGGTGGGTGGAGACCGCGTCCACGTCCACCGAGGCCGGGGGGAGGTCCCGGGCGTTCGGGACCCGGGCCAGGTCCAGTTTTTCGAGGAACCCCTGCTCGCGGGCCTGGATCTTGATGTCTCCGGTCCCCAGCTCCATCAGGTCGAAGGGGACGTCCCGGCCGCGGGCCGCCACGAGCTTGGCGAAGTTGTCCATGGGGTTGCCCACGACGTACTCGACCTTGACCCCGAGCTGCTCCAGCCGCTTGCCGGCGGTGACATGCCGGGCGTCCTTCCAGCTCCCGCCCCAGGTCGACACCCGCATGGTCGTGCCCCGGAGGGCAGCCCCACCCTGGGCCTGCGCGACGTGATCGCCGTCCTGCGCAAGCAGGAACGCCAGCGCCACGACAAGGATCCCGCCCCAACCGCTCCAGCTCCTCGTGCCCATACGCCTGCCCTCCCTGCGAAACGCCCCCTGCTAGCGCAGCTCTTCGAGGCCGAAGAGCCGCGGCTCAGACACCGCCGTCTGCACCACCTGCAGCCCCAGTTCCACGAGCCGCCGGCGTAAGGCCCGCTCCTGCTCGGGGGAGCGGCCGGGGTCGCCCAGCAGATGTGTGATCGCGGCCCCGCGGACGATCCGCGGGGTGCCGAGTCCCAGTGGGATCGTCGGGATCGCCGTGAAGTACGCCGTCGGGATCCCGGCCCGCTCCAGCTCCCGCGCCATCGTTGCGCCGCAACGATTGGCGGTCCCTCAGGTCCCGGTGAGGATCGCCGCCTGGACCCCGGCCTTGCGCAGCTCGGCCGCGATCTCCTGGCCGAACCGGCGGGCGTTGGCCAGGGGGGCCCCGGCCCCAACCGTCACGTAGAGGATCTCGTGGACGGCCCCGATCCTCCCCTCAGCCTCCAGCTCCCGGAGGACATCGAGGGGCACCACGCGATCGGGGTCCTGGTTCACGAAGTGACCGTCGAACCCCCCATGGACGCACTCGAACTGCTCGCCCGTCAGGTCCCGGAGCCCGTGCAGCGAGTAGCGGAGCCACTTGGTCGCCCGGCGGGCCTCGAGCCGGTCAGGGTTGCCGCGTGGCACCACCCCGGCCTCGGTGACGAGGGCCACGGCGGCCTGTTGCAGGTCGCGCAGGGGTGGGGCCGGGGTGACCCGTTCGAAGCTGGGCAATGGCACCTCGCTCTCGTAGGGGTCCCCACGCAGCTTCCGGAGCAGCAGGTGGACGGCTCGCACCCCTGCCGGCTCGGCGGCGAACTCGTTCCTCCTGATTCCCCGCGGCAAGTACCCCTCCACCTCGGGGCTCCCCAGCGGCACTCCGGTTACGAGCTTGCGGGCCAGCCGCGCCATCCCGCGCAGGGCCGGCTCCATGGCTGTGGCCGCCGGCCCGGTCGCGACGATGTAGACCCGGGCCCGGTAGAGCTCCACTCCCGGGTTCTCCGGGTGCATGGCCGTCAGCGCCGGGATGCCGAGGTGGTCCTGCACGTGCTGGCAGAGCTGCCCGCAGGCGAGGCCGTAGCGGCCGGCCCCGAAGGCCGGCCCGGCCACCAGCAGGTCGGGCTTGTAGGGCCCGATCAGCTCCAGGGCCCGGGCCAGGCACCCCTCCGGCTGCTCGGCGAAGGCGTTGTCGCCGCAGAGGAGGGTGGCGACGATCTCACCCTCTGGACCCAGCTCGGCCTGGAGCTTTCGTCCGGGGCCCAGGGCCCCCGCCCGGATCTCCATCGGCAGACCGGCCTTCTCCTCCCCGCCCACGCCCGCGAAGAACTGGTTCAGGTAGTGGATGACCCGTATGCGACGCTCCATCCCGTCTCCCCTCTGGCTGTTGCAGGCCCGGCTCAGGCCGCGCGCGCCCGCAGCCGCCCGTCCCCTCCCGGTGTGGTGGCGCAATAGATCCGACGGAGAGCAGTCGTGAACGCGCCGCCCAGGTGGGCATCCCCGCCGCCCTCATATTGGTTGAAGTCGAGGAGCGTCGTCCCGCCCAGCACCCGGTCCACCGGTGGCAGCGTGATGACGGCGTCCATGTTCCCCGTGCTCACCATGGCGTCCGCCTCCGGCGCGACGTCGACCAGGCTCCAGTCCGACCCATCCGCATCGGCCATTTCGAAGAGCACGATGGCAGTCTTGAGTCCGGCCCGCTCACAGCTCTGGCAGGCGAGCATCAGGTCGCTCACCGCGTGGCCGCCGTTCTGCATGGTGATGACCACCCCTTCGGCCCCGATCTGCCGGGCCAGCTTGGCCGAGAACTCGGCGGAGCGCTGCTTGGCGCCGGGCGCCCACCACATGTTCCGGGCCAGGATGACGCCCCGGAAGTCGAGCGCGCGGCCGTGCAGCCGGCAGAGCTCGTGGACGACGGAGTTGTTCTGGAACTGGTAGGTGGCCACCCGCATGGCGGCGATGTGGTAGTCGCCGGCCACCAGGGCGCCGTCCATGAACTCGTTCGGGTGCAGCAGTGTGGGGAGCATCCCCTCGACGTTGAGGCCGTAGAGATAGGTGGTGTGGATGTCACCCTCGGTCATCACCTGGCAGAGGTAGGCCACCCGCGGAAGCGCGCTGGAGGCCGGGGGGAGCACGAACCGCTCCAGCCGGTCGGGCCGATATTCCCGCGTGACCCCAGCCAGATAGGCGGCGACCTTCAGGCCGGCCAGGCGAACCGCTGCCGTGGCCTCGATGATGGAGAGCCCCTCGCGGAGGTCGAACTGGAGCACGACATTGCGCAGGCGTGAGAACGGTGAGTACGGGGCCGCCGGCCCCGCCATGTCCACGAGAGCCTCCTTCACGCCCAGCCCGTCGCTCGCGCCGGGGATGGTCGCCGTAGTGAGGACGGCCACCCCATCCAGTTGATGGGTCCGGCCCGAACCGACTGTGACCGGGGGACCCAGAAGTCCCGGGAAGATGCTCCCTGGCCCCGAGACCTTGCAGCGGGGCTCGATCCCGTCCAGGATGTGCGCGATCCGGGTGGATTCCCCGGGCTGGGCCACGTCTACGGTCATCCCTCGGAGTTCGGGGCTATCGGCGACCAGTGCCCGAATCTCGTCTGGCGCGATGCTCAGGCGCCCGTCCTGGAGGCGGGTTGTTTCCCCCAGCGCCACTTCCCGCACAATAAAGCTGCCGAGCTCGAGCTCCATTTCCCCGCCTCCCCGACTGGATCCGGCCGCGGATCCGCAGCCGATCAGGGCGAAATTGCACGCGGTATGCCACGGTCTGATTTGGCTCCTCGCGCCGAGGATGCGAGGCAAATCGACAGGCCATCCGTCGGGGTCGTCCAGTCCCTTGTCAGTCCCCGGTGCGTGACGCGACATTCTGACAAAGTGGACGTCCGGTTGATGTGGGTCCCGCCATTCTGACAACGCGCGTTCCCTGCCAGCTGCTCGATCTCCAGGGGCTTGCAACCCCATCGAGTCGCTGACAAATCATCTGGCTCTCAAGCTTCCCCGACGTTCTATTTGTCAACCGTGCGACCTCCCTTCATCTATCCTTCATGGGGCTTCCCGGAGGGGCACAGTCCTTTCGCGTGGATTCCGCCGTGTTTGTGGGCCGTGCGCTCCATCTCTGATCCAGCGTTTCAACAGGCACATCCGTTGCTACCTTCTTCCGGGACCATGAGCGCGAGGACGCGTATGCAGACCGTGCCGGCAGTGCTGGACGAGTTCGCGATTGGCTTTACCGTGCAACGGGCCTGGGGAAGCCTGGTGGTCATGTACCTCTTCCTGGGAGGGACCGGGGCCGGGCTCTTCCTCCTGGGGATCGCCCTCGGCACCGCGCCGGGCGCGCTGATCGGGCTCCTGCTCGTGGGGATCGGAGGGCTGGCGCTGCTGGCAGACCTGGGACGGCCGCGGAACTTCTGGAGGGCCTTCACCCACCCGCGCACCTCCTGGATCAGCCGCGGGACGTACTTCATCACCCTGCTGCTCCTCTTTGGCGTCCTGACCCTGTTCCCCCGTCTGCTCCCCGCCGACCAGGTCCCCTGGCTGGCGGGCGGGGTACTGGACAGCGTGATCCGCTGGCTGGCCCTGGTGGCGGCCTTCCTCGTGATGGTCTACACCGGGTTCGTGCTCTCGCCCTCGCCGGCCATCCCGTTCTGGAATGCGGCGCTGCTCCCTCTCATCTTCCTGGCGTACTCCGTGATGACCGGGCTGGGGATCCTGCTCGCGCTCGATCCGGTGCTGGGCCCGCTCTCGCTTCCGCTGCAGGCCCTCGAGGCCTATCAGGTCGCCCTCATCGGGGCTTGCCTCCTGCTCGTGCTCGGTCACCTGGTCATCATGCGTGGCTCCACGACAGCCGCGCGGGCCTCCACCCGGTTGCTGATCCGGGGGCCCCTCGCGTTGGAGTTCGTCGGGGGCGTTGTGGCGCTGGGGCTCATCCTCCCGTTGGTCATCACCCTCGGCGCCCTCTTGGGCCGGGGGGCGACCTTCAGCACGTTCCTCGGCGTGGCAGCGGTGCTGAAGCTCGCGGGGGACTACCTCTTCCGCTCCGTCCTCTTACGGGCTGGGCTCTATGAGCCGCTCCTCTGACCCGCGCGCGCCAGCGGGCCGGAGCGGCTAAGGGCCGGAGGAAAGACATGCGCTACGGCATGGCGATCGATCTCGGCCAGTGCATCGGGTGCTACGCCTGCGTCATCGCGTGCAAAGCCGAGCACGGCACGCCCCCCGGGGTGTTCTGGGCCAAGGTCATGGAGAAGGAAGTCGGCCGCTATCCTGCGGCCTCCCGGACTTTCCTCCCGGTGCTCTGCAACCATTGCGCGGAGCCCCTGTGCGAAGAGGTCTGCCCCTCTGGGGCGACCTACAAGCGGAAGGACGGGCTGGTCCTCATCAACCAGGAGGCCTGCATCGGCTGCCGGGCCTGCATGGAGGCCTGCCCCTACGGGGCGCGGACCTTCTGGAACGGCGAAGGGACGTACTACCCGGAGGGCGCCACGCCCTTCGAGCTGCGGGGCAACGGCTTCATCAGCGGGACAGTGCAGAAGTGCACGTTCTGCGTGGAGCGCCTGGACAGGGGGCTCGAGCCCGCGTGCGTGGAGACCTGTCCCACCAGCTGCCGGGTCACCGACCCCTCGGTCTCCTACCTCAGATGAGTCAGGAGGGCTCACCCACGGACGCGCGTGCCCCTTCCGCCCCCTCTCAGCCCCAGCCACCAGAGGCTGCGCCCCTGGGCGGCGCCGTGCATGTGCGCCACCTCGGCCTGGCCCGCCTCACGGTCGGGTGTGGGGCGGAGGTGGTCCCTATCGAGGCCGGGGCGACCGTCCGGAGCCTCTTCGAGGCCCTGGCCGCCCGGCACGGACAGGAGTTCCGTCAGAGCTTCCTGACTCGTGAGGAGACGCTCTGCGCCAACGTCACGGTCCTTGTCGAAGGTCGATCGATCGAGAAGCTGGCCGGGCTGGATACGCCCCTGGCGGATGGGGCCCACGTCAGCATCCTGCTGACGGTCCAGGCCATGGCCGGCGGGTAGGAGGGTTCAGCATGCAGGCGGTTTCGATCACCCGGAGCCCGCAGGAGGAGGCCTGGCTCCCCACGCTCTGCGACGGGTGCTTCACCGAGTGCGGGGTTCTCGTGCGCGTGGAGGGAGGGGTGGTGACCGCCGTGCGCGGCAATCCGGCGGCCCCGCAGACCCGTGGCAAGATGTGCGCCAAGGGGAAGTCCCGGATCATGACCCTGTACAACCCCCGCCGGGTCACCACCCCGCTGCGACGCACCAACCCGGAGAAGGGACTCGGCGTTGATCCCGGCTGGCAGCCCATCTCCTGGGACGAGGCCCTAAGCATTGTCGCCGACCGCCTGCGTCGGGTCCGGGAGGACGACCCACGGAAGCTCATCTTCAGCACCTTCGACCACGGCGGCATGCCCCTGGCCTCCGCGTGGGGCACCGCCTTCGGCTCCCCGAACCTCCAGTGGATCGGCTACTACTGCGGCAACGCCCTGCACCCCGTCGCGTATCTCACCAACGGGACGTTCCACTCCGAGGTGGACTTCGACTACTGCGAGTACCTCCTGGAGTTCGGGAGCCAGCAGGGGTTCATGGTCGGCGTGAACGCCAACATCATGACCCAGAAGATGGCCGAAGCCCGGAAGCGCGGGATGCGCCTGGTCGTGATCGACCCCGTCTGCACCAATGCCGCGGCCAAGTCCACGGAGTGGGTCCCGATCCGCCCTGGGGACGCGCCCTTCCTCCGCGCCCACACGAACGCCCCCTACCTCACCGGGACGGACGGGAGCTATGTCCGCGACCCGGAGAGCGGCAAGCCCCTGGTCTGGGACGAGACCACGGAATGCGCGCGCCCCTTCGACGCGGCGCCGGCGACGGGGGCCGTGGACGGGGGGCCGTACCTCGTGGGCGGCCGCCAGGTCTGGCCCGCCTTCGAACGGCTCCGTCAGCACGCGCGGTTCTACACGGCCGAGCGGGTGGCCGACATCACAACCATCCCGGCCGAGACCATCCGGCGGCTGGCGCGGGAGTTCGCGACGGCGGCCCGCATCGGCAGCACGATCATGCTCGAGGGGCGCACCCTGCCGTTTCGGCCGGCCGCGGCCCACTTCTACCGCGGGGCCGAGGCCCACAAGCACGGCACCCTGGCCATGCTGGCGGTGCAGCTCCTGAACCTCATCGTCGGCTCCCAGTACGTGCCGGGCAGCCATCACGGGGAGAACATCTTTGGCCCGTGGTGGGCCCCGGAGGTGAGCGCAGACGGGCTCATCATCGTCCCCCACGAGCTGACCCACGGGGGCCGCCCCTATCCGCCCCGCCAGCCGAAGGCGCCAGACACGCTCGGGCTGAACGGTCTCTTCCCGCTCGCCAGCAACTGGAGCCCGGCTGTCCACCTCTCGGTCCGGGACCCCGGGGCCTTCAAGCTCCCGTACCGCCCCGAGGTGCTGATCAACAGCCGGAAGAACCTGCTGGCCACCAGCACGAGCCCGGCCGAGATGGCCGAGGACCTGAAGAAGATCCCGTTCATCGTCTGCTTCTCGTTCGAGCTGAACGAGACAGCGGAGCTGGCGGACATCGTCCTGCCGGACACGCATGAGTTCGAGCGGACCGACGTCTTCTCCACTCGCCCCTACATCAACATCAGCCCGGCGACGGGTTACTTCTACTGGGGGGTCCGTCAGCCCGTCGTCTCCCCGCCCGGGGAGTGCCGGAGCTGGTTCGAGGTCCTGTTCGACCTGGCGGACCGCGCGGGGTTCCGGGAGGAGTTCAACGCGGTCCTGAACGCCGCGCTGGCCCTGGAGCCGCCCTGGCAGCTCGAGGGGGACAAACCCTACCGCTGGCCGGAGGTCGCGGAGCGCTGGCTGCACGCCCGGTTCGGCCCCGAGCACGGGCTGGACTGGTTCCGGGAGCACGGCCTCATCGTCTTCCCGCGGACGCTCCAGGACCTCTACCCTCTGCCCTGGCTGCAGGCGCGGTTCCCCGTGTACTTCGAGTTCTTCCTCAGCCTGGGCCGGGAGGTTCAGAAGGTGGCCGACGAGATCGGCGTTCCCTGGGACACCGCGGACTACCAGGCCGTCCCGGACTGGAAACCCTGCGCCGCCTTTGAGCCCGAGGACGGCTACGACCTGTTCGTGGTCAACTTCAAGGTCCCCTTCCACACCCTCACCGCGACCCAGGGGAACCCTTGGCTGGACGAGGTGAGCCAGCGCCACCCCTTCGCGGACAAGGTCCTGCTGAACAGCGCCGTGGCCGCCCGTAAAGGCCTCAAGAGCGGGGACCTCGTCTGGGTCGAGTCGCGGGCGGGCCGCCTGAAGGGGGAGCTCCGCGTCACCGAGTGCATCCATCCGGAGGTCATCGGGACCTCCGGGATCTTCGGGTGCTGGGCCCGAGACCGCCACGATCGC
>JACPFL010000019.1 GCA_016183025.1 Deltaproteobacteria bacterium | reverse complement strand
CCCAGCCCCCGGCGCGCCCGGCATCCCAGCCCCCGGCGCGCCCGGCATCCCAGCCCCCGGCGCGCCCGGCATCCCGGCCCCCGGCGCGCCCGGCATCCCGGCCCCTGGTGCGCCCACGCCCGGCGTCACCGCGCCCGGCGCCCCGACCCCTCGCCGGGCCTCCTCTGCCCGGCGGGCCTCACGCTCACCCAGAGTGCCCTCACCAACGCGGGGCCCAGGCACCCCCGCGACCGCCCCCGGCGCCCCTGCGACTCCACCCGGCGCACCCACGCCCGGCGCCCCTGGTGTTCCTGGCGCGAGTCCAGCCGCTGCCGTGCCCGGCACGGGACCCTCTTCCTGCTTCACGGTCTGCCGCTTCGCGCAGCCGGCCAGAACCACCAGGCCCGCCAGCGCCAGCACGGCGACCAGATTCCCTGCCCGTCTCATCATCCTAACTGCCTCCTTACGGTCTGTGACCGTTCGTGTTGCCCTCTGGCCTGTCCACCGCTGAGGAGCGCCGAGATGCGGGAACCTGCGTTCCATTGTGCGGAGGGCGCTAATCCGTTGTCAAACCGAATCCGCGCGCGGCCGCGCCACGCCTCACTCCCGTAGGCGGGGCGACCACGCTTCGCGATGCGCGTCAGGTTGCTCCCGTTGGCCAGCATCCGGTAGAGCGCGTACCGCCCGGTGGCGCGGTTGGAGGCAAAGACCAGGTGCCGTCCGTCAGGAGACCACGAGGGATGCTCGTTATTCCCGGCGGCGAACGTCAGCCGCTGGGAGTTTGAGCCATCCGGGCTGATCGTGCAGATGTCGAAGCTGGACTCGGTCCGGCAGGCGTAGGCGATCCGGTCCCCCCGGGGCGACCACGCGGGCGAGGCGTTGTAGCTCCCCTGGAAGGTCAACCGGCGCAGATCCCCGGTGCGCAGGGTGAGCACGAAGATCTGCGGGTTGCCGGTCCGGTCCGAGACGAAAGCGATCTCCTGGCCGTCGGGCGACCAGGTGGGCGACACGTCGATGCCCGGGTGGCGCGTGAGGCGCTGGAGCCCGCCGCCGTCCCGATCCATGACGTACAGCTCCGGGTTGCCGTCCCGGCTCAGGGTCAGCGCCAGCCGGCGGCCGTCTGGGGCCCAGGCCGCCCCCACATTGAGCCCCGGGCTCGCCGAGAGGCGCAAGAGCTGGCCGGCGGCCAGGTTGAGCCGGAAGAGCTGCGGCTCACCAGCGCGGAAGGAGGTGAAGGTAAGGCTCCGGCCGTCGGGGGTCCACGCGGGCGAGAGGTTGATGGAGCGATGGCTCGTGAGCTGCTGCACGCCGAACCCGTCGTAGTCCATCAGGAACAGCTCCTTATTCCCCGTGCGCGTCGAGACGAAGGCGATCCGCGTCTCGAACACTCCCTCCTCGCCCGTGAACTGGTAGAGGATCTCGTTGGCCATCCGGTGGGCCACCTTACGCACGTCCCGGAGCTGGGCCCGGTACTCCTTCCCGGTGAGGCTCCGGGCGTCGACCACGGGGTCCTCGATGAAGGAGATGGGGTCGAGCACCTTGAAGAGCCCTGAGGCCTCCAGGTCGTAGGTCAGGACCTGGGCGATCTCCTCACCCACCCGGTCCCCGCCCCGCTGCCGCGCCAGGTTCACCAGCGGGGCGATGGCGATCGGCAGGCGCTTGAACCCGGGCGCATTGATGTCCAGATAGACCTTCTGCCCCGCCCCGGTCCCACCCAGGGCGAGCAGCAGGCCGACCAGCAGGAGCACGATCGCGGCCCGACGTCTCACCCTTGCCTCCCGTAGTCCTCGGGGCGGAAGCGCACGCCCACATCCAGGTACGCCCCGCCCAGGCCGGCGGGGAGCGGCGGGAACGGGGCGGCCTTGTACACGGCGCGCAGGGCGGACTGGTCGAAGCGCGGGTTCCCCGAACGCTCCTCGAAGTCAGCCAGGAGGAGCTTCCCGTCGCGGCCGAGCCGGAGCGATAGGATGGCCGGGCGTCGGGTGCGCTGCAGGTCGATCTCCGAGACGAACCACCCCTCTTTGATCCGCCGATAGAGCTCGTCGTAGTAGGCCGTGAAGCGCGGGTCCCCTCCAGCGCCACCCTGACCGCCGCCCTCGCCACCGTCGCCCTCTCCCCCGGTGCGCACGATGATGTTGGACGAGGCCTCCCGCAACCTCCCCTTGATCTCGCTGAGCCGCTCGGCCACCTTCGCCGCTGATGGCGTGGGCGCCACCGCCGGCGGCTCCCGAGGGATGGAGGCCGCGGACGAGGCCTGGGTGGCTTTCGTGAAGGCCGACTCCAGCCGGGAGAGCTGCCGCGCCACGTCTGGGCTTGCCGCCGGCGCCTCCCGGGGCGCCGTCGCCGGTGGCTCCCGGGGGATCGTGGCCGGGGCAGAGGCCTGCGTGGCCTTCGAGAAGGCCGACTCCAGTCGTGAGAGCTGCCGGGCCACGTCCGCGCTCCCCGCCGGCGCCTCGCGCGGCATCTCCCTCGCCGGCTCGCGCCGCGGCTCTGCTTGCTTTCCCAGGCTCTCGCCCAGGCGGGTCAGGTGATCCCCCAACGGCACGGCCGGGGGGGCCGGCGTAGGCCGGGCGACGGCCGCCTGGCGCGGGGGCCCGACCGGGATCGGGGCAATCGGCGGCAGGCGGCTGGCCTTCTGGGGGGCAGCCATCGCGACCGGGGCGGCTTTCACGGGGGCTTTCGTGACCTTGGCCGGAGCCTTGCCCTCGGCCTTCACGCTCCTGGCCGGAGCCTTCACTGCAGGCGCAACCGGCGCTGACCGGACCGTGGCGGCCTGCGCGGGACCTCCTGTCCCGGGGCCGCGCCCCGAGCCCGAGCCCGGCGCGCCTGGAAGCAGGTCCACCATGGTGATGTTGCTGTAGTAGAGGCGCTTCCGGGGTGTGGCTTCGTACAGGGCGGCGCCCGTGAGGAGCACGAGGTGGACAAGCAGGGAGACGACCACCACGGGCGCGAAGGAGGTCTCGCTGCGCACGCGGCCTGGGACCGGCACGGTCATCGGAGCTGCCCGTCGGGCTCCGTGATCATCCCCATGCGCTGGATCCCGGAGCCCCGCACCTCGGCCATCACCCTCACGACAAAGCCATAGGGGACCTCCCGGTCGGCCCGGAGGTAGATCTCCTTGGCAGGACGGTTCTCGTAGATCTTCTGCAGCTTCGGCCGGAGCTCCCGCAGGCCGACGGGGAGGCGGTTCAGGAAGATCTCCTGGTTCCGCGTGATCGTGAGGACGAGGTTGTCCTCCTCGGCCTTGAGGGCCCGGGCCTGGGTGCGGGGCAGGTTGACGTCGATCCCCTGCTGCATCATGGGCGCTGTCACCATGAAGATGACCAGGAGGACCAGCATGACGTCCACGAGCGGGGTGACGTTAATCTCCGAGAGCGTGGTCCGCTCGCCCCGGCCCGCGTTCATCGCCATCTTGCCCACCTCCGGCCTGCGCCGGTCACCCTTTGGAGACGAGGCTGCGCTCGACGAGGTTCAGGAACTCGGCCCCGAACCCCTCCATCTGGCTGGCCAGGGCCTTAATGCGGCCCACGTAGTAATTGTAGAAGATGACAGCCGGGATGGCGACCGCCAGGCCGACGGCTGTGGCGATCAGGGCCTCTGAGATCCCGGGGGCCACGACCGCCAGCGACGCGCTCCCCGCGGCGCCGATCCCCCGGAACGAGTCCATGATCCCCCAGACCGTGCCGAACAGGCCGATGAAAGGGGTGGCACTGCCGGTAGTGGCGAGGAAGGTCAGGTGGCGCTCGAGCCGGGCGACCTCGACCGCGCTCTGATGCTGAATGGCCCGGGCCACGTTGGTCAGGCTCGTTGCCTCGCTCCCGTGCCCATGGCCGGGGTTGCCGCCTCCCTCCGCCTGCGCCCAGGCCTTGCGCACCCGCACCAGCTCCGTGTACCCCTCCCGGAAGATCTGCGCCAGCGGGCTGTCGCGCAGGTGGGCCGAGGAGATAAAGAGCTGGTCCGGGCGCTTGGCCTCCCGGAACATGATTTCAAACAACCTGGACTCGCGCTGGGCCCGCCGGAGCACGCGCCATTTGTAGAAAATGATCGCCCAGGAGATGACGGAGAAGAGCACCAGGAGCAGCAGGACGAACTTCACCACCGGGCCGGCTGTGAGCGCAAGGCCCAGGGCGCTGTCCCGGAAGTTCAACCCCATTGGCGGGGCTCAGCCAGAGGTCTCATGGAATGACAACGGTCCTGAATCTCCTAAACATTAGGAACTGCAGGGTAAAAAGTCAATCGGAATTTCGGCCAAAATAGCATTTTGTTCTGCCCCCTCCGTAAATCGCTGCCCGCACCGCTTTTTCGAGGACTCCGCGACACGCCAGAAGGTAGCAAGAACCTTGCCCGACCCTGTAACCGCCGCCAGCGAATGCCTGGGGGTACCTCCAGAAGAGACGCCGCCGCAGCGGCGTCACACCTGGGAGCCTCGGTGATCGTCTTGCCAGCCGGCGCGCATCCTCCTCCGCGGCTCTCCCTGCCTGTCCAGGGTACCCTGAAACCCGGCTCTCAGCGGCTCCCCGCGCCGTGCGTGGGCGTGCGAAGAGTGGTCCGCGCAACTTGGCTCAGCATGCCAGAAGCCCGCTGCCGCCCATGGTTCCAGGACGTTCAGGGTAGCTCCCGGGGGGGAAGGCTCCAGGCCCCCTTGATATCTAAACAGGTGACGTGGTATAGACTTGTTGACAGGCATGATTTTTTGCTTGACATACAACATGTGGTGGTATAATTCTCCTCTGCCTACAAGATAACCGAGACGCGCTTGGCTTGCAGCACGGCACTCGAAGGGGGGATCGGGGGATGGAGACGAGACACACGGGAGAGGAGGGCAGGACCGGACTGGAGACACTTGAGCTCAGGCCGGGGCAGTGGACGGAGTCCGCGCTGAAGGTCTTGCGCGAGCGCTACCTCCGCCGCAACGGGCGGGAGGTGCTGGAGAGCCCGGAGGGGATGTTCTGGCGGGTGGGCACGGCCGTGGCCCAGGCGGAGACTCAATGGGGCCGGGGCGAGTCCGAGGTCCTCCGCATCGCGCGCGACTTCTACGACCTCATGGTGGACGGGTTCTTCCTGCCCAACTCCCCCACGCTCATGAATGCCGGAAAGGGCAACGGCCTGCAGTACTCGGCCTGCTACGTCCTCCCCGTGGGCGACTCCATGGAGGAGATCTTCGAGGCCGTCAAGCGCGCCGCGCTGATCCACAAAAGCGGGGGGGGCACCGGGTTCGCCTTCTCGCGCCTGCGCCCGAAGGACAGCGTGGTCTCCTCCACGGGCGGGAAGGCCTCGGGGCCGGTCTCCTTCCTGCGGGTCTTCAACGGCGCCACCGAGGCCGTGAAGCAGGGCGGCACCCGGCGCGGGGCCAACATGGGGATCCTCCGGGTGGACCACCCGGATGTGCTGGAGTTCATCGACTCCAAGCTCGACGGCGGGATCACCAACTTCAACATCTCGGTGACCGCCACGGACGTCTTCATGCAGGCGGTGCTCCGCGACACCGAGTATGACCTCGTGGCCCCGCATACGGGGCAGGTCGTGGGGCGCCTGCGGGCGCGGGAGGTCTTCGACCGGATCATCAAGGCCGCCTGGCGCACGGGCGATCCCGGGATGATCTTCATCGACCGCATCAATGCGGGCGGGGCCAACCCCACCCCGGAGCTCAACGCCGTCGAGGCGACCAACCCGTGCGGGGAGCAGCCCCTGTACCCCAACGAGGCCTGCAACCTCGGCTCGCTGAACCTCGCGAAGTTCGTCCGGCGCGGCCGCCCCGCCAATGGCCGTGGCGAGATCGCCTGGGACGGGCTGGAGCGCGCGACGCGGCTGTGCGTGCGGTTCCTCGATGACGTCATCACCGTGAACCCCTACCCGCTCCCCGAGGTGGACGAGGCGGTCAAGGCCAACCGTCGGATCGGGCTCGGGGTCATGGGGTGGGCGGACCTCCTCTTCGAGCTCGGGATCCCCTACGACTCCGAGCAGGCCCTGGCCCTCGGCGACGAGATCATGCGCACGATCCAGCGCGTCGGCCACGACGAGTCCGTCCGGCTGGGCAAGGAGCGCGGCCCCTTCCCCAACTGGTCCCGCAGCATCTACCGCGACGGGCCGCCGCTCCGGAACGCCACGGTCACCACCATCGCTCCCACGGGCACGATCTCCATCATCGCCGGCTGCTCGTCGGGGATCGAGCCGATCTTCGCGCTCGCCTTCAGCCACATCGTCGGGGACCGGCACCTGACCTTCTTCAACCCGGTCTTCGAGCGCCTCGCCCGGGAGCACGGCTTCTGGAGCGAGGCCCTGATGGCGGAGGTGGCCCGGCAGGGCACGGTGCGGGGCTGCGCGGGCGTGCCGGCGGAGTGGCAGCGGGTCTTCGTCACGTCCCCCACAGCGCCACGGCCGAGGACGTGGCCCGCGCGTACCTGCTCGCCTACGAGGTGGGCTGCTACGGGATCACCGTGTTCCGGGACGGCTGCAAGGCCGACCAGGTGCTGCACGTGGGGACCGAGGCCAAGGCCGAGGTGGTGGAGGCCACGGGCGATGGCCACGGCAACGGCACGGCCCAGGCGCGCGTGGCGGCGCTCCCGGTGGAGCTCGGGCGGGAGGCCGCGTCCGAGCAGGTACCGGCACCGGCGGGGCATGGAGCCGAGAAGCCGGCCCGCATCCCCCGGCCGCGCTTCGTCCAGGGCGTCACCTACCGCGCGGCCACGCCCCTCGGGACGGCCTACATCACCGTCAATCAGAACGAGGCGGGCGAGCCGTTCGAGGTCTTCGCCAACGTCGGGAAAGCCGGGAGCGACACGGCCGCGGTCTCCGAGGCCATCGGGCGGCTCATCTCCCTGTGCCTGCGCATGGCCTCCCCCCTCTCCTCCCGGGACCGGGTCCGGCACATCGTGGACCAGCTCGCCGGCATCGGGGGCGGGCGACCCCTGGGGTACGGCCGGGACCGGGTCCGCTCATTGCCTGATGCCATTGCCCAGGTGCTGGCCGAGCATGTGGGCCTCGCCCCGGCGATGGGGAACGGTCAGCCGGTGGCCGCCGAGCCCGAGGGTGGCAAGGCCGGGGACCTCTGCCCCGACTGCGGCCACGCGACCCTGGTGTACGAGGAGGGGTGCCAGAAGTGCTACGGCTGCGGATTCTCGGAGTGCTGACCGAGGAAGGAGGGAGGCGCGCCGGGGGCCAAGCCCGGCGCCGCGTGATCGCGGGCGGAGCCTGAGCCTCCGCCCGCGCAGGAGGCAGCGGACGCGCGATGATCAACCTGAACGGGCAGTGGGCCGGGCTCCTCTGCGGTGATCGCCGCGGGCAGGTGCTCGCACGCATCTTCCAGCGGGGGAGCCGCGTCAACGGCGAGATCGACTTCGCCGACGGGTTGCCGGGCTTCTCCCGGGTCCGGTTCTCCGGCAAGCTCTCCGGCAACATCCTGGCGGCTCGGCTTCACCATTTCGAGGCGCCATCGGAGGGGAGTGACAGCGCTCCGCGCCGGGGCAACTTTCTGGCCGAAGTCAGCCTGGACAGCTACCGCCTGGACGGCAACTGGTCCACCAGCACGGGCGCCGCAGGGGACGTCGTCCTGGTCAAGCGCCTGTAGCGTCCCTTTTCGGCGCCCTCTGAAGGGGCGTCCACGGTGACGCCCCTTGTCGGCCGCCCGTCTCAGCAGGCTCCGGGCCCCCGAGATTTGACCTACCCTGATGCCCCCCCTATCATGTTCGTTAGAGGTCTCGGTCGGTCTAGGCCAGGATCCCAAGATCGCGAAACGAGACGACAAGGAGGCCGATGATGACACCGATGACGCCTTCGTTGCAGCCGTCCGAGGGACGGGTGATCCTCGACAACGTCCTGCGCCAGTTCAACCGGGCAGCGGACCGGCTGGGCCTGGACCAGGGGATGCGCGTCTGGCTCCAGTCGACCAAGCGCGAGCTGACCGTGCACTTCCCCGTGCGCATGGACAGCGGCGAGATCCGCACCTTCACCGGCTTCCGCGTCCAGCACAACATCACGCGGGGCCCGGCCAAGGGGGGGATCCGCTACCACCCCATGGTGGACCTCGACGAGGTCCGCGCCCTCGCCATGCTCATGACCTGGAAGTGCGCGGTGGTGAACATCCCGTACGGCGGGGCCAAGGGCGGGGTCTGCTGCGAGCCGAAGGCGCTCTCGCTCCGGGAGCTGGAAGGCCTCACCCGCCGCTATGCCACCGAGATCTCCCTGCTCATCGGGCCCGACAAGGACATCCCGGCGCCCGACGTCAATACCAACGCCCAGATCATGGGCTGGATCATGGACACCTACAGCATGCACGTCGGCTACTCCGCGCCCGGCGTGGTTACCGGCAAGCCGCTCTCCATCGGCGGCTCCCTCGGCCGGGCGGACGCCACCGGGCGGGGGGTGGTCTACGCAATCATCTCCGCCGCGAAGACCCTGGGGCTCGACCTGAGCCGGTGCACGGCGGCCGTGCAGGGGTGCGGCAACGTGGGGAGCGCCGCGATCCGGCTCCTCAACGAGGAGGGGTGCAAGCTCGTGGGCGTGAGCGACTCGGCGGGTGGGACCTATAACGCCCGGGGGCTCGACATCAAGGCCCTCCTCGGGCACAACGGGCGGACGGGCAGCGTGGCCGGGTTCCCGGGCGGCGAGGCCATCACCAACGCCCAGCTCCTCGAGCTGCCGGTGGACATCCTGGTGCCGGCAGCCATCGAGAACCAGATCACGGCTGCCAATGCCGCCCGCGTGCAGGCCCGGATCGTGGCCGAGGGGGCCAATGGCCCGACCACGATGGAGGCCGATGCGATCCTGGACGCCAGGGGGACGATGGTCATCCCCGACATCCTGGCCAACGCCGGCGGGGTGATCGTCTCCTACTTCGAGTGGGTGCAGAACCTCCAGGAGTTCTTCTGGGGCGAAGAGCGCATCCGGGGCGAGCTGGAGCGGATCATGCGCGGGAGCTTCAACCAGGTCGTGGAGATCCAGCAGCGGGAGGGGATCAGCATGCGGGAGGCGGCCTACCTGCAGGCCATCGGGCGGGTGGTGCAGGCCCACCAGGACCGGGGCCTGTACCCCTGACCCCGGCGCGGCCCGGCGGCCGCTACTTCTCGGACTTCTCGCCCCCGACGCGCTTGTCCTGGGGGGTCACGTCGATCTCATTCTCGCCCTTGGTGGCCCGCTTGAAGTTGCGGATCCCCTTGCCCAGGCCCGCGCCGATCTCCGGGAGCTTGCCGGCCCCAAAGATGACCAGGATGATCACCAGGATGACCAGCAGTTCCGGCATGCCCAGCCCAAACATCCTCACCCCTCCTCTCGGGTTGAGCCCACTGTAGTCCGCGCCCCTGTCGAAGTCAAGCACGCGCACCGGCCGCGGACCCGCGCGGAGCCGGCCCGCGCCTCCGGATCAGAACGGCACAGCGGAGTAGAACAGGATGACCCGGCCGAGCAGCTCGCCGACGAAGGCCACCACGATGGCGACGTAGAAGAGCCCGGTGGCGGCCTGGACGTGAGGGATCTTGAGCGTCTGGCGGATCATCACCGCCAGGACGAAGACCCCCAGGATCCCCACCCCCCAGCGGACCGCCACGAGTGTCAGGTACGGGGCGAGGCTGGCGAGGGGATGCCCGCCGGCCGCCCCGCTCACCGCGAGGTGGACCAGCGGCAGGAGCCCCTGGAGGGCCGTGGCCCCGATGAACAGGTCCGCCAGCCGGCGGATGTAGGCCTCATCGAGCTTCCCGACCAGGTACCAGTGGCCGAGCAGCATGCTGGTGAGGGCCATGCCGAGGAAGAGGGCCGAGCTGAGAAAGACGGCCGGGAGGAAGAGGCTGGAGGTCAGCAGCGAGGGCCCGGCGTAGCGCTGGGAGGTCACGATCAGCGCCCCCGCCCCGACCGCGCTGCAGAGGCGGTGCAGGCGCGCCTGCAGCCGGCGGCCCCGCGACCAGAGCGAGGCGGTGTAGAGCCCCAGCGCGAGCGTGAACGCCACCAGGGCGAGCAGTTCCGCCTGATGCTGCGCCACGGCCCGGTCGTGGCCGCCACTCGCCCACCAGGCCCAGAGCACCAGGGCGCTGAGCCCCAGGTAGATCCCGGCCGAGGTCTTGAAAAAGGTCCCGCTCACGGCCGCGGGCACGAGGCCGAGTGTGGCCACCCCCCCCACGACCATCTGGTTGAGGACGTTCAACAGGACCAGGATCAGGGCCGGGATGGGCGGGGGCGACATACGCCTCGGGCGCTCAGGCTCGGACGATCAGGGGCGGGCCATCAGGTAGCCGAGGTAGAGGATTCCGAGGGCAACGAGGATGTTCACGCCCGTCCAGATCTGCAGCCGACGCAGGACGCGCCGGTACCCTTCCTCCTTGCGGGTCTCCTCGTCGTACTCCCAGAAGATGACCTCCCGCCCCACCGCGAACACCTGGTAGCCGCTGGTCATGGTCGCCACGAAGACGAGGAAGAGCTTGGCCCCCAGGAGCTGGAACAGACGCACCAGTGGCTCTCCGGTGACGAGGCCCCGCGTCTGGTAGTACACCACGGCTCCGGTCAGGACCACGACCCCAAAGCAGGCGTAGATGAAGGGGTGTAGGAGGCGGAGCACGGCGGCAAGGGCCGTCCGGAACTCCTCCGAGTTCAGCCCGCGCCGGAGCGCCGGGACCGCGATGGCGCCCAGCATGACCCATCCCCCCAGGTACAGGGTCGCGCTGATCAGGTGCACGAAGGCGAGCAGGGGCCTGGACATCGGCCCCTTATACCGGACGGGCAGCGCGGTTGTAAAGCTGCAGGCCCCGCGTCACGGCCGGCCGGTGGAGAGGGTGTTCCCGCCCGGTCCGTGACCGGGCGCACAGATCCCGGGCCGTGCGCGCCGTCACAGCACCGGGGGCACGGAGATGGTATGTTCTGGCCGCAGGAGGAAGAGGAGGATGCGGCGCTGGCTGGTCATGGCAGGCGGGCTGGGGCTGCTGCTCTCATTCTTTGAGCTGTGGCAGGCCGCCACCGACGACCACCTGCAGGCCCTGGCCCGGGCCCACCCCGGGCAGGAGGAGGTCCAGCTCCGGCCGCGCGCCTCGCTACGCGCCCTGGAGGACGTGGCGCTCAGGCCCCACGCGGTGCTGCGACAGGCCCCCGGGGCCCTGTGGCGCGGCGTGACCTGGGCCGGGGTCTCCACCGCCGCCGCGGCACGCGAGGTGGTGGCCACCGCGTGGCGGTTCTATCGGGGGACGCGCCCGGCCGCGGCGCAGGAGCCGGTCACCGACCCTACTGAGTCGCGTCGTTGACCACGTTCACCAGAACCCGCTGGTTGTTGTAGGTCCACTGGTCGATGGTGGGGTCGGCATCGAGATTGGCCGACGCCCCGGCCGTGAAGCTCGTGGAGCTCGCCGCCACCCCGGCCGGCACCGTCCCGGTCGTGTCAGGGATATCCGGGTGCGTGCGCGCCCGGGTGTCGGTTCCATAGAAGTAGCTGTACCGGGTGAGCCCCTGCGGCCCCCATCCCAGCCCGTTGAAGTCCGTCGCGTAGGTATCCTTCTCTGTGAAGTACGTCTCCGCCGTGTTCCCGATGGCCGCCAGGTTGGTCTTGACCTCCGCCTGCTTGGAGCGCGTCTGGAAGGTGATGACGATCGAGGAGGCCAGCACTACCAGCACTCCAATGATGGCCAGCACGATCATCAGCTCGATCAGGGTGTACCCTCCGGTCTGGCTCCTGCGCTCCATAGAGCACCAGGGGAGGCAAGGGGCATGCCACCACAGGCGCGGCGGACAAGGCTCTCCGGAGCCTCCGTTAGGGCCTGCCGGAGGCGTCCACCCTGGGTCGCTTGTTCAAAATTCTCTCGCGCCCCGGGAAAATTTCTGCCCCGGGCCTTAGAACCGCCCGCTGAGCCCGAAGAGGTAGGTCAGCGGGGGGGCGGAGAAGCCGAACAGCTCCTGGTAGGCCTGCCCGAACAGGTTCGACACCCGCCCGGTCAGGCGCAGCTCGGGCATGGGGCCGGCGCGGCGGGTCAGCCGGTACGAGACCGCCAGGTCCGCCTTGTGGTACCCCGGCAGCGTCACGGAGGGCGAGGGGTCCACGGCGAAGTTCACGTCCCGCGAGGCCCCGACCACGGTCACGTTGAAGTTCGCCTGCCACGGCCCCTGGCTGTAGTCCAGGGAGACGGCGCCCCGATGCTTCGGACGGCGAATCAGCGGCTGCCCCGGCTGGAACACGGTGTCCCCCACGCCGCCGTCGTCAATCACCCGAGTCTGCAGAAAGGTATAGCTCCCTTTGATCGTCAGCCCCTCGACCAGGGTGGCGCGCAGCTCCGTCTCGATCCCCCGGGAGCGGGCCCGCTGGATGTTGCGGAAGCTCGGACTGCCGCTGACGAAGGCGATGAGATTGTCGTAGAGACTGAAGAAGTACGTGGCCCCGACCGCGGCCCGGCCGCCCAGCAGCGACTGGTCCACGCCCACCTCCCAGCTCTTGGACTGCTCGGGCTTGAGGTCCGGGTTGCCCACCACGAACGGGCTCCCCGTCCCGAAGTTATCGATGAAGCTCGGCTCCTTGATCCCGGTGGCATACCCCCCTCGGAGCTTCGTCTCGGCCGGCGGCAGGAGCACCGCGAGCTGGACCCGCGGGTTGGTATCGGTGCCGAAGGTCTCGTTATCATCCACCCGGACCCCCGGGGTGAGGAAGATGCGCTTCGCCCAGTCGAACTGGGCCTGAACGTAGCCCGCCTTGTTGCTCCGCGACTTGTCCACCGAAGCTCCCGTGAGGGTCCGCCGCCGGAAGGTCTCCTCTTCGAAGGCGCCTCCCACAGTGAGCACGGTGCCGACATCCGCCACCCGCGGCAGCGTGAAATGCCAGGCGTAGTCCACCGGGACCCGCCGCTCCAGGGTCTTCGTGGCCGATTCGGAGAAGTCGATGCCGGCGTCGAACGGGTCGATGGAGCGGAAGTCCGTGGAGGCATGACCCACCTGCAGGACCTGTTGCCACCAGGGGGTCGCCTGTGCGGTCAGGTTCGCTCCGAGTATCAGTCGCTCGCGTCGCTGGAACTGGTGGGGATCGAGCTTGTCCAGGAGGTCCCCCCCGCTCTCGGTGGGGAAGCGGAACAGGCTGTTCGTGTAGCGCGCGGTCAGCCGGACCTGAAGCGGTTCCAGCGGGACCAGGTCCACCCGCCCGCTCAGGGCGGTCTGCTCGAACTTGTGGTTGATCCGCAGATGCCCCCCCGCGTCCACGCGGCCTGCCGCGAAGGAGTAACCCAGCGCGTCGGTCCCGCCAGCCAGGGAGACCCGCTCTTCGAAGGTGGCGAACCGCCCGCCGCCGAAGGACCCCTCCACCTGCAGCGGCCCCCGGCCGCGCCGGCTCAGGAGCTGGATCACCGACCCCATGGCGTCCGCCCCGTACAGCGCGCTCTGGGGTCCGCGCAGGACCTCGATCCGCTCCACGTTCTCCATCGTGAAGTCGCCAAAGTCGAAGCTGCCCCCGGGGACATTGACCTTGATCCCGTCCACCAGGACCAGGTTGAAGTCCGATTCCCCCCCTCGGGCGAAGACCGACGACGACCCGCCCCGGTTCGTCTGCGTCACGGTCAGGCCAGGCACGTCCCTGAGGACCTCGAGCGCCTCCGGCACCTGCTGGCGCTCGATCTCCTCCCGGCGGATCACGGTGATGGCCGAGGCGGCCTGGCTCAGGGGCAGCTCCGTGCGCGTGGCGGTGACCACGACCTCCTCGAGCTGAACCGGCGGTTCCGGCTGGCCGCCAGCCGGCCCTGTGGGCGGCGTCTGCCGGGGCGGCGCCTGGGCGATCTGCCCGGAGGCCATCGGTGTGGACCGGCCCGGGGCGACGGAGGGCTGCGTCAGCGCAGGAGCGGACGCCAGCTGAGCCCGGACGGGCCCGGCCAGCGGGACCACGATGGTGATGATCAGCAGGACGGCCGAACGGCTGTACCCTTGCATCTCCCCTCCCCTCCGAAAAAGAGATGGGTGCCCATCCGCTGAAGCACCCCACGGGGAGAGGCCGGGGTCAAACAAAAACCCCATCCCCCTCACAACGGGGAGATGGGGTCTACCTGCCCGAAGGCGGCCGCGCCCTTCCCCGCGGAAGGTGATCAGCGGGGGGACTCGGCAGGTCTCCTGGCTCGCGGGTCGTCCTACTCTCTGCGCCTTCCCGGCAGCCGCAGGGCCGCCAGTGGCCTATCCGCAGATTTCGTCGCCGCTCACAGTTGCGGGGCAGCCGTGGCTTCTCACCACGTTCCCTGTCCGCCTCGTCAGAGGCACCGAGCCCCCGGTTCCTGTCACGCTAATCGCCTTTCTAGCGCCCAGCCCGGCCGGCTGTCAACCGGTTTCTGCGAAATCGGCTGCGGGCCTCCGGATCCCGCACCACTGGGCCGACAGCCAAAGCCCGGCTCTGGCCGATTTCAAGCGCCGAAGGTGACCATCCAGTGAGGGTGCGAAGGGAGTGGCGGAGGTGCATGGGAATCGAACCCACCGCGGACGGTCTTAGCGCCCGCCACCGGATTTGAAGTCCGGGGGGGGCACCAGCCCCTCGAGCACCTCCGCCGTGCCTGACGCTACTGAAATCACCCCTTGAAGTCAAACCGCCGGCGGCGATGCGCCCGGCACGTTTGTCTCCCCCCCGGCGACGAAGCAGGTTATAATGCCGCCCGGTGAGGGGCCAGTGGAGCCGTTCGGTTACCTCGGCATCTTCATCGGCACCTTCCTCGAGGGAGAGAGCCTGCTGCTGCTCGGAGGGTTCCTGGCCGAGCGAGGCTACCTGGAGCTCTGGGCGGTCGCCCTCACCGGCTTCGTCGGCTCCTACACGGGCCACCTGCTCCTCTACCTCCTCGGGAGGTGGAAGGGCGAGGCGCTCTTGACCCGGTTCGGCCGCCTCCGCAGCCTCTACCCGCAGGCGCGCACGTTCATCCAGCGGCACGGGAGCGCCGCCGTTCTCTTCTCCCAGTACGTCTACGGGGTCCGGACGGTCGCCTCGGTCGCGTTCGGCCTGGTGGGGATGGCCCCCCGCCGGTACCTGCTCCTGCAGTTCGTGAGCTGCGCCTCCTGGGCCCTGCTGGTGGCCGGCGTGGGGTACCTCTACGGGGAGACGCTGGGCCTGCTCCTGGGGGACCTGCGCCGGTACGAGGGGCGCGTGCTGGCGTTGCTGGCGGTCGTCACCCTGGCCTATGCGGCCTGGCGGGTGATGCGTGTCAGCCGGACAGCCCGGAGGGCCGAGGACTCCAAGGAGCCGTCCGTCTGAGGCCTCAGAGGACCTACGCCCATGATGGCATCCGCTCGCTGGGGGATCTTCCCCGACAATGCGCAGCCGCCCAAGGAGATCCAGGCCCTGGCCGCCCAGGTCGAGGCGGATGGCGGCCAGCCACTGGCCGCGTACCGCGACCCCGTGGGGCACGCCTGGCAGATCTTCGCGATCCTCCCGCTGAAGAAGGTCCAGCCCACCCCCTACCAGCGGGACCTCTCCCGGAGCCACGCCATCCGGCTGCGGGACGAGCCCCAGGAGCTGCTCGCCCGTATCAACGCGGCGGAGCCGGCGGTTGCCATTGCCCACGCGCGGCTGGCCCAGATGGAGGCCGGCGGCCGGGCCGA
>JACPFL010000018.1 GCA_016183025.1 Deltaproteobacteria bacterium | reverse complement strand
TTCCTCAGCTCCTCGTCCGTCCTGACGCGCCGGCCCCGTGGACTCCCCGCTCGGCGACCCTGCGCGCCGCCTTCGTCCAGATCCTGGAACTCGCCCTCCCGTTTGCCGCCCTCGGGCTCACCCCTGTCCAGGAGTGCTGGTTCAGTGTCCACCTCACCTATGCCGGGCAGATCGTGGACCGGGTCCCCGACGAGGGCTATCTCATCTTCACCGTGCCCACCGAAGACTTCGAGGCCACCTTCTGGTCCGTCTGAGCAGGGACGCACAGAAGAATTCTACGACTGACCAGGTGAGAAAAAGCGGATATCTCTCATGGGGTGGTGTCGTTTGTTGAGGGTCCAGAGCGGGATCTTGTTGAAATGGGCCGTCGCGGCCACCAACGCATCGGCCAACTCCACGCCATGAGATCGGGAGTACGAGTTGAGATACTGCCCCGCTTTTCGTCCGATCTCAGAGGATAAGACTAGAGTGTCAAGCACCAGGAACAAGTTCTCGACCTGCCTTTCCTCGCCTTTCCTAACCCCGGCAAAGATCTCAGCCACCGATACAGCGGTCCAGGTAAGCACCTCGCCTTTTTGAAGGAGATCCGGGATCAGTCGGGCATACGGCTCGTGCCCTCGAAGCCAGGCAATGATGACGTCCGAGTCGAGCAGGATCTCAGCCAAGGCCGAACCGCTTCAGCCGCGCTCCTCTACGTAATCGCCGGATGGTGCGATCAATGTCCGTTAAATCTTCCCGGTGCCCCCAGATCCCGGAGAGCTGCCGAGCCAGAGAGACCTTGTCCACTTCTCTTTTGCTCATGTATTTCTCCCGAATGCTCTCTCGCACGAGCTCGGAGACAGTCGTGCCTTTTTGCCGACTCAGGACCGCCAGGATCCTGCCCATCTCTTCATCGAGATAAAGCTGGGTTCTCCTCATGGTAATGTATAGTATACATTGCCCCTCTGAAAGCGGCAAGCCCGGGCAAGATCCGGACTGAGGCCGCACGGGTTATTCGGTCCCGCCTCGCTCGGGGGCGGCACCGGCCACTCCCCTAGGACCGCGGTCACCCAGCGGCCGCGCTCCCCCCAAGCCTCAGGACCGGTTCCCGCACCGTCGGACCCAGGCGCGCCCGCCCAGGGCGTTACCCGTTCTTGACAGGAGAGGGCCTCCGGTCCCGCAGGGCCCCGTGAAATGTACCGGTCCGGGACGACTTGGTTTCCGGTCGTGGTGTTGTCGAGATGTTTTGGGCGGGGGCGGAGGGAGGTTCGAGGGCGGTGCAAGAGTGTCGGATAAGGGGGGTTATGTCAATTACGCCACCCAGGAGCCTCCCCACGGTTCGGGCCTGCCACTATGGGGCGACGGGCCCGGGCCGATCGCGCCCAGCGTGGCAGAGGCAGGCCGTGACCGGAGTAGCAGAGGCAAGCCGTGACCGGACCAGGTGTAGAAGCTGTCCAGGTGTAGAAGCTGTGATGTGCAGGTGGGCAAGGATCAAGGACCGAGCGAGGAACTACCCGGTAGCGGGCTGCTCACCGGAGGCGATGGACGTGCTTGAGCGAGCTCCACTGGTCACACACCATGGGGGGTTCGATCTCGCCGGCGACGCGACTGCACCCACGGAGCTCCGGCTGGAAGGCCGTGCAGTTCCCGCAGCGACGCTCCTTCTTGCCGGGACGGTAGTGGACGGAGTCTTTGGGGAGGCGGTGTTCCGTGGGCGCGAGTTGGGGGAGTTCCGGGGGAGGTGCCCCGTGCTGGCTGCTCATCGCTCTGGCCCCTCCCACTCGCCCCCTTCCTCTTCCAGCCCGGCCTCCGGCACGGGAGGCTTGAACGCCTCGCCCTCCGCGCCCTCCGCCCCCTGCCCAGCCGGCGGCGGGAGAGCCTCGGCCCCCTCCAGCCGCCGGCGCGCCAGGGTCACGAAGCCGGTGTGCCCGACCATGCGGTGGAAGGGACGGACGCTCAAGCCCTCGACGTGCCAGTTCCGGTGCAGGACCTCCAGGGTCTCGATGAGCGCGAAGCCCCCGTGGGCCTTCAGTGTCTCGATCAGGCGGGTGACCTGCGGGACGGTCGCCATGTAAGCGAGGAAGAGCCCTCCGCCCCGGAGGGCCCGTGCCGCCGGCTCCACGGCCCGCCAGGGCTCCAGCAGGTCGAGCACGACTCGGTCCACCTCCTGCTCGACGATCCCTTCATGGATGTCCTGGAGCCTCACGGTGTGGGTCGGGGTGTCCCCGAGATAGCGGCGGATGTTCTGGACCGCCTGTCGGGCGAACTCCTCCCGGACCTCGTAGGAGATCACCCGGCCCTCCTTGCCCACGGCCCGCAGCAGGGCGATGGTCAGGGAGCCCGACCCCAGGCCGGCCTCCACCACCGTGGCGCCCGGGCAGATGTCCCCGTAGACCAGGATCGTCCCCATGTCCTTGGGGTAGATGATCCCCGAGGCCCGCGGCATCTTGAGGACGAAGTCGGCCATGGTGGGACGGAAGACGTGCAGGCGGGCGCCCAGGGAGGAGCGCACGATGAGCCCCTCCGGCTGCCCGATGATCGCCTCATGGGGGACGGTACCGCGGTGGAAATGGAACTGGTGCCCGCGGCCCAGCCGGAGCAGGTAGATCCGCCCCCGGTCGTCCACCGCGATGGCCTGCTCGCCCTCCCGTAGCTCGTGCACCGTCCCCCCCGGCCATCGCGCCACAGCCGCACCTCACGCCATGGCCGCTAGATGATAGACCGCGGGGGATGGGTTGTCTACACGGCAGACCCGACGTGCGTCTCCGGCCCGTGGGGGACCAGAAACGATCAGGGCGATGGTCGGGCTATGACGTCGTGGGATTCGGCTTCTCGTCCGGCAGGCCGTACCGCTTCTGCAGGCGTGAGAGGGTCCGCGGATGGATCCCCAGGAGCGCCGCTGCCTTCCCCTTGTGGAAGCCGGTGATCTTCAGGACCTCGGCGATGTGGCGCTGCTCCAGGGCGTCCAGGCTCAGCTCCTTCGGCTCGGCGGGCACCGGGCCCCGCGAGGGCGCCTGCTCGGCCAGCAGGAGGTCCTCCGCGCGCAGGACCTCATGCGTGCACAGCGCCACGGACCGTTCGATGACGTTCTCCAGCTCGCGCACGTTCCCCTTCCAGGGGTGTCCGATGAGCAGGGCCATCGCCTCCTTCGCGATCCCCTGGACCCGGCTCCCCATCTCCTTCGCGTAGCGCTTCACGAAGTGCTCCGCCAGGAGCGGGATGTCCTCGGGGCGCTCGCGCAGGGTCGGGATGCGGAGCGGGATCACGTTCAGGCGGTAATAGAGGTCCTCCCGGAACCGCTGGTGCCGGACCTCAGCCTCGAGGTCTCGGTTCGTGGCCGCGATGATCCGCACGTCCACCTTCCGGGTCTCGCTGCTCCCCACGGGACGGATCTCCTTCGTCTCCAGGACCCGCAGGAGCTTGGCCTGGAGCGCCAGCCCCATGTCTCCGATCTCGTCGAGGAAGAGGGTGCCCCCGGGGGCCTCCTCGAAGAGCCCCCGCCGGCTGATGTGGGCGCCGGTGAAGGCCCCCTTCATGTGGCCGAACAGCTCCGACTCCAGGAGCCCCTCGGGGATCGCCGTGCAGTTGATGGGGATGAAGGGCCGGTGCTTGCGCGCGCCGTTGTAGTGGATCGCCTTGGCCACCAGCTCCTTGCCCGTGCCGCTCTCGCCGATGATGAGGACGTTGGAGGTGGTGGCGGCCACCCGCCGGATGAGCTCGAAGACCTCCTGCATCTTCTTGCTCTTGCCGATCATGTTCTCGAACTGGTACTTGCGCTCGACCTCCCGGCGCAGGAACACGTTCTCCTGGCGCAGGGCCTTCTCCTCCAGGGCCTTGCCGACCAGCAGCGAGACCTCCTTCATCTTGATCGGCTTGGGGAGGAAGTGGTAGGCCCCGGCCTTGATGGCCTCCACCGCGCCTTCGATGGAGCCGAAGGCCGTGAGGATGATCACCATGGCCTCAGGGCGGAGGCGCTTGACGGCCCCCAGCAGCTCCATCCCGTTCATCCCCGGCATCCGGAGGTCCGTCAGCACCAGGTCGAACTCTGTCTCCTCGAGCCGCGCGATCGCCCACTCTGCGCCGGTCGCGGTCTGCACCCGGTACCCCTCCTGGGCCAGGGAGTCTTCGAGCAGCGCGAGCATCTCGCGATCGTCGTCCACGATGAGGATCGTCCCCTTCTGATTGACCGTCATGGCGTTCCCGCCCTCTCTGCGGCCGGCAGCCGCACCTGGAAGCTCGAGCCCTCCCCCGGGGTGCTCGCCACCGCGATTGTCCCGCCCAGCTCCTGGACGATGTTCCGCGCGATAGCCAGCCCCAGGCCGGTCCCCTCTCCCCGGCCCTTGGTGGTGAAGAAGGGGTCGAAGATCTGCGCGAGGTGCTCGGCCGGGATCCCGCAGCCCGTATCCTGGACCGTGGCGATCACCCAGCCCCGGCCATCGTGCCCCGCCCGCTCGGTCCGGATCGTCAGGCAGCCCCCCTCGGACATGGCCTGCAGCCCGTTCATCACCAGGTTCACCAGGACCTGCTCCAGGTCGTTGCCCTCGCCCAGCACCGGGGGGAGGTCCTCGGCCAGCTCGAGCTTCACCACGGCGCGCCCCTCGCGGGTCCGCCAGTCCAGCAGCGTCATCGTTCGCCTGACCACCTCGTTGACGTCCAGCGGCTGTCGTGCCGGCTTGTGCGCGCGCGTGAAGTCCAGGAGGCGCTTCACGAGCTGGGTGATTCGCTCCACCTGCTCGAAGATGATCCTGAGGTTCTGGGCGCGCTGGCAATCCGGATCGATCTCGGCCAGGTTCTGCTCCGCCCGGCCGAGGATGATGTTGAGCGGGGTCCCGACCTCGTGGGCCAGGCTGGCCGTGAGGGTCCCGAGCACCGCGAGCTTCTCCGACTGGCGCATCATCTGGAGGTACCGGGCCTCGGCCTCGGCCCGCGCCCGGGCCGCGCTCTGCTCCCGCGCCTTGGC
Source organism: Deltaproteobacteria bacterium (assembly GCA_016183025.1). Taxonomy (GTDB): domain Bacteria; phylum Desulfobacterota; class JACPFL01; order JACPFL01; family JACPFL01; genus JACPFL01. The sequence continues at coordinate 8,761 of JACPFL010000018.1, read as the reverse complement.
GACCTCCAGCTCCTGGTAGCACTCCGCGTAGAGGCAGATCGTCTCGTCGAAGCAGCGGTCGATCAGCCGTTGGGCTTCGGCAAAGGCCCGGAGGTTCCCCTTGAAGTGCGGGCGCGCCACGGAGACCAGGACCTCCTCGCCGATGAGACAGGCCCTCAGCGTGTCCGCGAGGGCAAAGTCCATCTGACTCCGCATCCGGGCGATGTCGAAGAGGAAGGCCCGGAGCGGCGCGTTGTCCCCGCGCTCCAGGAAGACGGTGACAGCGTCCAGGTGGCCCGCAGTTGTGGCTTCCAGTTCGTCCACGGGTCGGTGCCGGTACCCCGACTGGGTGGCCTTGAGCTTGCGCACCCAACGCGCCACGACCGTCTTGCGCTTGACCTGGATCAGCTTCACCAGCTCCATGGACCACCTCGTACCCACTGGCAGTAGCCCTGAGCAGCAAGTCGGCACCAGAACCATCCCTTCCTCACCCCGGCATCGTCGCTGGGCCTACGAGTGGAATGCAGAGCATATGCCCTCCGAGAAACCGATGAGCCTGTCTCGAAAGTTCCTCGTAACGCTTCGTGAATTCACAGGTTCAGGATTCACATTCGGCTGGCAGATCCGCTCTCGAATCTGACACATTGTAGCATGGGCCTGACAAATTGTCAGATCCCGATCGCCTTGTCAGGGATGGGACTACGGACTCCCCAGGCGCCATGCCCGGGAAGACATTCTGGCGGGGAGCGGCCTGGCACACGGGCCAGGGCGATGTCACAGGGGCGGCGGTCAGAAAAGGCCTGTGATGGTGCCGTCTTCCCCCAGGGAGATCCTCCAGGCCGCAGGCTCCTTGGGAAGCCCGGGCATGGTCATGATCGGGCCGGTCCGGACCACCAGGAAGCCGGCCCCGGCATTGACCTTGATGTCCTGGACCATCAGGTCGAACCCGGTGGGACGGCCCAGAAGCTTCGGGTTGTCCGAGAGCGACATCTGGCTCTTCGCCACGCAGATGGGCAGGTGCCCCATCCCCCACCGCTCGATGGTCCGCAGATCCTGCTTGGCCGCCTCGGAGTAGTTGACGTCTGCAGCCCCATAGATCTCCCGGGCGATGGCCCGGATCTTCCGGTCCACCGGCTCGTCGGGCTCATAGAGGTGCCGGGGCCCGTCCCCGTCCAGGGTCGCGGTCTTCAGCACGAGCTCCGCCAGCTCCAGGGCCCCTTCCCCGCCCCGGGCAAAGCCGTCCGAGAGGGCCACCGGGACCCCTCGGGCCCGGCAGGCGTCCCGCAGGAACCCCAGCTCCTCCTCGGGATCCCCCGCAAAGCGATTGATGGCCACCACCGGCGTCAGCCCGAACTTGCGGATGTTCTCAAGCTGCTTCTCCAGGTTCGGCAGGCCGCGCTCCAGGGCCGCGAGGTTCGGGCCATTGGGGTCACCCGGCGCTGCGCCCCCGTGCAGCTTCAGGGCGCGCGCGGTCGCGACCAGGACCACGACCCGGGGCCGGAGGCCGAAGGCCCGCGCCTTGATGTGCATGAACTTCTCCCCGCCCAGGTCAAAGCCGAAGCCCGCCTCTGTCACGCACAAATTTGCATACTGGAGGGCGAGCCGGGTCGCGAGGATGCTGTTGCAGCCATGGGCGATGTTTCCGAAGGGGCCGCCATGGACCACGGCCGGCACGCCCTCGACGGTCTGGACGAGGTTGGGCTTCAGGGCCTCCCGCAGGAGCACAGCCATGGCCCCGTGGGCCCGCAGGTCCGCTGCGGTGACCGGCGCCCGGTCAAACGTGGCCCCGATGATAATGCGGCCGAGCCGAGCGGTCAGCTCCCGGTAGTCCTGCGCCAGGCAGAGGATCGCCATGACCTCGGAGGCCGCGGTGATCGCGAAGGAGGCTTCCCGCGGCACGCCCATGGCCTTCCCACCGAGCCCGATCACCACGTGGCGCAGGGAGCGGTCGTTCATGTCCATGACCCGTCCCCATGTCACCGAGAGCGGGTCCAGGCTGGGCGCGGTACCGTGGAAGAGCTCGTTGTCCACCAGGGCAGCCAGCAGGTTGTGGGCCGCGCCCACGGCATGGATATCCCCCGTGAGGTGGAGGTTGATCTCCTCCATGGGGTAGAGCTGGGCCGCGCCGCCGCCGGCCCCGCCCCCTTTGATCCCGAAGCAGGGGCCCAGGGAGGGTTCCCGGAGGGCCACGCAGACCTTCTGCCCGAGGCGGGCCAGCCCCTGGGCGAGTGCAATACTCGTCGTGGTCTTCCCCTCCCCCGCATGGGTGGGCGTGATGGCGGAGACCAGGATGAGCTGTCCGGTGGCTCGCGCGGGGTCAATCGCCTCCAGGGCGACCTTGGCCTTGAACCGCCCGTACGGCTCCACCACGGCCGGGTCGAGCCCAAGCCGAGCGGCCACCTCCAGGATCGGGCGCACACTCCCCTGCACGCTGCCTCCTCCTTCCTCCGGCCAGGTCCTAACCTCGGTGAAACAGGGCCGGCCGGTCAGGCGCGGACACAGAGCACCGAGCACCGGGCGTGGTTGACCACCTTGTGGGCCGTGCTCCCGAAGACTTTGTGGGCGTAGGTCTCCACCCCGTGGGCGCCGATCACCAGGAGGTCGGGCTGGTAGGCCTCGGCCTCCCGCATCAGCTCGATGAACGGGTCCCCGACCAGCACGCGCCGCTCCAGGGGGTAGTCCACCCCCTGGCACAGCTCCTCCAGCCCCCGTTCCCCGGCGCGCACCATCTCGGCCTGGAGCTTCGGAAGGCCCTCCTCAGCCAGGAAGACCCCCGTGAAGTCACGAAGATCATAGACGACATGCACGACCCGGAGGGCCGCCCCGGAGGCGCGGGCCAGCGCCACCGCATGCCCCAGCACCTGCGGGGCCACCGCTTTCAGGTCGACCGCCGCCAGGACACGCTCGTACGGGACCGGCATCGGCCCGCCGCTCAGTCGCCCATCCCCTCGGGCATCCGGACCAGGAGCACCGGCAGGGGCGAGCGACTCAGCACCTGCTGGGCCACGCTCCCGAAGAGCAGGCGCTTCAGGCCTGTGCGCCCATGCGTGCACATGGCGATCACGTCGGCCTTCCGCTCGGCCGCCACTTCCAGGATCACCTCAGCCGGCAGCCCGGTTCGGACCTCGGCCGCCGCCTTCAGCCCCCTGCGCTGCAGCCGGCCCTGCACCTCCTCCAGGTAGGCCCGCGCCTCCTTCTCCTGCTCGACGAGCACCTGGTTGTAGTTGACCAGGTAGGCCCCCTCGGCAGGCACGTGCCGCAGCGGCTCCACCACCCGCACAAGCGTGATCTGCAGGTCCAGGGGCCCGGCCAGAGACTCTGCGAAGGGGAGGACGACCTCGGCCACCTCCGACCCATCCAGCGGAACCAGCAACCGCTCATACATCACAGCCACCTCCTGGCGTCCCTGGCTTCCCCTCCCCGCTCATCTGCGCGATGAGCTGGAGCACCCGGGCCGTGGCCTGGTCGGGGGGGACGTCACCCCGCAGGGTCAGCTCGGGCCGTGGGGAGATCTCGTACGGCACATCCACGCCGGGCACGGTGGCCCCCGGCCGACCGGACCGCGCGTAAATCCTGGCAGGGGCATGCCCCCCAACCCGCGCGCCCTCCCGTTGGCGGCAGAGTTCCAGGGGACAGTCCAGGTACACCTCGCCGAAGACCGGGACAAGCGCCCGGGCCCGGTCCCGGTAGCGGCGCAGGTGGCCGGTGGCGTCGATGATCACGTTCCACCCCACCTCGGTCAGGAGACTGCCCATGTACGCCAAGGCCCCATACAGGATCTCCCGCTCCTGCGCAGAGTAGCTCGGCTCGGGCGTGACGATCTTGCGGATCTCGTCCAGCTCCAGGACCCGGACGGGCACGCCCCGGGCCTGGAGGCGTGCCTCCACGCGGCGGGCCAGCGTGGTCTTCCCGCTGCCGGGCAGGCCGGTGATCCAGATCGCCCAGGCCACGGCTATCCCTCCAGGTACCGGTTCACGGCCTCGGGCTCGAAGGCCTCAACCGCCAGCACGTGCTCGATGAATCGGAAGAGCGCCTGCCGCACCGCGTCGGGCAGGCGCGGGTACCAGAGGGGGCTGGCCAGGACCAGCCCGCGGAACGCGAAGAACGGGGCGATCACGAGCCCGAGCGCGTCATCGCCCGTCTTCTCCACGTAGCGGTCGTAGAACAGGCGGAAGAGCACCTCGAAGGGCCCTCCGAGCCGCCCCTCCCGATGCAGGGCGAAGAAGAGGTAGTTGATGGCCAGGCAGGAGACGTCGTCCGCGGCCTCTCCCCACTCCCCCCGGCTGCGGTCCAGCAGAGAGAAGTCCGTCCCGTCGCGGAAGAGGATGTTCCAGGGGTGGTAATCGCCGTGGACCTGGCAGAGCCGGTCTGCGTGGGCCTTCAGGCGCCAGCGCCAGGCAAGGCAGGTCTGCTCGATCCGCTCCAGGGTCCCGTCAGGCAGGAGGGGGTAGGGGCGCGGGTAGCTGTCCACCACCCCCATGATGCACTCGCCATGGCCAACGAGCTCGCGGAGGCGGCGGTCGTAGAGGTGCGGGGCGTCCTGGCGGACCCCGTGGATCTCCACCAGGTAATCTGCCAGCGCCAGGGCGCGTGCTCGATCAAGCCCGGTGAGCGCCCCGGTGGCGAGGAGCCGCTCCAGATCGACGCGGTACTGGCGGCCCTCCACCTTCTCGACCAGCTGGACGAACTCCACCGCGTCTCCGGCTGACCGGAGGGCCCCCGAGCGCGTGAGGAAGCCGACATCGCGGCTGCGGGCATGCCGGAGGAGCCGGTTGAATGCGGCGTGGTTCCAGAGCAACCCCTGGGCCCGGTCCGCGAAGTGCTCGTGGCCAAACCCCGTCTCCTCCCGCGTCCGTCCCAAGACGAAACGCTGGAGCACGCCCCGACGCCGGACTTCCACCTCCAGAGGGTGCCCGTAGCCGAACCCTTTGACGTCGGAGGCGGGCCGGAGCACTCCGCCCTCCAGCTCCCGCACCGCCACCAGCTCGGTCTCGGGGCCCAAGACCTCCCGGAGATACTGCTCCAGCGCGGTTCTGGATAGTTCGGGTGCCATAGGTTCCAGGAGGTGAGGTAGCAGCGTCTATGCCCACGATCTGGTGAGGTGAAGCAGTGTGATTTCAGGGGGATAACGGTTCACTCGTCGCTCTGAGAACCCCCTCCTCTTGCATTCTATCACCTCCCCCTGACAAATTGTCCGATAGGGGGCCTTGGCAGCAATCACCCTTGCCGTACCGGGTAAGGGTCGTGAATCGGTATTGGGTGTGCCCCGGAGCTACTCCGACCCGAGAACTTCCTCCGGGTTGTGCCCCCGTCTCAGGAGCTTGAGCGCAAGCTCGGGCAACCTCCCGATCCGCTCCAGGGTCTGGCGGATCCGCCTCGGGCTCCCCCAGTCGCTCCACAGCACCCCGGTCACCCTCAGGGTCCTGAGGTTTGGTGGGTTCTCTTGAAAGAGGCTGCGGGAGATGTTGATGGCCGGCATCCCCGCATAGACCTCCTCCAGGGCTTCCCTCTCCCCAGCGGTCCCCAGGACGGGAGCGATCCGCTGGAACCGGTCATAGAGATCAGGGAGGTACGCCCGGTAGAGCTGCAGGAGGGTTGCCACCTTCGCGACCACCACCAGGGTGTTCCACAGGCAGCCAGCCTGGTACAGGCGCGCCGCCATCACGCGATCCGGTTTCTCGTAGAACCCCCTGACACGATACAACCCCTCCCCTTCCTCTGCCGGGAGTGGTTCGATCCAGCCATAGCCGGTCTCCGGGGCGTCGGGGTCCACCCCCAGCAGGATGCAGCACTCCTGGGCCTGCTCGATGAGCACCGTGGCCCGCCGCACATGCGCCATGAACCGGGCCTCTTCCAGGATGAAATGATCCGAGGGGAGGATCACCACGATCGCCCGAGGATCCCACCGGGCGATCCAGGTCAGGGGGAGGAGGACTCCCGGGGCCGTCTCCCGGTTCCGCGGCTGGAACAGGATGGTCCCCCGGGGACGGTGGGGGAGCTGCTCCTCGATCTCCTTCTGGTGCCCTTTGCCCGCGACGACCAAGATCTGCTGGGGCGGGATCAAGGATTCGGCCCTGGCCAGGGTGTGCTGGATCATGGAGTGCTCGCCGAGGATGCTGCAGTACTGCTTGGGGCATGGATACCCGGCGAGCTTCTCCGAAAGACCCCTGAGCCGCTCGCCCTCCCCTCCGGCCAGGACGATCCCCCAGAGCCCGGGCTGACGCGCCCTGCTCAAGGCGAGGTCACGGCCGATTCCCCTCTCAGAGACCTCTCGTGCTGAATCGGTCGATCTGAACGCCTGCATTGCTCCCACTCCCCCCGAATCGTTCCAGACATCGACGGCTGATCGCTGGCAACCCTGAAGGCTCGGTGTGTCCGGCATCGGCCGCAGGAGCAACCCACATGCCCGCGCCTCTTCCCGACCGTCTCCCGTGGAATCCCTCGCGGTTACCGGGGATTGCGAGACCAGGCCACCCTGTGAGGGGCCTGCGAGGAGGAGGACACCCTGTCGCCCATCCCGACAGGGTGTCACGACAGGCTGTCTCAGGCGCATTCGCCGCACGAGGGCGGCCGTCCGGATGAAAGCGGATTGGCCGCACGCGGGGCGCGCTGAAATACTCCGCCCGATGGCGGACATGGACGTCGCGGGGCAAACGAACTCGCTACGAGCAGAGCGGGGAGATTTCTACTGGTGTTACGGGCCCGATGGATGTGTGAGCGCGATTCCGGCGGCCAGGGCCCGCTGGCTCCCGGCGGCCGTGGAGGGGTCCTGAAGCAGGCTGAAGGCGCGGGACAGCGCCTCGGGGAGCAGCAGCCCCGTGGCCCCGACCAGGGAGCCCAGGGCCAGCGGCGCCAGGGCATGCCTCTGGATGGTCGCGGCCGTGGCCCGGAGCGGCAGGGAGAGGACCCGGGCCGGAGTCTCAGGCCGGGGGAGCTGGTCATCAATGAGCACCAGCCCACCCGGGCGCATCCGCTGGACACGGGCAGCTGTCCGAACCTGTCCTTCCGGGGAGAGGATGACCGCGGCGTCCGGCGCCACGATCCCGGTGAAGCCGACCTCCTCCTGGCTGACGATGACCTCGGAGACCGAATGGCCGGTCATGACGGTGATGGGGTAGTCGTCCTTCTGCGTCGCGTGCAGCCCGGACAGGATCGCGGCGGTCCCCAGGGCGGTGGCGGCCGAGCGCACCTTCTGCCCGGCGCTCCCGGCCAGGACGATCTCCAGGCGCCGGCTGCGCCCGGCAGGCCCCGGCAGGAACTCCGGGGTGAGGTCGCGGATCCTGGCCGCGGGCGGCCCGGCAGCAGCCCGCCGTCGGTAGGCGTCCAGCCACTCCTCCCCGGGCACCTTTTGCAGTACACCCATCGAGAACCCCAGCGTGGCGGCCATCTCCGCCATGGCCTTGGGCCCGAGCCGGTTCACCCGCCCGTAATACGCGGTGCAGAGGTCCCAGATGTCGAGGAGCGCGAATCCGTCGAAGGCGATCGCCTCGGCGATCAGCTCGCCGAGTTGCTGATCGTAGATCGTGCTCCGGCCCACCCACCCGACGCCCCCGGCCATGACCAGCCCGCAGATGTCCAGCGGCCGCTCGATGTTGCCTGCGAGCGTGGTGGTGGTGAGGGCGCCGGCCGGCGTGGTCACCGAGTGCTCGCCGCCGGTCATCCCGAAGTTGAAGTTGTTGAAGACCAGGACGGTGATCCCCACGTTACGGCGCGCCGCGTTGACCAGGTGCGTCCCGCCGATCCCGCAGCCGCCGTCCCCGATGAGGACGATCACGGTGAGCTCGGGGTCGGCCAGACGGAGGCCGGCGGCGTAGGTGACCGACCGGCCATGCAGGCCGTGGAAGCCGTGCGTCGAGAAATACTGGTCGCACAGCCCCACGCACCCGATGTCGGAGACGATGACCACGCGCCGGGGGTCGCGACCCAGGCGTTCCAGCGCCCCATCGAGCGCGGTCACGATCCGGCCATGGCCGCACCCCGGGCAGAACGGCAGCGAGCGGTCCTGCCTCAGGAAGCGCACAGCCCGCCCTGCTCCAGGATCTCCTGCGGGGAGAGGAGTTCGGTGTTCATCTTGTTCACGCCCACGACCGCGCACCCGGGGAGCAGCCGCTCCACCTCCAGGCGGTACTGCCCCAGGTTCAGCTCCGGGACGACCGCGCGCCGCACCCCGACCGCCGCCTGCTGGATCGCCGCCTCGGGCACCGGGAACAGGGTCTGGAGCGTGAGGAGCGAGACGCGCCGCCCCCGGGCATGGGCGAGCTGCACCGCCTCCCGTGCAGCGCGGGCGACCACGCCGTAGGCCACGACCAGAACCTGCGCCCCTTCCCGGAGGTCGGCCCGGGTCAGGCTCGGGGCGCCCGCCGTGATCTTCGCGGCCAGGTGGGTCACCAGGCGGCCGATCCTGGCGGGGTCGCCGGTGATGTTCCCTGCCTCGTCGTGCGTGGAGGTCGTGAACCGAACGAGCTGGTCGCCGCCGATCGGCGCGAACGCCGGGACCTCTTCCTGGCCTCGCACCGCGTACGGAAGGTAGGGGGCCCCCGGCGCCGCCGGCACGCGCTCCTCCACCGGCAGTGGGGCCAGGCTGGCGACCGAGACCCGCTCCCGGGTCAGGGCCAGCTCCTTGCTCGAGGCCAGGAAGACCGGGCAGCGCAGGCGCTCGGCCACGTTGAAGGCCTCGACCGTCAGCCGGTAGCACTCCGCCACCGTGGACGGGGAGAGCACGACCACCGGGAGCCCACCGGACGTGCCCCAGCGCAGGAACGCGATGTCGCCCTCTGCCCCC